>NZ_VZQO01000011.1:0-165116 GCF_014397665.1 Paraburkholderia sp. UCT2
CGGCCCTTCTCGCGGCAACCCCAGTTCTGAATTTCATTCCAGGGGAATGCCCGCTATCGGCCGTCCCCTTGGGGGACGGCCGATAGCGGGCATTCGCACGTGCGTTCCATATGTAAACAGACCCTAGTCTTCGTTCAGACGCGCAATGCTCGTGCCGCATGCCGACGGATGTCGTTCGCCTGGAACGTCAATTGCTGGAACCCGGCACGCGCGCCGCATCGCGATGACCGCGCGCGCCCGGCTCACAGACATCGCCCACGCAAAGCACAGGACGAGGAGCGCATATGGCGCGACACAAGGCCGACGTTGCCGACGACGACTTCGAGATTTTCGCCAGCTATCACGGAACAGGCGACGGCCGATACATAGGTGGGCTGAAGGTTGTGAGGAAAGCGGACAGGCGGATTCTGTTCCCGTTCGAGGGCGCACCGCAGATCGGCCCCTATGCGACCGCCGACGAAGCACGCCGCGCCGCGATTGCGTACGGCCGCAAGCTCGTCGCGGCCGATCGTGCCGCGCCCGAAGGCTGAGCGGGCGCAGCCGGCTTGGCAGTGCTTCCGTGAGAGGCGCAGAGCCATCAGGGCAGACCGCCGAGCGATGGTGAAATCGTGCTGCCGCGCGCGGGATCGTCCGGATGTTCGTCGGGCACGGTGGGGCGCGCCGACAGCGGCGGATGATCGCGATAGCAGGTGTCGACCGAACCGTCGACGAGGCAGTTCTGGAACGCATCGGCGTCGCTCTTTTGCGCGAACGTGTACAGCGTGCGCTCGACCTGCACCTCGGTATCGGATACGCGAATTGTCGTAATGCTCATGAGGTTCTCCGTCGGGGGCGCGCCTTTTTTACAAAGCGAACGTGCCGTGCTACCGCCTTCGAGGTCGCAATGGCCGTGCCTGTTGCGCTGCGCGCGGACTTCTCCGGCAAGGCTCGAATGTTGCTGCGTGAACCAGATGCCCGTTCGAGATGGCGCGTGATGACGCGAATCGACGGCAGAACAAACGAGGAGGGCCCGATGCAAGATCCCCAATCGACCGACACCCCGCAGCAGAGCGCGACGCTAGGCGGCGAGCAGTCCGCGAGGCCAGATAACCGCGCCGCGCCCACGATGTCCGACGAAGTCAAAGCCCGCAACAAGCCGAGCGGCACGCACTACGTCGAGCCGAGTCCGCTCGGCATCGAACCGGTCGTGCAGACCGGCGTGGACAAAGCGACCAATCCGCCACGGTCGAGCGAGCGGCCGCGCCACGGTGCCGAAGTGCCGCTCGGCAGCGGCGAGCACGCCGAGCCGCCGGGCGGCGGCGGGCGCGAATCGCATCACAAGCAGCCGGGCGAGCAATGACACGGCGCGTTGCGTGCCAGCCGTGCATCCAATCCGTCAACACTCAACCGGAGAAAGCGCATGCAAGCGGACAATCCAACCCAATCGATGAACCCCGGCGACGAAGCGCCGCCCAACACGCCGGGCGCTGGCGAAGACCTGTGCGGCGCCTGCCACGGCACGGGCAAGGTCGAGGGCGCTCGCTGCGCGGTGTGCGGCGGCACGGGCAAGGTGCTGCAGGGCATCGGCGGAGGCTAGCCGGCTGCTCGTGCGCAGGTTCGCGGCAACCGCATCACAAGCCAGGAGCAACCATGTTCAACGAGTCCAGGCACGGCTTCGACGCCGCGCAGACCGAATACGAAGCGTTCATGCTGGAGCCGCACGACTGGGTGCCGAACAACAGCAAGCTGCCGGTCGTGTTGTACCGGCGCGCGCTGTCGCCCGGCAGCGGCAATCTGCCCGCCGCGTTCGAAATCCTCTTCGAGCGCAACGCATGGCCCGCGCAGTGGCGCAACGGCATCTTCGACTTCCATCACTTTCACGCGACCGCGCACGAGGTGCTCGGCGTGACAGACGCGAGCGCCGAGGTGATCGTCGGCGGGCCAGGCGGACGCGTGGTGACGCTGCACGCGGGCGACGTGCTGCTGCTGCCGGCCGGCACCGGCCATTGTCTGCAATCGTTCGAGCGGCATTTTCAGGTGGTGGCGGGCTATCCGTTAGGGCAGCAATGGGACATTCGCCGCGAAGCGCTGACGCCGCAGGAACTCACCGAGATGCTGGCGTTGCCGTTTCCGCCGCTCGATCCGATCGACGGCAAGCATGGTCCCGTCATCGAGTTTTGGCTGCAGTCGGCCTGAACTTCGTCGTTTGCGAAGCAACCGACCTGCCGCGGCGTGGCGTGCAGAGTTGCGCGGTTAGGCGCATCATCTGTGGGCTTTGCCGCGATTTTCCGGCGCGCTTTCGGCGGTGACGCTGGCACGTGGGCGGTTCGACGTGCGGCTTCGCGTCCTTATCGACATGCCCGGGCGCGCGCGATTCCATGTCGACACGATGCACCGATCCGTCCGCGCGCTCCGCGGCGCGCGTCGGCCGTCTTCCAAATTGCCGAACAAGGAGCGTCCCATGCAAAACGATTCCGCCCTCGATCAGTTGTGCATCAACACGATCCGCACGCTGTCGATGGACGCCGTGCAGAAAGCCAATTCCGGCCACCCCGGCACGCCGATGGCGCTCGCGCCGGTCGCGTATCACCTGTGGCAACACCATCTGCGTTACGACCCTGACGAGCCGCTGTGGCCGAATCGCGACCGCTTCGTGCTGTCGGCCGGGCATGCGTCGATGCTGCTGTATTCGCTGCTGCATCTGGCCAACGTGAAAGCCGTCGACGAACACGGCAAACCGACCGGCGCGCCGGCCGTGTCGCTCGACGACATCGAGCATTTCCGCCAGATCGACAGCAATACGCCGGGCCACCCCGAGTACCGGATGACGACCGGCGTCGAGACCACCACGGGACCGCTTGGGCAAGGGCTCGGCAATAGCGTCGGCATGGCGATGGCCGCGCGCTGGTACGAGAGCCACTTCAATCGCGCGGACGCGCCGCTGTTCGACTACCGCGTGTACGCGATTTGCGGCGACGGCGACATGATGGAAGGCATCTCGCACGAAGCGGCCTCGCTCGCGGGGCATCTGAAGCTGTCGAACCTGATCTGGATTTACGACAGCAACCGCGTGACGATCGAAGGCCATACGGACCTCGCGTATAGCGACGATGTGGCAAGCCGCTTTCACGGCTACAACTGGCACACGCTGCACGTCGGCGATGCGAACGACACCGCCGCGCTGGAAAAGGCGCTGGTCGAAGCAAAGAGCGTGACCGACCGGCCGTCGCTGATCGTGGTCCACAGCATCATCGGTTGGGGGGCGCCGCACAAGCAGGACACCGCGTCCGCGCATGGCGAAGCGCTCGGCGTCGAGGAAGTCGCGCTCGCCAAGAAGTTCTACGGCTGGCCCGAGGACAAGTTCTTCTACGTGCCCGAGGGCGTGCACGAGCGCTTCGCGCAGGGCATCGGCGCGCGCGGCAAGGCGGCGCGCGAACAATGGCAGGCGAAGTTCGACAGCTACAAAAAGCAGTATGCGGAGCTCGCGCGCGAATTCGCGCAGATCGAGGCGCACGAATTGCCGCAGGGCTGGGACAGCGACATCCCGAGCTTCAACGCGGACCCGAAGGGCATCGCGACACGCGAATCGTCGGGCAAGGTGCTCAATGCGATTGCCGCGCGTGTGCCGTGGATGATCGGCGGCGCGGCGGACCTGTCGCCGTCGACGAAAACCAACCTGAAGTTCGAAGGCGCCGGCAGCTTCCAGGCGGATCACTATGCCGGCCGCAATCTGCACTTCGGCATTCGCGAGCATGCGATGGGCGCGGTGGTCAACGGTCTTGCGCTATCGAATCTGCGCGCGTACGGCTCGACGTTCCTGATCTTCAGCGACTACATGAAGCCGCCGATCCGCCTGTCGGCGATCATGGAAGTGCCGGCCATCTTTGTGTTCACGCACGATTCGATCGGCCTCGGCGAAGACGGTCCGACACATCAGCCGATCGAGCAGCTCGCGTCGTTGCGCGGCGTGCCCGGCCTAACGGTGCTGCGTCCCGGCGACGCGAACGAAGCAGCCGAGGCCTGGCGCGTTGCGCTGACGCAGCCGCATCGGCCGGCGTGCATCGTCTTGTCGCGCCAGCCGCTGCCGACGCTCGACCGGAGCCGCTATGCGCCCGCGAGCGGCGTCAGGCACGGTGCGTATGTGCTCGCCGATGCGCCCGACGGCAAGAAGCCCGAGGTGATCCTGATGGCGACCGGCAGCGAGTTGTCGATCTGCGCCGACGTGTACGAGAAGCTGAAGAGCGAGGGCATCGCGGCGCGCGTCGTGTCGATGCCGTCGTGGGACATCTTCGAGCGCGAGGACAGCGCGTATCAGGAGTCGGTGCTGCCCGCGGACGTCGAGGCGCGCGTCGCCGTCGAGCAGGCTGCGTCGCTCGGCTGGGATCGGTATACAGGACGGCTCGGTGCGCAGGTCGTCATGCATACGTTCGGCGCGTCGGCGCCGATCGCGGATCTGAAGAAGAAATTCGGTTTCACGCCGGAAGCCGTGTATCAGGCGGCGAAGCAGCAGATCGAGCGGGTGAAGAAGGGCAAGGGCACTTGAGCGTGCGGCGCTCGACGAGGTCGTGAACGCTTGATGCGAAAAGCGGTGGGCCGGCGGGATCTATCCGTTTCGATCAGGCGTGCGGCCACCGTTTGCGGCCGCTTGCCGGCCTACCCGGTCGCGAGGCCGGACGCCTCGCCACGCCATGAAAGGAGAC
Source organism: Paraburkholderia sp. UCT2 (assembly GCF_014397665.1). Classification (NCBI taxonomy): domain Bacteria; kingdom Pseudomonadati; phylum Pseudomonadota; class Betaproteobacteria; order Burkholderiales; family Burkholderiaceae; genus Paraburkholderia; species Paraburkholderia sp. UCT2. The sequence goes on from NZ_VZQO01000011.1 coordinate 4,680, forward strand.
TTCAAATGGCCGAGATCAATAAGGAAGACGTCGTTGCGGTGCTGAACCGGATTCTCGAATCCGAGTTGGCCGGCGTCGTCCGATATACGCACTATTCGTTCCTTGTGTTCGGATTCGGACGCATTCCGATCAGGTCGTGGTTGCGCGCGCAGGCCGATGAATCGTTGTTGCACGCACAGCAGGCCGGCGAATGGATCACGACTCTGGGTGCCTATCCGTCGCTTGCGATCGGTCCTCTGCTCGACTCGCACACCTTCGATATCTCTTCGATCCTCCGCGAGTCGTTGCAAGCCGAGAATCTTGCGTTGCAGTTGTATCGCGACCTGCTGGCGCTCGTCGAGGACCGCTCGGTTGCACTCGAGGAGTTCGCCCGTCAGATGATCCACGTCGAGGAGATGCACGCGGGCGAAGTCGACAAGATGCTGCGCCGCCCTGGGGAAATGACGACGTCGGAGGACAGCTAGTGCTGATGCCGATGATGGATATCGGGGAAATGCGCGTGCGAATGTGTAATGGGCAGATGCACGTGGGGATGCGTGTGCGGCTCTTCACCGGCATAAGGAAACTCATGCGCGTGCTGATGGTGCTCGTCATGGCGATGCCGGTGCGTGTGTTCAAGAAACTCATGGCTGTGCTCATGCTCATGCCGCTCGCGCACATGTAGCCAGATACCCAGCGCCATCAGGGCGGCGGCAATCCAGAAAGACAGATTGGGTAGCGCGGGCCATATGATCAGCGAAAGCATGACACCGAAAAGCGGCGCAACGGAAAAGTACGCGCCTGTACGCGCCGTACCGAGATGGCGAAGTGCAACAACGAACAGCACGAGGCTGATGCCGTAACCGCCAAGCCCGGTCAGCATCGCTGCCGCCATGGTTCCTGCTGACGGAAGCGAAGCGCCCGCCGCGATCGCAATGCCGAGATTCACGGGACCGGCCACCATCCCTTTGAGACACGCGATCACCATCGCGTCGTTCGCCGAGACCTTGCGCGTCAGGTTGTTGTCGATTGCCCAGCACAGACACGCGCCGACGATCAGTAACGCACCCACCGGCACGCCTGACTGTCCCGGATGCCACGACAGAAGCACGCCGCCCGCAACGATTGCCACCATCCCGAGAAAAACCTGAATGTCGACATTTTCCTGGAAGACCACCCAGGCAATCACTGCGGTCGACACACCCTCAAGGTTGAGCAATAACGAACTCGTTGCCGCTGGTGTGGTGGACAGGCCCAGCATCAGCAATGCGGGGCCGGCGACGCCACCCATCGCTATCGCCCCGATCAGCCAGGGCAACTCGCCTTTGGTGATGCGGTGGTCCGCGGCGGACTGAAGCCCGCGCGATCGGAAGGCACGCCACGCGATGCCGACCCCAAGCCCCAGGCCGCTACCGAGATAAAACAGTCCTGCGAGCATGAAGGGGCTGACTGAGCCGAGCAGCGCCTTGGCCAACGGTGTCGCGGCGCCGAACAGCGCCGCGGCGATTAAGGCGGTGAATATCGCGCCGTATCCTGATCTCACCACTCCAACCTCTTGTCCGCAGCAGAAGGGACAGTTTACAGACCATCGCGGGGGTGACGGACGAAATTCGCCGTTCGGCGCGGCAGCGGTGAACCTGGTCGTCACCGACACGCGGCTCGACTATCGCGGCGGTCACAGCCTGCGCGTCGACAACTACGAGATCGACCAACGGGCGCTATAACTTCACGCCGGCGCTGATCGCGGGAGTCGGCTACATCTTCAGTCCTGTTTTGACGTCTGCGTCGCTTCCCGTCCCAGCTTTGCCCTGTCGGTCCAGGCCTTTCATTGAGGATACGGTTCTCGACAGCTTGTCGGCCTCGGCGCTCATCAGCCGTCCGTCGAAACGGTGGTAGCCTCCCATGCATCGATTTCCACGTTCAATGCCGACAACTTGTCTCGAACAAGCCCGAGTGCGTCGCTACCGAGCAAAAGACGCGTGGGCGGATGATCCGCTGCCATGGCGGCCAGCATTGCGCGCGCCGCTTTCCTGGGATCTCCCAATTGCTTGCCGCTTTTTTCCTCGCGGGCCTGGCGGATGGGATTGAAAATATCGTCGTAATCCGAAATCGAGCGGGGGGTCCGCGTCATCGAGCGACCTGCCCAGTCAGTGCGAAATGAGCCCGGCGCCACGGCCGTCACGGCAATACCGAAGGGCTTGACCTCTTTGCCAAGCGCCTCGGAGATGCCCTCCAACGCAAACTTGCTCCCGCAGTAATAAGCGATTCCCGGCATCGTGATGTAGCCGCCCATCGATGTGATATTCAGAATGTGGCCGCGGCGGCGCTCACGCATGAACGGCAGGACGGCCTTCATCATGGCGACCGCACCAAATACATTCACATCGAACTGTCGGCGCATATCCGAGAGCGGCGATTCCTCCATGATGCCCTCGTGGCCGTAGCCGGCATTGTTGACCAGCACATCGACTGGTCCGACGCCAGCCTCGATTTCCGCCACGACGCCGTCGATCGCGTCGAAGTCGGTCACGTCGAGCACGCGTCCCCAAGCAGCATTCGCGGATACGGACTCGAATTCACGCTTTGCCTGGGCACTTCTCACCGTACCGACGACCTTGTGACCCACCGCCAGCGCTTCCTGTGCGAGCGCGCGGCCAAAGCCGCTGCTGACGCCGGTGATGAGCAGAGTTTTGCTGATTGCCATTGAAGCTTCTCCCGAATGTCGATTGGAGAGTGCATACTAATCTGACCAGCGAGGCAAATTAAGCCGAATTCCGCTGATTTTCTTGCATAAAACTATGAACACGATACGCGCTTTGGCCCAGCATCCAGCTCTATCCTCTCGAAGCCAGAAACGCATGATTGTCCTGCTACGCGCGTTGGCGCCCGACGAGGGCTACAACCTGACGGCACTGCCGAGCGTCCGCATCTTGCGGTCGAACCGGGCGCTATCGCGCACGCCCGTTCTGTACGATCCCGGTATCGTGATCGTCTGCCAGGGCCGCAAGCGAGGTTATTTCGGCGACCAGCTCTACCTGTACGACGAGCGTCACTACCTGGCCGTGTCCGTGCCCGTGCCGTTCAGCATGGAGACCGACGCAACCGAGGAGCGCCCACTGCTCGCGCTGTATCTGCACCTCGATTTCGCATTGGCCGCCGAACTTGCGGAGCGGATCGACCGCGAAGGCGTGGGGGAGTGCGCACCAGCACCTCAAAGCATGATGTCGACGCCGATGGATGACGCAATGCAAGCGTCCGTGCTGCGCTTCCTCGAGGCGATGCATCGGCCACTCGAATCTGCTGTGTTGGGCGCCGGGCTGCTGCGTGAACTGTATTTCCGGGTGCTCACCGGAGCCCAGGGAGGCTCGTTGCGCGAGGCTTTGGCGATGCGAGGACAGTTCGGACAGATAGGCCGCTCACTCCGCCTGATTCATGCAAGCTATGCGCAGCCCCTCGACGTAAGGCAACTGGCCGACGAAGCGGGTATGAGCATTCCGAGTTTCCACAGCCACTTCAAGGCAATTACGCAGGTGTCGCCGATGCAATATGTGAAGTCGACGCGCCTTCATCAGGCTCGCCTGTTAATGGTGCGCAAGGAGCTAACCGCGGAGGCGGCGGGACACGCTGTGGGTTATGCGAGCCCGTCCCAGTTCAGCAGGGAATTCAGGCGTCTGTTTGGCTTGACGCCGGCCGCAGAGGCAAAGCGTATGCGCGAGAGCTTCGCGATCCCGGCAGTATTCGCTGATACGGCTTATGTCTCGTCGCACTGAATTTGCCGCGGTTCGGTTCGATCGTAGATCAGTGATCGGACATCCACGAATGTCTGCTAGACGGTGAGAAGCATGCGCCCACAACGTCGTCATGGAGGACGGTTACTTTTGACGAGGGAGGCTGTCAGCGCAGGTTGAAACCCGCCGCGAGTAACCGTCTTCGCTGGCCGCGGGTTGCCAGACGGCCGGCCCCGCGTCGTAATCGAGGCAGCGCTGGATCACAACCGGCACCGGTGAGCGCGATTGTTCGATATCGCACCGATTGTCCGAAAGTTAGGGGGGATACTGGGACGGCGGCCGTTTTCAAGCGGCGATGCAAACCACCGAGCCAACGGATCAACTGACTGCATGAAGGACTCGATCAACAACACACCGCTGGTCGCTCGGCTGCGCGACGTAGAAACCAAATGGAAACGATCCCATGCCCAAGATCTTTTTCGAGCGGCCTGGTAAAGGCCCGTGTTGACCGCTTCTCTTGACGACGAATACACAATCGCGGTCACGCGCCCAGATGGCTGTGCGTGTGTGGATGACGAAGCACGAACGCGTCGGGCCATGTGCCTGCGTGAGGGTTCGCGAAAACGTCGCAAGGCTAAAGTTCTTGCACAGCGACGACTCGAAACTCGCGGGCAGATGCGATTGGTGGAATCACTATCGCTCCCATTCGCCGGAGTCTTCTTGAATCGAAGCCTGCGCGATAAACGCAACTCAGCTATGTCTGACTGCGCGAGAGCAGCCGCGGCCGGAGTTGTCGAGGCGCTGCGGCCGGGTCAAGCCACTTTCTCATCCACCGCGATGCAGTAACGTCGATCTCATTGAGCATGAGGCATCTGAAGCAATAAACCGGGCGGCCAGGATCAAGCGTAGCGAGATAAACTAATCCAATGTGTCGTCTTCAATAGCCGTTTTGCCTTTATTGCTGAAGAATTGTCTGGAAGCGCACAGATTCCCCCGATATGCCTCGTATGCTTTAGCGCTATAAGCGAAGCCAAAATGACAACCAGATGGCTTCTCGAGGCCCTTCGCATTCAACAATCACATGCGGAGTGTGGCACTCAACGTCGGGGGACACCATGAGAAATCAAGCGAACAGCACCGTCGCGATTCCATCATATTTCAAGCGTGCCACGTCATCGGTGTTACCTCGATGTGCGCTGGCTCGTTACTGTTCACGCCCACTTCGATTCCCCGGCGCTAGCCGCGCCTTTGCGAAATTCAGGATCGCGTCCACCGAATCAGCGTCCAGAGCAGAGCGCAAGCTTTAGCCAACGAGGTGCTGTCGGTGACTGTTGCGTGAGCGCATACGGAGTCAAATAATGAGCCTGAAAAAAAAGCAAAAGGGCGTGGTGGCCGTTGAAACCGCGCTCGTACTTCCGATCCTGCTGCTGATCGTGTTTGGGATCGTCGAGTTCGGCCTGGCGCTGTACGACCAGGCTGTCATCACCAACGCCGCCAGGGAGGGCGCGCGGGCGGGCATCGTGCTAACAAGTCCCAGGCCCACGACGACAAACATCACCAACGTGGTGACCAACTATACGTCCTCGTACCTGATTTCGTTTGCGACGAAAAACCCCACACCGTCGGTCTCGGTGACCAACGCAGGCGGGTCGTTCGGCACCGCGTTGGCAGTCAAGGTTTCGTACACGTTCACAGGGTTGCTGCTCGGCCCCCTGATGAACCCGTTGACTGGGCCGATCACCTTGAGCTCCACGGCCACGATGAACAACGAATAAGAAGAACATCATGCGTAACATCCATACCATGCGTACTCAGCGCCGCGCAAAATCGATGAAGAAGCAAAAGGGTACGGTGGCCATCATGGTCGCTCTGCTGCTGCTTATGCTCCTGAGCTTCGCGGCGCTCGCGATTGACATTGGCAACCTGATGCTCGCCCGCACTCAGGCACAGACCGCCGCCGACGCTGCGGCGCTTGCAGGGGCACAGTGCCTATATGCCCAAGCCAACAACCCTGGCTGCAACAACGCGAACGCCGCGAATCCGGATTGGAACGACTCGCAGACCGAGGCTGTTTCGTTCGGACCGGATAACAACGTCCAAGGGGCAGCCGTGCAACTGCATTCGTCGGATGTCACTACCGGCTATGTGAATGTCAGCAATGTCGCGGCTGGTGTATCCCAGGCAACCGTGCCGGTAGCAAGCGGAAACATCGTGCCGGCGGTTCAGGTGACGGTCCACAAGGACGGGACCGACTCTAACGGGGTCGTTCCGGTGTATCTGGCACAAGTGCTGAACATCAAATCGCTGAAAACGAGTGCGACAGCGACTGCGGTCGTGGCTAGTCCTGGAACCGCTGAAGTTGGGGCACTGTTCCCGATTGTCATGTCGAAATGCCTCTACGACACCTACTGGAATTCGGCGACCAATTCACCCGATCTTGCTACCAGTACAACCGACCCCCAAGCGGCGAACAACGGCACGCCAATTCCGCAGACGATCGGCCAACCGTACATCTTCGCGATCAGAGCGTCGTACCAGGCCGCCAATTGCAACGCAGGGCAATGGACTTCCCTCTCATCGGCGAACAGCCAGCTTGGTTCCAGCGCCATAGTCGGGTTGATGACGAGTGGAAACGCGAGTCCGATGTCTATCGGCGAACCGATCTATCTTGAAACGGGCCTAAATAGCAATGCGTTCCACGGTGTTGCAACGTGTAGTCAGATCGCGGCGGGTTCGGCGGGTAGTTGTGCCTGGGTGACGGTAGCTGTAGTGAGTAACGTCACGGGGGGACAAGGGAGTACTCCGCCGATAGTCGCATTCGGGTGCCTGCACATCCTGAACGAGACGGGCAGCGGGTCCAACGCAGTCATCACCGTTCAGATGGGCAACGATCCCAACTACTGCAAAAACAACCAAATGGACGGCATCGGGCCCAACTATGGGACGATCATGATGCCCCGGTTGGTTCAGTAGCTTTGCAATCGAGACGTCGTGGCAATCAGGGCCGACACGTTGGGGCGAACTTGGCCTTCTGGCGCGTTTATGACCGGCCAGTCACACCAACTTTTTTCTACCGTCGCGATCTGTGTTGGCAGTCGCGGCTATTCGGTCACGCTACGCCCGATGAAATTGAACCGCCTGGTCGCTTTGCGCTCATTTGCGCCCGGTTGCCAGCCTTGATTGCTCTCATTGGCCGGCTGGCGACTTTGTGGTTGGGGTCGCAAGCGAGTTGTTAACCCCGTAAGCGGGGGGGCGGGACGTCGAGCTACTGTTCGCGCTATTCGGCTGGCCCGAGGTCGGCGACCCGGAGCCGCTGTCCGTGTTGGTGGCACCAGGCGTGCCGTAGCCACTCGTTGCAGCAGCGGCCGGCGACTGTGTGGTCGGAGTCGCCAGCGTGTTGTTGCTTTGTGCATATACGCCGCCCGACAGCGTGAGTGCGGCGACGGCCGCGATCAATGTGGTGGTTGCCTTGTTCATGACACGCGTCTCCTTGGTTGGACTGCGATTTCGACGCAAACGATGCTTTCGTACTGTTTCCGTCGTGCTCGCCTAATGCCAAGTTTAGGAAAGCGATGGCTGATAGTTACGCGCATTATTCACAATGGTGAATATCGATTTTCGGCGCTAACCGGGTAACCTGACGCGCGCTGGTGCCGATCTGAGGCTATCAGTCAACGCGCGCAAGACTGCCACTGTGGTTGCCCATCATTTCTGTTCCCGCAGCCATGGCGTAAACGTGATTCCGACCAGCAATCCTTCCGGCCCGATGAAGCGACTGACCGTCTGGCCCCACGGCTCAGTCCGGTTCCTGACCAGCATCCGATACCCTTGCGATTCAAGTTCCGCCGTTGCCGCCTGGACGTCGTCGACATCAAACTCGATCCAGGCTTGCGGGATGGGTACGTCGCGAGGCCACGAATCCGTGCCGAAGCACGACTGGGAGGCGTGGGAGAGCGGCCACAAGGCGAAAGAGTTTGCGCCGTTCAGACCCTCTGTATGGAGATAGCCGCCGTTCTCCTCCTTGAAGGGGATACCGAAGGCCCGACCGTAGAGATCGCGGCTTGCCTGGGCTTCAATCACAATCGGGCCAAAACCTGCGATGAACAAGGCCGTGGCTTTTGGGCTCTTTTCCATGGCTTCTCCTTTGCCGCGAAAGAGCGGCGCGATGAAGAACGAACAGGTTCGCCCACGCCCATCGAACTGATCTGGCGGCGAGTTTTCCGGTACCGCGGGGCATGGCATGGTTGAGTGTAGGCTTGTTTCGGGTGGCCGGCGATGCATCGCCCGGCGCCGTGGCGCGTGCGTCGACGCGAAACGGCGTTGGCACGCTTTACCGTCGCTTTGCAAGAATTGCAGAAATGCGCGCGGGTCCGATACCCGGCCATCATGCCTTGGCGTTGATGCCGTCTTGCGCGTTGTCCTCGCCGCCTCGTTCAAGCGTGCTGCGATATGCGCGCGACTGCATCTCGGCAAGCCGGCTCAGCGTACGCGACAGATCATGCGCGCCTTCGAGACCGATCAACGCGGTCTCGATCGGCTGATCGGAGGCGATGAAGAGCGCACGCTTGCGGTCGTAGAAGATGTCGATCAGCCAGACGAGGCGCTGCAGCGTATGCGGCTGCCTCAGCGCTTCAGTATGCAGACGATCGACGATCAAGACTTGCCATTGCTCGGCGAGATCGAGGTAGTCGAGGTGCGAGCGGCTTGCGACGCACAATTGCTCGAAGTCCGCCCACAGCAGCACGCGGCCGGCTGCCCGCGCTTCGAGCGGCCGGTCCGCCGCGCTCAGCCTGACCGGCTCGATCGCGGCGTCGCGTTCATGCCTCGTGAAGATATCGCGCAACGCGGCCTCGCTCGACGCGTCGAGCGGCGCGAAAAAGCGCGGCACCTCGGCCGCTTCGCCGCCGAAGCGGTAATCGCGCACGCCGTCGAAATGGATCACCGTGAAGCCGCGTTTGATCTGCGCGATGGTCGGCAGAAAGCGCTCGTGAAACTCGGGGTCGGGCAACAGATCGTCCGGTGCGTAGTTCGACGTCAGCACGATACGCGTGCCCAGGTTGATCGCGGTGTCGAGAAAGCGGCCCATCAGGAACGCGTCGGCGATATCGTGCACATGGAATTCGTCGAAGCACAGCAGCTCGATACCGTCGAGCCATTGCCGCGACACGTCGCCGAGCCGGTCGTCGCCACGCGGCGCGTGCACGAGCCGGCGGTTCATCTCGCGCAGGAACTCGTGGAAATGCAGGCGCCGTTTGCGGCATGGCGCAAGCTCGAACAGCGTATCGACGACGAGGCTCTTGCCGCGGCCCGGCAGTCCGTGACAGTAGACGCCTTGCGGCCCGAACGCGGCGGTGGACCATGCCTGCCGCGCGCGCTGCTGCGCGCCGACCAACCCGACGAGCGCGCCGATGGCCTCGCGCTGCCGTGCATCGGCAGAGATGCCGCGCGCGGTCAATGCGCGCGCGATGCGGGTTTCGTCAAGCATGGGCAAGAGCGTCCATGCCTGATGACGCGAACGACGCGAATGATGTGACTTGCGCGAATGACGCAGTATGGGCCGCCGCGAAAACGGCGAGGATGTGTGTGAGCATGAGATAACGGCCGACGTGATAGCCTGCGGCGAAACAGACCCAATGAGCGCGTGCACGGAGCGCGCGCCATTTTACCAGCCACGTTCTGCGTCGAACGTTGGCGCGCACACGCGTCGTCGAGCCGCTACCGCGTCATTTGTCGTGATGCCCCGGCAGCACGGCACCGAGCACCTGCTTCGCCGTTTCGACCACCACGTTGCCCTGATCGGGGTCGCCCTTCATCAACGTCTCGACGAACGCTTTGGCCTGCGCGAGCGTAACGTGCGGCGGCAGCGGCGGCACGTTCGGATCGGCCTTCACCTCGATCACGACCGGACGATTCGACGCGAGCGCGTCGTCCCAAGCGGTGGCCATCTGATCGGGATTGTCGACATAGATGCCCTTCAGACCGATCAGCTCCGCGAAGCGGTGATACGGCACGGACGGAATGCTCTGCGAGGCCTCGAACTTCGGATCGCCTTCCATCACGCGCTGCTCCCATGTGACCTGATTCAGGTCGCCATTGTTGAGCACCATGCAGATCCAGCGCGGATCGCTCCAGCCTTGCCAGTACTTCGCGACCGTGATCAGCTCCGCCATGTTGTTCATCTGCATCGCACCGTCACCGACGAGCGCGATCACGGGCCGCTCGGGGTACGCGAACTTCGCGGCGATCGCATAGGGCACGGCCGCGCCCATCGACGCGAGCCCGCCCGACAGCGAGCACATCATGCCGCGCTGCACTTGCAGATCGCGTGCGTACCAGTTCGCGACCGAGCCCGAATCGCTGGTGACGATCGCGTTCGAGGGAATGCGCTTCGACAGCTCCCATACCGAGAGCTGCGGATTCAGGCCATCTTTCGCGGGTTCGTGCGCACGTTTCTCCAGCGTCTTCCACCAGTCGGACACCCAGCCTTCGATGCGCTCGCGCCACAGCCGATCCTTCTTTTCCTCGAGCAGCGGCAGCAGCGCGCGCAGCGTCTCGGCGCTATCGCCGACGAGGTTCACTTCCATCGGATAACGCAGGCTCAGCATGTCGGCCTTGATGTCGATCTGCACGCCGCGCGCGTCGCCTTCCTTCGGCAGAAATTCCGAGTAGGGGAAGCCCGAGCCGATCATCAGCAACGTATCGCAATGGGTCATCATGTCGTAGCTCGGCTTCGTGCCGAGCAGGCCGATCGAACCGGTCACCCACGGCAGATCGTCGGGCAGCGCGGCCTTGCCGAGCAGCGCCTTGGCGACGCCGGCGCCGAGTTTCTCGGCGATCGCGATCACTTCGTCGGTCGCGTGCAGCGCGCCCGCGCCGACCAGGATCGCGACCTTGCGGCCCGCGTTCAGCACGTCGGCGGCCTGGCGCAATTGCTCGTCGCTCGGCACGACGCGCGGGCGCGCGTAACCGATGCCCGAATGCAGCGTGCCGTGCTTGCGCCCCGGCGGCTCATAGGGGATGTCCTGCAGATCGTTCGGCAGTATGAGCGCTGTGACCGCGCGCTCGGCGAGCGCGATGCGCACCGCGCGATCGACCAGATGACGGACCTGCGCGGGCATCGTCGCAAAGCCGACGAACGAGCCGGCCACGTCCTTGAACATCGCGGGCAGATCGAGCTCCTGCTGATAGTGTCCGCCGATCGCCGCGCGCGCTTGCTGACCAGTGATCGCGAGCACCGGCATGTGATCCATGCGCGCGTCGTACAGCCCCGTCAGCAGATGCGATGCGCCCGGCCCCGAGGTGGCGATGCACACGCCCAACTCGCCGGTGAATTTGGCATGCGCGGAGGCCATGAACGCGGCCATTTCTTCGTGACGGACCTGAATGAATTCGATCGGGCCCGGCTGATCCGTGCTTTTGTGGCGTTTCTTCGCTTCGCTCTGCGCGCGGTTCAACGCGCCGAACACGCCGTTGATGCCGTCGCCCGGATAGCCGTAGATTCGCCGCACACCCCATGCGTGCAGCCGCCCGATGATGAAGTCGCCGACGGTTTCAGCCATGATCCTCGCTCCTCGATAGCCAGTCGATGCCGCCCTGCGAAATGGGCGGCCGTCGTCGGTATCGGCGAGCAAGGCTTGTTCCTTGCGAATGGCTTGCTACCCGGTCTTGATCCTCGGCTGCGGCGCGTCGAGCGGTTCGTGGCCGAAGCGCTCGTATTGCGATATCACCTGCGCGCCGAACAGCAGCAGTGTCGCGAGCCATTCGAAGCTGAGCAGGATCACGATCGCCATCGTCAGCGAACCATAGACGACGCTGACCTGCGACAGCGTGGCGAAATACCAGACCAGCACGTGCCGCGTGATCTCCCACAACGCGCCGGCCACCACGCCGCCGATCAGCGCGTGTTTGAGCGACGGCCGTCCCACCGGCATCACCAGATACACCGAGGTCAGCACGAAGATTTCGCCGGCGAGCCCGAACAGATACAGCATCACTCGCGAGAAGCCCTGCAACGACACGTGCAGGCCGAACAGTCTGAGTCCTTCGGCGCCGATCGTGTCGAGCGCGCTCGACACGAACGTGACGATCAGCAGCCCCACGCCGAGAAACAGGATGTAGCAGTACGGCAGCAGCGCCGAGATCAGGAAGTGGCGCCGCTTCACGACGACCCGATGCACGAAGATCAGCGACATCGCGTTTTCGAGCACGGTGAACGCGAGCGAGCTGAAGAAGATCATCGTCAGCAGCAGCACCCAGCCGATTACCGCGCGATGCAGCAGGAAGTTCGACAGCTCGCGCACGAGCGCGGCCGATTGTCCGGGCACGAGCCAGCGCAGCAGATGCGCAAGCGCGTCGAGCACCAACTGCTGCGGCACCACGCGCGACAACACGATGACGATCAGGATCAGCAGCGGCACGATGGACAGCAACGCGTAGTACGCGACCGCGCCCGCGAGCAGCAGCCCCTGGTTCGCGCGAAACGCTTTCAGCGTTTGCAGCAGGAAGCGCCAGGGATGTCTGGCGATATACAGCGCTTGCTGGTCGAGCAGGATCGGCATGAGGCCTCGCGGTGCGCGCCGGGCACTGCCGGATGGCAGCCGCTCTCGACACGCCTGTGTGCTTTATATACCGTAAGCAGAAACGGGGCCATCGATGGCGCGGCATATAGTTTGCTTGGCCGCGTTCGCAAGATCGCGTTCCCTTGCCGAGGACAGCCGATGGATCAGTCGCCGCGTCAGACCGACACCGCGCCGCAAGCCAACGATCTGGTGATCGCGCGGCCGGAGGGACTGTATTGCCCGCCCGGCGATTTTTACATCGATCCGTGGCGGCCGGTCGAACGCGCGGTGATCACACATGCGCATTCCGACCACGCGCGTTTCGGTCATCAGCGCTACCTGGCCACGCGCGCGGGCGCGAGCGTGCTGCTATCGCGGCTGCCCGGCATCGCGCTGCACACGCTCGACTATGGCGAGCCATTGACAATCGGCGCGGCGCGCGTGTCGCTGCATCCGGCCGGGCACGTGCTCGGCTCGGCGCAGGTGCGCATCGAACACGCGGGCCGCGTGTGGGTCGCATCGGGCGACTACAAGCTCGAAGCCGATCCGACCTGCGCCGCGTTCGAACCGGTGCGCTGCGATACGTTCATCACCGAATCGACGTTCGGTCTGCCGATCTACCGCTGGGATACGCCGCAAAGCGTGTTCGATTCGATCGATTCATGGTGGCGTCACAACGCCTCCGAAGGGCGCGCGTCGGTGCTGTTCTGCTATTCATTCGGCAAGGCGCAACGCGTGCTCGCGAGTGTCGATGCGGCGATCGGGCCGATCTTCTGCCACGGCGCGCTCGAGCCGCTCAATCGCGCGTATCGCGACGCGGGCGTGCGTCTGCCGGCGGTCGGTCTGGTCGGCGAGATTGCCGCGAAAGACAAGGGCGTATTCAAACAGGCGCTGATCGTCGCGCCGCCGTCCGCGCAGAACAGCGCGTGGCTCAAGCGCTTCGGCGACTACAGCGATGCGTTCGCGTCGGGCTGGATGCGCCTGCGCGGCGCGCGTCGCCGGCGCGGCGTCGATCGTGGCTTCGTGCTGTCGGATCACGCGGACTGGCCGGGTTTGCAAACGGCGATACGCGAGAGCGGCGCCTCCCGCGTGATCGTCACGCATGGCTCGATCGAACCGATGGTGCGCTGGCTCAACGAGCAGGGCCTGCACGCCAGCGCGTTCGAAACGCAATACGGCGACGATACCGTCGAAGCCGATGCGGCCGGCGCCGACGAAGCGCCGGCGGCGAGCGAATCATGACGGGCACCGTATGAAACGCTTCGCGGCTCTCTACACCGCGCTCGATGCGACCACGTCGACGCACGACAAGCTCGCGGCGCTGACCAGTTATTTCTCGGTGGCCGACCCCGAAGATGCGGCATGGGCGTCGTATTTCCTCGCGGGCGGCAAGCCGCGTCAACTCGTGCCGACGCGTTTGCTGACCGAAATCGCGCGCGAGCGCGCCGGCTTGCCCGAGTGGCTGTTCGAGGAGTCGTATCACGCGGTGGGCGATCTGGCCGAGACCATCGCGCATATCCTGCCGCCCGCGTCGCGCAACTCCGAACTGGGTCTCACGCAATGGATCGAGCAACGCATGCTGCCGCTGCGCGGCCTGCCGCCCGACGAGTTGCGCAGGCGTCTGCTCGGCTACTGGGACGAACTCGACTGGGGCGGTCGTTTCCTGCTGACCAAGCTGATCGGCGGCGGCTTTCGTGTCGGCGTCGCGCGGCAACTAGTGGTGCGTGCGCTCGCCGAAGTGGCCGGCGTCGATCACAAGCGGATCGCGCAACGAATGGTCGGCTGGACCGATTCGCAACAGAAGCCCGATGCGGCGCGCTATCTGCGTCTGATCGCGCCGCAGACCGACGACGATACGCAAGCGCACGCGCCTGAACACGATAGCGACCTCGGCCTGCCGTATCCGTTCTTTCTCGCGCATCCCTTGCAGAGCGATCCGGCGACGCTCGGCGATCCCGCGCACTGGCTGATCGAGTGGAAGTGGGACGGCATACGCGCGCAACTCGTCAAACGCGGCGGCCGCGTGTGGTTGTGGTCACGTGGCGAGGATCTGATTACAGAACGTTTTCCCGAAGTCGCGGCATTGGGCGAGTCATTACCCGATGGCTACGTGATCGATGGCGAGATTCTCGCGTGGGAGCCCGGCGCGGCAGCGCCATTGCCGTTCGCGCGGCTGCAACCGCGCATCGCGCGCAAGACGCTGACGCGCAAGATACTCGCGGATTCGCCCGCCGCGCTGCTCGCATACGACCTGCTCGAAGCGAACGGACAGGACCAGCGCATGAACCCGCTCGCTGAACGGCGCGCACGCCTCGATGCGCTGGCCAGCTCCGTCGATGGCACGCTCGCGCGTGGTCTGCTGCGCATATCGCCGCTCGTCCTTGCAGCGGACTGGACCGCGCTCGCGGCGTTGCGCGACGAGAGCCGCGCGCGCGGCGTCGAAGGTTTGATGCTCAAGGAGCGCGAGTCGATGTACGGCGTTGGTCGTACCAAGGCGTCGGGCACGTGGTGGAAATGGAAGATCGAGCCTTATGCGGTGGACGCTGTACTTGTTTACGCGCAGCGCGGTCATGGCCGTCGCGCGAGTCTTTACACGGACTACACGTTCGCGGTGTGGGACGAGGCCGACGGCGTGCGCACGTTGGTGCCGTTCGCGAAGGCCTATTCAGGGCTCACGGATGAAGAGATGCGTCGGGTCGATGCGATCGTGCGCAAGACCACCGTCGATAAATTCGGCCCCGTGCGCAGCGTGACGCCAACGCTCGTGTTCGAGATCGGCTTCGAAGGGATACAAGCAAGTTCGCGTCACAAGTCCGGCGTGGCCGTGCGTTTTCCGCGCATGCTGCGCTGGCGCACCGACAAACACATCGACGCCGCCGATACGCTTGCGATGCTGAAAGGGTTCATCGATAATCGTGCGGGATAACCCGCAGAGCACAAACCCCTAACGTGTCGAGCATTTTTTTATCGGCATCGTCGCTTATTCTTTTGATAAGACCGCGTCATCGATTCGCGCCATAAGTGCGATAGCGGCATGCATTGCGTGGCCCCCTCAATCCGTTGAAATACCGATATCGTGCGACGCCTCTGAACGAGACGGACCGCACAAGGACAGAGCGTCGATCGATGTTGCGCAGCGCGCACATCGCAGGCGCCGTCATTCAAACGCCGTGATGAATGGGCACGCTCAATCCCGCATTCCAACTGATTGCAACGTCGGAATGTGCGACGAGGCGTGCTGGCCGCGGCATCGTCCGAGCGAAGCGGAAATAACAAACAACCGGTCGTAGTCCGGCAGAC
Source organism: Paraburkholderia sp. UCT2 (assembly GCF_014397665.1). Classification (NCBI taxonomy): domain Bacteria; kingdom Pseudomonadati; phylum Pseudomonadota; class Betaproteobacteria; order Burkholderiales; family Burkholderiaceae; genus Paraburkholderia; species Paraburkholderia sp. UCT2. Next base: position 20,245 of record NZ_VZQO01000011.1, read on the forward strand.
GCAATGGGATCGAATCTTGCACGTGTGGCGCGGATGCCCTTCAGGGCGAATGTAAAAGGGTGTGAACTAATGACAGTGTTCAACGACAGCGTGGACAGCAGCGACGACGTGCTCGTATGGCGGCCGATCCGCTATGCGATGGCCGCGCATCGTCGCGTGCTGGTAGTTGACGATTACCGGGAAGCGGCCGAAGCGCTGCAAATGCTACTGATGGCCGACGGCTTCGAATGCCGCGCGCTCGACGATCCGTTTGCCGTGTGTGAGACCGCGCGCGAATGGCAGCCGTTCGCGGTGGTGCTCGACATCAAGATGCCTGGACTCGACGGGCTCGAACTCGCGCGGCGGCTGCGCGCGCATCCGCAGACTTCGCACATGCTGCTGATCGCGTGTACCGCGTTTGCGTCGCGCGACGATCGCGCGCTCGCGAAGGCCGCTGGCTTCGACGCGCACTGCGCTAAACCATTGACACCCGAGCGTCTGCTGCGCGTGCTCGAATCGGCGGCGGCGTTGCACGCGGCGGAGCCATCATCTGAATCACGCTGTTAGCGAAAACTTACTGACAGTTCTGTTATTTCTGCACGGTCGCCGCCAGAAAATCGCACTCGTCGCTCTGCGAATCTGTTTGTCATCGATCTGCCATCTATCTGCCATCTGTCCGCCACCGTTCTGTCCGGCGCAGTTTCTTTAGCCATGCGTGTCCTGCGCACAGGAGTTTCCTCTCGCTATTGCGCGCAGGCCCACTCGTTGCTGAAAGACCGATGATGCGGCGCGCTCGTGCGCGCCGCCCATGGTCATTCGCACCGAGGGAGATCCGACATGAGCGACACGCAACGTCCGGCACCGCCGTTTCCTGAACAGCAGCAGGACCAGAGGCCCGGCCGCACGGCCGGCATGAACCCGCAACCGGATCACGGCGAGAAAACCTATGAAGGATCGGGGCGTCTCGCAGGCAAGGCGGCGATCGTGACCGGCGGCGACAGCGGCATCGGCCGCGCGGTCGCGATCGCGTTCGCGCGCGAAGGTGCGGATGTGCTGATCGCCTATCTCGACGAAGACGACGATGCGCGCGAGACCGCACGCTGGGTCGAGGACGCGGGTCGCAAGGCGGTGCTGGTCGGCGGCGATATCCGCGATCGCACGCATTGCGATGCGATCGTCGACAAGGCGATCGAGGCATTCGGCCGGCTCGACGTGGTGGTCAACAACGCCGCGTATCAGATGAGCTATCCGTCGCTCGATGCGATCAGCGACGAAGAATGGGACAAGACCTTCGATACCAATATCGGCGCGATGTTCAGGATCACGCGCGCGGCGGTGCGCCATATGAAGCCGGGCGGAGCGATCATCAATACGTCGTCGATCAATGCCGATCATCCGAATCCTGGTCTGATCGCGTATGCGACCACCAAGGGCGCGATCCAGAATTTCACCGGCGGCCTCGCGCAATTGCTCGCGGACAAGGGCATTCGCGCGAACTGCGTGGCGCCGGGACCGATCTGGACGCCGTTGATTCCATCGACGATGCCGGCAGACAAGGTCGAGCAGTTCGGCAAGCAGGTGCCGATGAAGCGCCCCGGCCAACCGGCCGAACTGGCCGCCGCGTACGTGATGCTCGCGTCGGATGAAGCGAGCTACATCTCGGGCGCGACGATTGCGGTAACGGGCGGCGCGCCGATTATTTAGGTTGTCGAACTGATGGCGGCATGGCCGCCTGCGCTCACGTACGAGGTTCGCGCAGTGGGTTTTCATAACGTCATAAGGGAGAGTGCCATGAAGATCGATGTATCCGCCAAACTGGCTGCCGCGCTCGTTTCAGGCTGCCTCGCGCTAGGCTTTGCGCAGGCGGGCTTCGCGCAGACCGGTACCAATCCGTCCATGCAAAACAGCAAGTCTGCCGCGCAACCCGGCGCAAGCCAGGAAGAGTCGCGCACGCCGGATACGACCAGCGCGAACAACGCGAACGGCAATGTCGGCGAATCGGGGGGCGCCACCAATGGCGTCGCCGGCAGCGGCAATGGCCGCACCACCACCCACAAGCGCTTCAAAGGCGCGACGCCGCCGCGCGCGGGTAGTGGGGCGGGGCAATGAGCGATCCGTCGAGCGCGTCGGCCTGCCTCGCGACGCGCCGGACGCCGCGGCGGCATCGCGCTCGCGCGCTGTCGCCGCTTTGCATTGGTTTGCGTTGCGTTGAGTTCCGTCGCGCGCCGCACTGCTTGCGCGATGCCTTGTGAGGAGGAAATCCGATGGCTACCCCCGATGCTGAGACCGCCCGGGCCGACGCGCCCGCGTCGCATGCATTGACGTTCGAGATCAACGGCGAGACGCGGCGCTTCGACGTCGAAGCGTGGACCTCGCTGCTCGATCTGCTGCGCGAGCATGCGCACCTGAGCGGCACCAAGAAGGGCTGCGATCACGGTCAATGCGGCGCTTGTACGGCGATCGTCAATGGCCAGCGGATCAATACCTGCCTCGCGCTCGCGGTCGTGTACGACGGCGCATCGATCACGACGATCGAAGGTCTCGCGAACGGCGACACGTTGCATCCGCTGCAGCAGGCGTTCATCGATCACGACGCGTTCCAGTGCGGCTACTGTACGCCCGGACAAATCTGCTCGGCGCACGCGATGCTCGAAGAAGGACATGCGCGCTGCGCGGACGACGTGCGCGAGCAGATGAGCGGCAATCTGTGCCGCTGCGGCGCGTATCCGAACATCGTCGCGGCGATTCTCGACGCTGCGCATTTCGGTGACGATGACGCAAGGCAAGACAGTGCGGTCGCGAATAAATCTGGAGCGCGGCCATGAACCGCTTCTCATACACGCGCGCCGATGCGGTGCAGGATGCGCTCGAACGGCATCGCTCGGACAGGGGCGCCGCGTTCATCGCGGGCGGCACGAATCTCGTCGACCTGCTGCGCGAAGACGTGGCGCGCCCGGCTTTGCTCGTCGACATCAACCGTTTGCCGCTCAGGCAGATCGAAGTGTCGGCGCAGGGCGGCCTGAAGATCGGCGCGCTCGTCACCAATAGCGCGCTCGCGTATGACGATACCGTCGCGACACGCTACCCGCTGCTCGCGAAAGCGATCCTGGTGGGCGCGTCGCCGCAGATTCGCAACGTCGCGACGGTCGGCGGCAATCTGCTGCAACGTACGCGCTGCTACTACTTCTACGACGTGGGCACGCCGTGCAACAAGCGCGAACCCGGCAGCGGCTGTCCGGCGCTGCACGGCGTGAACCGCATTCACGCGATCCTCGGTGCCAGCGAGCACTGCATCGCCGTGCATCCGTCCGATATGTGCGTCGCGTTGGCGGCGCTCGGCGCCACCGTGCATCTGATCGGCAACGACGGCGCACGCACGCTGCCGTTCGCGGATTTTCACCGGCTGCCCGGCGATACGCCGCAGATCGACACCAACCTGCGCGACGACGAACTCGTGACCGCGATCGAACTGCCGCCGCAAGGCTTTGCCGCGCATCACGCGTACGTGAAGGTGCGCGACCGCGCATCGTATGCGTTCGCGCTGGTGTCGGCCGCGGTCGGTGTCGAACTCGATGACGAGTCGCGCATCGTCGACGCGCGGTGCGCGCTCGGCGGGGTCGCGCACAAGCCGTGGCGCGATCCCGCCGCCGAAGCCGCACTGCGCGGCGAGACGCTGAACGCGCGAACGTTGCGCGATTTCGCGGCGACGCTGCTGCGCGGTGCGCGCCCTCAGCGCGACAACGCGTTCAAGATCGAACTCGCGGCGCGCGTGATCGTGCGCGCCTTCGGCGAGGCCACACAACGTTCGTTCGAGGAGGCCGCGCGATGAACCGTGCCGAACCCTTGCCGTCGACAGGCAGCCCGAAGCCTGCCACCGGCGTGCCGCATTCGCGTGTGGACGGGCCCGTCAAAGTGACCGGCGCCGCGCAATATGCCGCCGAGTTCTGCGTCGAAGGGCTCGTGTATGGCGTCGTCGTGTCGGGCACGATCGCGGCAGGCAAGATCGTGTCGATCGATAGCTCGGCCGCCGAGGCGCTGTCCGGCGTGCTGCTCGTGCTCACGCATCGCAAGCGCCCGGCGCTGCCGTCGGACGTCGACGCGTTCAAGGACATGGTCGCGCCCGGCGGCACGCCATTGAGGCCGCTGTGGGACGAGCGCGTGTGGTACAGCGGGCAGCCGGTCGCGCTGGTGGTCGCGCAATCGCTGGAACTGGCGCGCTACGCGGCGTCGCTGGTGCAGGTGCGTTACGAGGCCGGCTCGCACCAGACCGATATCGAAGCAGCGTTGATGAGCGCCGTGCCGCCGTCGGCCGAGAAGGGCGGCTTCGATCCGCCTCCGCCCGAGCGTGGCGACCCACGCAAGGCCTTGGCCGATGCAAAGGCGCGCGTGGACGCGTTCTACACGACACCACCGGAGTATCACAATCCGATGGAAATGCACGGATGCACCGTGGTGCCCGATGCGCAAGGACGCTTGACCGTCTACGAAAAGACTCAGGGCGTCGTCAATACGAAGGGCTATCTGACGCGTGTGTTCGGTTTGAAAGACGACGAAGTGCAGGTGGTGTCGCCGTTCGTCGGCGGCGCGTTCGGCTCTGGCTTGAGGCCGCAATATCATCTGGCGCTCGCGGTAATGGCCGCGCGCGAACTGAACAAACCCGTGCGCGTCACGCTGACCCGGCAGCAGATGTTCACCTTCGCGCATCGTCCGCAAACGGTGCAGCGCGTCGCGCTCGGCGCGTCGGCGGATGGCCGCCTGCAGGCGGTGATCCACGAGGCGGTGTCGGAAACCTCGCGCTACGAGGACTACTGCGACGTGGTGGTCAACTGGGCGGGGCAGCTGTATCGATGCGACAACGTGTCGATGGGCTACAGGGTCGCGAAGCTCGACGTGCCGACACCGGCCGACATGCGCGCGCCCGGCGCGACACAAGGGCTCTTTGCGCTCGAAGTCGCGATGGACGAACTGGCCGAGGCATTGCGGATGGACCCGCTCGAATTGAGGCTCGTCAACTATGCGGAGCGCGACGCGAACAGGAATCTGCCGTTTTCGAGCAAGGCGCTGCGCGACTGCTATCGGGAAGGCGCGGCCCGCTTCGGCTGGGCGGGGCGGCCGCTCGAGGCGCGCGCACGCCGCGACGGCAACGAGTTGATCGGCTGGGGCATGGCGACCGGTGCGTGGGACGCGATGCAGAACGAAGCGGCCGCACGCGCGGTGTTGACGCCCGATGGCCGCGTCAGCGTGTCGAGCTCGACCGCCGATATCGGCACCGGAACCTACACCGCGATGACGCAGATCGCCGCCGATGCGCTCGGCGTGCCGCTCGGCGACGTCAGCTTCGAACTCGGCGACACCCGGCTGCCGAAGGCGCCGATCGAAGGCGGATCGTGGACGGTGTCGTCGGTGGGCAGCGCAGTCGATGCCGCGTGTACGCGCCTGCACAACCGTCTGGTTGAACTGGCGCGCGAACATGGCGGGCCACGGTTCGCGTCGGCGACTCGCGAACACGTACGGCGCGAGCGCAACCGGCTCGTGTGCGGCCCACACGAGGACGACTCGATCGCGATTGCGACGCTGTTGCAGCGCGCCGGGCTGGACGAACTCGAAGAGCAGGCCAGCGTGAAGCCGCACGAAAAGCAGCAGGCGTATTCGATGGGCACGCATTCGGCGGTGTTCGCCGAAGTGCGCGTCGACGAAGCGCTCGGCACTGTGCGGGTGACGCGCGTGGTCAGCGCGGTCGCGGCGGGACGCATCGTCAATCCGAAGACGGCGGGCAATCAGGTCGCGGGCGGCGTCGTGTGGGGCATCAGCATGGCGCTGCACGAGCACGGCCAGTTCGATCACGCGCTCGGGCGGCAGATGAATCACAACCTGGCCGAATATCACATGCCGGTGAATGCCGACATTCACGAGATCGACGTGCTGTTCGTCGACGAGCGCGATGACATCGTCAATCCGCTCGGCGTCAAAGGTGTCGGCGAAATCGGCGTGGTGGGCGTGGCCGCGGCAGTGTGCAACGCGATCTGGCATGCGACCGGCAAACGCATCCGCGATTTGCCCATTACGCCCGACAAGCTGCTCGGCTGACTACGCCCCTGAACGGATGTGCATGGATGGCCCGTTGCCGGGTCGATCGATTCGACGCGGCAACGCCGCGCTCAATTCGCGTACTTGAACTCCGGCAACGCCTCGAGCGATTTCTTCGTCGCCTCGGGCAGCACGACGCGCCGGTTGTCGATCTGCAGATCGTTGAACGGCACGGCGACCAGATGCTTGCCCATGCCGAGAAAGCCGCCGACCGACAGGATCGCATACGTGGTGCGCTCGGTGCCCGGCGACACGATCAGATCATCGAGCGTGCCGATGTTGTCCTTGTTGCGGTTGTACACGTCCGCGCCCGACAGCTTCGACGCGCGATAGCCGCTCGCGAGCTGCACGACGTCCGTGCGTTTTTCGGTGATCGCCTGCGGCGCGCCTTGCGCGAACGCGCTGCCGCACGTGCCCAACGCGGAAATCAGCGTAATGGCGGCGAGAAGCGATGCGGAAGCGGCCAGCGGTGTGATCTGCGTGTTGCGCATCATCTGTGTTCTCCCGGTTTGGTGTCGTGGCGTTTCGACGGCGCGCAATGCGTGCGCCTTGCCGGTATGCTGCAAATCTCATGCCGCGACTTTGAGCTGAGGGAAAGCGCGGCGGATCAGGCCCATAAGTTGCTACACACGCACCGGCGCGCTGCTTGCGCGCGGGTGCAATGTCCGGCGCGCGGGCCTCGAATGCCTACACTGGAACAATGAGCAGCAAAGAACACGTGGAAAGGCAGTTGAAAAAAACACATGCATGACCCTGAGATACCAACCTCCTTGCAGCCACTGAGAACACCTATGTCATCCCCAGCCAGCTACTCGACGCGCATTGCCGAAGGCACGCCTTTTCCGCTCGGCGCGACATGGAACGGCAGTGGCGTCAACTTCGCGTTGTTCTCCGCGCACGCAACCAAAGTCGAACTGTGTCTGTTCGATGAAACTGGCCAACACGAACTCGAACGGATCGAGCTGCCCGAATACACCGACGAGGTATGGCATGTGTTCGTACCGAATCTGAAACCGGGCGCCGTCTATGGATATCGCGTGCATGGTCCCTACGAGCCCGAAAACGGGCATCGCTTCAATCCGAACAAGCTGCTGCTCGATCCATATGCGAAGGCGCACATCGGCGAGCTGAAATGGGCGCCGGAAATCTTCGGCTATACGCTCGGCTCGGAAGTGCTCGACCTGTCATTCGATGAACGCGACAGCGCGCCTTTCGTGCCGAAGTGCAAGGTGGTCGACGCGAATTTTTCGTGGAGCCATCCGGAGCGCAACGCGCTGCCGTGGGAGCGCGTGATTCTCTACGAGACGCACGTGCGCGGCTACACGAAACGTCATCCGCGGGTGCCCGAGCGTCTGCGCGGCACGTTCGCGGGTCTGGCGCAGCAGTCGGTGCTCGACCATATCCGCAGCCTTGGCGTGACCTCGGTCGAGCTGATGCCGATCCAGACTTTCGTCAACGACAGCCATCTGCTCGACAAGGGTCTCACGAACTACTGGGGTTACAACACGATCGGCTTCTTCGCGGCCGATCCGCGCTTTTTCGCGTCATCGACCGAGTCGGTCGGCGAATTCAAGGAGATGGTCGACCGCTTTCACCAGGCCGATCTCGAAGTGATACTCGACGTCGTGTACAACCACACGGCCGAAGGCAACGAACGCGGCCCGACGGTCTCGTTCAAGGGCATCGACAACGCGTCGTACTACCGGCTGATGCCCGACGAGCCGCGCTACTACATCAACGACACCGGCACCGGCAATACGCTGAACCTGTCGCATCCGCGTGTGCTGCAGATGGTGACCGACAGCCTGCGCTACTGGGTCACCGAAATGAAAGTGGACGGCTTCCGCTTCGATCTCGCGACGATCCTCGGCCGCGAAGATCACGGCTTCGACGAGGGCGGCGGCTTTCTCGACAGCTGCCGCCAGGACCCGGTCCTCTCCAGCATCCGGCTGATCGCCGAGCCGTGGGATTGCGGCCCCGGCGGCTATCAGGTGGGCGGTTTTCCGCCCGGCTGGGCCGAATGGAACGATCGCTTCCGCGACACCGCGCGGGCGTACTGGAAGGGCGACGAGGGCACCGCCGCCGATCTCGCGACGCGCGTCACCGCGTCGGGCGACAAGTTCAATCATCGCGGCCGGCGGCCGTGGGCAAGCGTGAACTTCATTGCCGCGCACGACGGCTTCACGCTGAACGATCTGGTCTCGTACAACGACAAGCACAACGAGGCAAACGGCGAGGACAACCGCGACGGCCATTCGGACAACAAGTCGTGGAACATGGGCGTCGAAGGACCGACCGACGACGCCGACATCCGCCAGCAACGCGAGCGCCAGAAGCGCAATCTGCTCGCGACGCTGTTGCTGTCGCAGGGCACGCCGATGATCCTCGCCGGCGACGAATTCGGCCGCACGCAGCAGGGCAACAACAACGCGTATTGCCAGGACAACGAGATCAGCTGGGTCGATTGGGATGCGATCGACGACGACGGCCGCGCGCTGACCGAGTTCGTGCGCAATCTGACCACGCTGCGCCACCGTTTGCCGGTGCTGCGGCGCGGCCGTTTTCTGACTGGCGAATACAACGAGACGCTCGACGTGACCGACACGCGCTGGCTATCGCCGGACGGCACCGACATCACGGGCGAGCAGTGGGCCGATCCGGCGATGCGCTGCTTCGGCCTCGTGATCGACGGCCGTGCGCAGGCGAGCGGCATTCGCCGTCTCGCGTCCGACGCGACCTTGCTGCTGGTGCTGAACGCGTATCACGACGTCGTCAACTTCACGCTGCCCGACATTCCCGAGGGCGATTTTTGGACCTGCCTCGTCGACACCAACATGCCGGTGCGCGCCGAGCTGCCGCAATTCAGCGCGGGCGATGCCTACCAGGTGACCGGCCGCTCGCTGCTGCTGTTCGCGCTCGAAGCGCCGAGCCGCGCGACGCAGCGCGTGTTCGACCGCCTCGAAGAGCAGTTGACTTCCGACGAAGGCGACTCCGCGCCAGGCTAGTGCAGGCTGGCGAGCGACGCCAGCCCCGTTGCAAAAGCGGGCCGCAGCACAGGTACAAGGTTTGCTCCTTCTGTCGTTGACGATACGCACGCGTCTGCGATCTTCGCCACGGCAGACGCGCGCACGCAAACGGCCAAGCTGGAGTGAACAAATGGAACAGGAACCGAGCGTCGAGGAGCAGATCCGCACGCGCGCCTACTATCTGTGGGAGCAGGCGGCCGAGCCGAAGGGCACGCCCGAGCAATACTGGGAGCAGGCCCGCAGTGAGATCGAGAAGGAGGCACCACCGGTCGAGAGCGGGCCGGTGTCGGGCGATTCGATGAAATAGACATTGCTCAATGGTATTGAGTAATAAGACTCCGAGCCGGCGAACCGCGTGCGGCTCAGGGACCGTTTTTCCATGCCCGATCTTCGCTCCGCAACATGAACGACACACCCGAGCCGCGCGGCACGAGTGCCGCCTCGCGCATTCAGGCGGCCTCCACCGCATTCGGTATCGAGGGCCTCGTCACGTTCGGCGTCGGCGTGATCGCGGTCGCATGCCTGTACGTCGCGAGCGCGGTGATGATTCCGATCACGCTCGCGATCCTGTTGAGCTTTCTCGTCGCACCGCTCGCCGATGCGCTGACCCGGCTCAAACTCGGCCATGTCGCGTCGGTGTGCGCGGCGGTCCTGATCTCGGTGTCGGTCATCGCGCTGCTGTGCGCGGTAATCGCCACACAGCTGACCGATCTCGCGGTCGGCATGCCGCGCTATCAGGCGACCATCCAGCACAAGATCGACACCGTGCACAGTCTGACGATCGGCAAGCTGAACCGTTTCGCGAGCGAGGCGGGGCAGGCATTGCAGCGCGCGACGCTCGAGCCGCCGCAGCCGCGAGCGCCGAACGGCGCGGCGGCCGCGGCGAGTCCGCAGGCGTCGACGGCGGTGCCGGTGGAAGTGCGCGAGCCGGTGCCGACGCCGTTCGAGCTCGCGCGACGCGTGCTGTCGCCGGCCATCAGTCCGTTGGAAACCGCGTTCATCGTTTTCGTCGTCACGATCGTGATCCTGCTGCAACGCGACGACCTGCGCGATCGCGCGATCCGGCTGTTCGGCTCGCGCGACCTGCATCGCACGACCACGGTGATGGACGAGACCGCGCGGCGCCTGAGCCGCTACTTCGTGTCGCAACTCGGCGTCAACACCGGCGTCGGCGTCGTGATCGGGACGGGGCTGTTTCTGATCGGCGTGCCGAGCCCGATCCTGTGGGGCGTTCTCGCCGCCCTGCTGCGGCTCGTGCCCTACGTCGGCATCTGGATCGCGGCGATACTGCCCACCGCGCTCGCCGCCGCGGTCAGTCCCGGCTGGGCGATGGCGATCTGGTCGCTGGTGCTGTTCGTGGTCGCGGAGCTGGCGGTGGGGCAGGTGGTCGAGCCGCTGCTGTATGGGCGCAGCACCGGCCTGTCGCCGTTTTCGGTGGTGGTCGCGGCGATCTTCTGGAGCTGGATCTGGGGGCCGATCGGGCTGATCCTGTCGACACCGTTGACGCTGTGTCTGCTGGTGCTCGGGCGGCACGTGCGGCGTCTCGAGTTTCTCGACGTGCTGCTCGGCGATCAGCCCGCGCTGACGCCGGTCGAAAACTTCTATCAACGCGCGCTCGCCGGCGATCCGGATGACGCGATCGAGCAGGCCGAAGTGCTATTGCGCGACTGCTCGCTGTCTGCCTATTACGACAAAGTCGCGATCCAGGGCTTGCGGCTCGCGGCCAACGACGTGACGCGCGGCAGCGTGACCAGCGCGCAACTCGCGCGCATCGAGTCGACGACCAACGACCTGGTCGACGGCCTCGACGGTTACGAGGATATCGAGCCCGCGCCGCTCGCGACGCAGGCGAACCGGGGCGCAGTGGGGCCGCTCGCGCCCTCAGACGAAACGCAGGCCGCGCGGGCGATGCCGCGATCGGTCGACGCCGCGAACAGCGGCATCAGCACCACTGCGGTCACGCCCGAACAGATCCACGGCCCGGAGCAGGGGGCGTTCAGCCAACCGTCCGCTGCCGCGCCCGTATTCGCGTGGCATGCGCCGACGAGCCGCGTGTTGTGCCTGCCGGGCCGTGGCCCGCTCGATGCGCTCGCGACGATCATTCTGCTGCAGTTGCTCGGCAAGCACGGCTTCGCGGCGCGCTCGCTGCCGCACGAGGCGGTGTCGCGCGCGTCGATCGACAGCCTCGTGGCGGACGACGTGGGCATCGTCTGCCTTCTGTATCTGCAGATCGACGGCATTCCGTCGCATTTGCGCAATCTGATCCGGCGCATCCGCACGCGCTTGCCGAAGGTGGCGATCGTGGTCGGCCTTTGGACACCCAAGGATACGCAGCAGTGGAGCGCGGAACAGCAGGAATCGCTGGAAGCGGAGTGCTCCGTGACGTCGTTGCAGCAGATGCTGGCCGCGTGCCGTCGCATCGATGCGACGCGAACGGTGATCGCGGAGCCGCAGTTCGAGGATGGCCGATAGGTGGTTTTCCTGAGCAATCAATCGTTGCTGATGCGTCCCGGCATCGCGGCTTGTTATCCGCCTATTGACCGGCGGGCTTGTCGTGCCTGCCCTTCGACTTGTCCTGCTCCGGCTCGATCTTCGTGGTGCCTCCCGTCGAAGGCGGGTCGCTAGCCGGGAAGCTGTCTTCGACCTGCTTGTCGATCTGCTGCTCGCTCTTTTCCGAGTGCGGATGCTTTTCCTTGTTTGTCGTCATGGTGGCTCCTTGCTCCAGGTTGAACGTCAAGACATCGGATCGCGCGAGTCCACGTGCGCATCGTCACGACGCCGCCGCTTCCGGCGCGCCGATGATCGCGAGCGCGTCGGCCCGCGACAGCCCGCCGCGCATCGCGTCGGAAAGCCGCGCGGTCAGCGCTTCGCGCTCGCAGGCGAACACCGCGTCGACGTGGCCGTCGCGCACGTACAGGGCGATGAACTGGTGATGATCGAAGTCGCCATCGACGACGATCTCATCCCACTCGCTCGCGTGGCCGAGGTATTCGAAGTTCTTGCCGTAGTGATAGGTCCAGAAGAACGGCACGTCGGCATAGCGATTGCGCAAACCGCACATGTTCTGCGCGGCGATGCGCGCATGCTGCTGCGCGACGCGCCAATGCTCGATACGCACCGGCTCCTGGTTCTCATGCAGCGTGAACACGGCGATATCGCCGGCCGCATACAGACCGCACGCGGCGTTCATGCCGGCATTGACGACCACGCCGCCGTCCTTCTGCAACGGCAGTCCTTCGACAAACCCCGTAGCCGGCTCAACCCCCGTGCCCAGCAGCACGACATCGGCCGCGATGGCCTCGCCGCCGGCGAGCATCACCGTATGCACATTGCCTTCCTCGCCCTCGAGCGAGGCGACCTTGGCGTCGAGATAAAACTTCACGCCATTGCTTTCGTGCAGCGCGCGAAACATCTGGCCCGCGCGCTCGCCGAACTGCTTCGCGAATGGCACCTTGTCGCGCGAAATCACGGTGACGGGCACGCCGTGCTTGCGCAACGCGGACGCGACTTCGAGGCCGATGAAGCTGCTGCCGAGAATCGCGACGCGGGTTTGCGATGCATCGTCGCCGAGCGCGTCGATCAACGCGGCGGCATCGTCGAGGTGTCGAAGCACATGCACGCCGCCGAGTTCGCAGCCGGGCATGTCGGGCACTTTCGGCACGCTGCCGGTCGCGAGCAGCGCGGTGTCGTATTTCAGCGGCTCGATGCTCTGCTCGCTACCACCCGCGCCGGCTTCGAAATGGATCGTGTGCGCAGGCACGTCGAGCCGCGCGACCTTCGCGACGATGCGCTCGATGCCGTGCGTGTGCAGCCAGTCGGTCGGCAGCAGCGGCGGCACCTCGGCGGGCGTCATTTCAAACGAGGGGACGAATTTGCTCAGCGAGGTGCGGTCATAGGGTGCGTGCGCTTCGTCGCCGATCAGCGTGATGCGGCCCTCGAAGCCGAACTCGCGTAACGCGGCACAGGCAGCGGCGCCGGCCGCGCCCGCGCCGATTACCACGTAGTGCTTGTCTTGCGCGGTGGCATCGGGCGGGGATGTGTGCGCCGCCGGTTCCGGCGCTGCGATTTTTTCCGCCGACACGAGCACGTCGTCGCCATCGAGCGTGACCGGGTAGCGATCGAGCGGCAGCAGCGCGGGCGGCTCGAGCACGTTGCCGGTCGCGACGTCGAACGTACCCTTGTGCCATGGGCAGATGATGCGGCCGTGGCACAGCGCGCCCTCTTCGAGCGGGCCCCCGGCATGCGGGCAATCAGGCGAGTACGCCCGCACGGTGTCGCCATCGCGCACGAGCAGAATCGGCGTGCCGTCCACGATCACGCGCACCGCGCGGTCCGCTGGCAATTCCGGGAGCCGCGCGACGCGGCGGGCAGTCGTGGACATGGTGAGGCCTCGCGCAAGAAAGAGCTCGCGCAGCGCACGCAAACGCGTCGCGAGCGGTGACGGAAGTACGCTTGCCATCAAGCAGCGATAAGGCAGCAATCGTCGTGCCCGGACGCGTCGGCGGAGTGATGCCGTGAAGCTGCTTGGGAAGATAGGCCGAGTTGCGGTAAATTTCGAGACAGGGGAATTAGCGCGCGAACAGCGGCGTGCGAATTCACAGGCAATGCCTTCCCTGACCGTATGCAACTTTGATGGAGCAGGTGACCGTGCAGCGTGCAGAACGTGTCGCAGTCGATGTGCCGATGCCGTCACGCAACTTCGCCGCGACGCGGCGCATGCTGCTGATCTTGCTGGCCGTGTCGATCGTGTTTCCATTGGCCTGCCTCGTGGGCTATGGCTACTTCGACTACCAGCGCCGCATCTCCGATGCGAACGATATGATCGACCGCATCGCGCGCGTGGCGCAGGAGCAGGCCGTCAAGGTGCTGGATTTGAACCGGCAGATGGCCTCGCGCGTGATCGAACTGCTCGGCAATTCCGACGACGCGCAGATCCGCGCGCGCGAGCGCGAATTGCACGAGCGTCTGCAGAGCATCGGCGGCGACTTTCCGCAGGTGGCGTCGATCTCGCTGCTCGGCGTGAACGGCCAGTTACTTGCGTCGAGCCTCGCGTATCCGGCGCCGGCGATGACGATCGGCTTGCGCGAGGACTTTCTCGCCGCGAAGGCGATGCGTCCGCAGCCGTATTTCTCGCTGCCGATGTTCAGCGCGCTGTCGAAGATTGACGTGTTCACGACCGCGATCGCCCGCACGGGTACGGACGGTCAGTTTCTCGGCGTGGTCACGGTGGCGCTGCGCAACGAATATTTTTCGCGCTTCTATCGCGAGCTGACCAACGGCGATCCGTCCCTCGCGCTTGCGCTGTACCGGCAGGACGGCAATCTGCTGGTGCGCTATCCGCCATGGCCGGCCGGCGCGCGGCCGTCGATGCACAGCGCGTTCATGTCCGCGTTGCGCGACAAACAGCTGTTCGGGCACGTGCATCTGAATTCGACCGTCGACGGTGTCGAGCGGCTGCTCGCGTTTCGCCGCGTCGGCGACTATCCGTTGTATGTGATGAGCGCGTACGCGATGTCATCGATCGTGGCGGCGTGGCGCACGCACTTTATGTTGATCGCGGCGCTGACGGCGGTGCCCTGCATCGCGATCTGGTGGCTCGTGCTGTATTCGCTGCGTCAGCTCGAGGCGGAGCGGCGCGCGTGGGAGCGGTGGCAGGGCGAGGTCGCGATGCGTCTGTCGGCCGAGGCGTCGAGCCGGCAACTGCAGCGCATGGGCGCGCTCGGCAATCTGGTCGCGAATGTCGCGCACGATTTCAACAACCTGCTGATGGTGGTGTCGGCGAACACCGAGCTCGCGCGCCTCAAGCACTACAACGATCTCGAGAAGGAAGTGCATGCGGTCGAGCGTGCCACGGCCACGGCCGAAGCGCTGACGCGGCGTCTCTTGAGCGTCGCGCGCAAGCAGCCGCTGAAGCAGGAGCCCGTCGAGCTTGCGCGCTGGCTGCCGGCCGCCGTGCCGCTGATCAACGCGGCGCTCGGCGACACGGTCGAACTGGCGTTGCGCATGCCGGAGAACCTGTGGCAGGTGCTTGTCGATCCAACCGATCTCGAGTTCGCGATCGTGAACATCGCGATGAACGCGCGCGATGCGATGCCGCGCGGCGGACGCTTCGTGATCCGCTGCCAGAACAATCGGCTGGTCGGCAGCGATACGCTGCTGCCGGACGGCGAGTACGTGCTGATCGCCTGTTCCGACGACGGCGAAGGGATGCCCGAATCGGTCGCGCGACGCGCGTTCGAGCCGCTGTTCACGACCAAGCTGCGCGGCTCGGGCACCGGCCTCGGGCTCGCTCAGGTGCTGTCGATGTCCGAGCAGGCCGGTGGCACCGCGAAGATCGACAGCGTGCTGGGCAGCGGCACGACGGTGCGGATGTTTTTGCCGCGCTATCGTGAGGGCGCCGCGCTGGCCGGCGCCGATGCGCGCCAGCCGCTGCCGACCGCGGCCGGGGCCGTGCTGCTCGTCGAGGACAACGAGGACGTCGCTGCCGGCGTGACCGCGGTGCTCGAAACCTTCGGCTGCGAGGTGCATCACGAGCCGACCGCCGACCAGGCGTTCGACGTGCTGAACGCTGGCGAGCGCTTCGAGCTCGTGCTGTCGGACATCCAGATGCCGGGCAAGCTGAACGGTATCGACCTGGCGGAGAAGATCCGCAGCGCGTGGCCGTCGCAGAAGATCGCGCTGATGACCGGTTACGCCGACGAGCTCGACCGCGCGCGTCGGCTCGGCATTGCGATACTCGCGAAGCCGTTCAATATCGACGAACTGCATGCGCTGCTGGCTTGCGGCACCTGAAGCCGCGGCACCGTTCGTCTATCGCGTCCATGGGCTTTTCCTGGCGTGCTGTGCTGCGGCACAGCCCTTGCTGAAAAGAGCGCGAGGTTTGCGCGTGCGGTCACCGCGCGCCCACTTCCTTTCGACACTCTCGACACCGAGGAGAATCGCCATGAAGATCAGACACGCAGTGCTCGTTTCCATCTTGCTCGCGGCTTCGTCGCTCGCAATGGCGCAAGGGGCCGGCGGTGGCGCAGGCGGCGGGGGGCCGGCCGGCAACGACCCGAACACCAACGCCGCGACCTCGACACGCGAGGGCGGCGATGCGGGCGCGACCGGGACGGCCACGCCTTCGACTCACCATCACATGAAGAAGCATTCGAAGTCGAAGAAGCCCATGACCGACTCGACGAATACGCCGGGCGCCGACGCGAGCAGCGATACGAAGGGGCAGTAAGCGCAGCGTATCAAGGCAGAAGGGCGGCTGGAGTCGCGCGTCGGGTGTGACCCGGCGTGTCGGCTCCCGCCGTTTTGTACATAAACGTGATTACTGGCGATTCGCAATCGCTCGCCAGCGGTCAATCCTTTTCCATCGCCGCGTCGTACTTGCCGAGCGCGGCCGCGCCGTTCAGACGCGCGCGCTTGAGCAACGCCTGCTGCGCTTCCTTCACGTTGGCCGGCTGTCCGCGCCACGCATTCAACGGCGGCTCCTGCAACGCGCGCCCGTACGAAAAGCTCAGATTCCACGGCAGCGCGCCGAGCCGGTTCATCGCACTGAGATTGGCGGTAGCCTCCTCGGGCGACTGTCCGCCCGACAGGAACACGAGACCGGGAACCGAAGAGGGCACCGTACGCATCAGCACGCGCACGGTTGCCGCCGCGATATGCGCCGTGCTCGACTGCTGCTGATGCTCGGAGCCGGCCAGCACCATGCTCGGCTTCAGCACGATATGTTCGAGCACCACGCGATGCCGATGCAGCGCATGAAACACCTCGTGCAACACGGCCTCGGTGACTTCCGCGCAACGCTCGATCGTGTGCTCGCCGTCCATCAGCACCTCGGGTTCGACGATCGGCACGATGCCGGCTTCCTGGCTGATCGCCGCGTAGCGCGCGAGCGAATCGGCGTTCGCCTCGATCGCGAGCCGGCTCGGCAGGCTCGCCGTGATGTTGTAGACCGCGCGCCACTTCGCGAAGCGCGCGCCTTGCCGCTTGTAATCGGCGAAGCGTTTGGCGAGACCGTCGAGGCCTTCGGTGATCTCGTCGCCGGGAGCGAGCGCGAGCGGCACCTTGCCGAGGTCGACCTTGATGCCGGGCACGATGCCGTTTGCCGCGGCCACCTGCGGGAACGGCGTGCCGTCGTCGGCTTTCTGGCCGAGCGTTTCTTCGTAGAGGATCACGCCGCTCACGAACTCGCCGAGACCGGGCGTCGTCAGGAGCAGGTTGCGATACGCGCGACGGTTTTCCTCGCTCGAATCGAGGCCGATCGTCTTGAAGCGTTTGGCGATGGTCGGGCCGCTTTCGTCGGCGGCGAGAAGACCCTTGCCCGGTTGAACCATCGCCTTGACGGTGGCTTGCAGCTCGCTACGGGTGTCCATGAGGTGTGCTCCCTTGGGTAGGCTCCGTTCGATGCAGTGTGCGGAGAAGTGCCGGTGACAGTTTCCTTTGCGTGACGAGTGGGTGCGAAAGCGGACTTCATTCGCCGAGCAGATGCAACACGATATCGCGCGGCTGCGGGTGACGCCGATGTTCGAACAGATACAGCCCCTGCCATGTGCCGAGCACCATCCTTCCATGCTCGACGGGCACGGACAACTGCACCTGGGTGAGCGCCGTGCGCAGATGCGCGGGCATGTCGTCGGGGCCTTCGGTGTCGTGCTCGTAGCGCGTGTCGTCCTCGGGCGCGAGGGTCTCGAAGTAGCGCTGCAGATCTCGCCGCACGGACGGATCGGCATTCTCCTGAATCAGCAGCGACGCCGACGTGTGCCGGCAAAACAGCGTCAGCAGACCGGTACGGATGTCCGTATCGTCGACGAAGCGGCGCGCGTCGTCGGTAAATTCGACGAGGCCGCGGCCGCGGGCCTGGATACTCAGATGATGGATGACCTGGCGCATGACGGAGCTCGAATCTCAGAGCGACGCGAACGCGTCGTCGATATCCTCGGCGCTGCGTGGCCGCACCACGCGCGCGACCTCGGCGCCGTCGCGCATCAGCACGAGCGTCGGCCACAGCTTGACCTTGAACGAGCGGCCGAGCGGGCGGCCGGGGCCGTCCTCGATCTTCAGATGCCGCAGGCCCGCGTGCGGCGCGAGCGCCTGCCGGATCGATGCCTGCGCGCCCTGGCAATAGCCGCACCAGTCGGTGCCGAATTCGACGACGGTGACGCCGGGCAGCGAGTCCAGCTCGGCGCGGGTCGGTCCTTTCGGGGAATAAGCTGTCGGCGAGGTCATGCGTGCTCCGCTGCTGATCGTGATCTGCCAAGGGTAGCAGCTATGCCGCGGATCGTCAGCGCAGCAGCCGTATGCTGCCGATGCGCGCGGTGTCACCGCGGCATGTTAAAAAGCGGTGCGCGCGTGCTCGACCGATCGACGCGCCGCGTCATCGCACGGAACCTCGCAAAACATGAACGCACGAATCTATCTGCAGCATCCGCAACACAAAGACGCTATCGCGGTCGCGACCGGCTTCAGCTGGGGCGCGTGCCTGCTCGGCTTCATCTGGGCGCTGTCCAAGCGAATGTGGTTCGCCGCGTTCGTGATGCTAGGCATCAACGTGATCCTGCTGGGCATCGGTCTGTGGGGCGAGACGGCCGATCTGATCGGCTTCGTGCTGTCGATCGTGTTCGCGTTCGCATGCGGCGCGTATGGCAACCGGTGGCACCGCTGGACGCTCGAACAGCGCGGCTACGTCGTGGTGTGATGCGTTCGCGCTGGAGCGGGGATTGCTGCGCGCAGGGGTGTGATCGAAGTTGAGTTCAATCCGTCATGGAGGCGTTTTATGCCCATTGCATCGGCAGTCGCTGGTCTTTCCGCTGATCGGCTTTCGACGCGCGGCGCGCGGGCGGTCGCGCTGGCTGCATCGTTGGTCATGTTGGCCATCGCGCCGCTCGCGCACGGCGCCGACGCGGCGCCCCCCGCCACGATTGCGGCCACCCCAGCCACGGCAGCCTCCGCCCCCGCCGACGACACCTTCCTGCTGACGATCTTCCTGCGCCACGACGAATCGAAGCCGCTGCCGAAAATCAACGATCAACTGCGCGAGCAGGGCTTCTTCAAGACCTTCCCGCCGCCAGGCATCGAAGTCGTGTCGTGGTACGTGATGATGGGCATCGGGCAGGTCGTGACGCTGCGCGTGCCCGCGAGCCGGTTGCGTGAAGTGAACCGCGCGATCGAATCGACCGCGTGGGGCGGCTATCACACCGAGTTTTATCCGACCTACGACTACAAGGCGCAGGCGCAGCAAATGCGCGCAACTGAGGGCAAGTAGCGTTGAGCGTGCCAGCAGCTTGCCGCTAACGGCACGCATCGGCACGGCGCGGCGCGAGTCGCCGGATGCATCCGCGCGCGCCTCACGGATTTGGGACAGCTATTAGCGGGTTTACGCGAGCCGCGCTCCGGGTCGATAATGCCCCGGTCGTTCCGGCCCCCTGCCTGCGACGCCTAACGTGCCTTCGAGCGCTTCGCTGCGTATCGAGGCCCGCTCCACCTGACCCACCGTCCCCGTGTTGAAAACTGCGCGTTTTTTCGACCTGCTTCGCATTCCTGGCTTCAAGCCGCTCGCCGCCGCCACCCTGATGCTCGGTGTGGCAATGTCCTTCACCGCCCCGTATCTGTCTCTGTTCGGCATCGAACGCGCCGGCATGACGCCGTTCCGGCTCGGCGTATTCATGACGCTGATCGCCGCGAGCGGCGTGCTCGCGAGCACGGCGGCGGGGCGCTGGAGCGACCGGAGCGGGCGGCATCGACCGTTATTG
Organism: Paraburkholderia sp. UCT2; assembly: GCF_014397665.1. Taxonomy (NCBI): domain Bacteria; kingdom Pseudomonadati; phylum Pseudomonadota; class Betaproteobacteria; order Burkholderiales; family Burkholderiaceae; genus Paraburkholderia; species Paraburkholderia sp. UCT2. The sequence goes on from NZ_VZQO01000011.1 coordinate 40,082, forward strand.
CTGGCGGCGCTCATCGCAGCCGCGCTCGGCTACCTGTGTCTGTGCGTGGTGCGCGATTACCGGCTGCTGCTCGTGGTCGGCATCGTGTTCATCGGCGCGGGCGGTTCGGCGATTTCGATGGTGTTCTCGTTCAGCCGCGCGGCGCTGCCGGTGCCCGACCCTGCCGAGCGCGTGTTCGCGAGCGCGACGCTGCGTACGATCCTCTCGGCCGCATGGGTGTTCGGGCCGGCGGTCGGCGCGCTGGTGCTCGCCGCGACGAGCTTCACCGGACTCTTCCTGTTCGCGGCCGCCAGCTTCGCGACCTGCGGCTTCATCGTCTGGCGCATGCAGGAGCCGCAGAGCCATCTCGGCGATCACACGGTCGAGGACACCGCGTCGGAGCCGTCCGCGTCGATCACGGTGCCGCCGCTGAGGCAGCCCGGCGAGGACGCGCACGAAACGCTGCCGGTCGCGTCGGCGAACGACATCCTGCGCTCGGTGACCGCGCTGACCTTGCTCGGCCTCGCCGCGAACGCGACGATGATCGTACTGCCGCTGTACATCGTGCATGGGCTCAACGGCACGCATCTCGACGTGTCGGTGATGCTCGGTCTCGGCGCGCTGACCGAGATCCCGATGATGCTCGCGCTCGGCGCGAAGTCGTCGTCGCTGCACAAGCCGAACTGGCTTGCCGCGTGCGCGGCCGTGCATGCGGTGTACTTCGTCGCGATGTCGCTGGCGGGCAACGTCAGCGAGCTGATCCCGATGCAGATGCTGAACGCATTCGTGGTCGCCGTGACCTCGTGCCTCGGCATGACCTACGTGCAGGATCTGATGCCGCATTCGCCCGGGCGCGCGACCGCGCTGTTCTTCAATGCGGCGCGGGTCGGCTCGATCCTGTCGGGCGTGCTGTCGGGGCTGCTCGTGCAGGCGTTCAGCTATCGCGGCACGTTCCTGTTCTGCGGGCTGCTGGGGCTGTGCGCGCTGGTGCTGTTCGCGGTGCCCGGCTATCGCTATCCGCTGATGTGGCGCGCGGTCAAGCGCGTCGCGGCCGAGCAATACGCGAAGCTGGCCACCCGCCGCGGCACGCGCGTGCCCGAGCGTAGCGAATGACACGTGAGCCCGCCGCGTTCGCTTTCGTGCGGATGCGGCGCGCCTCCAGTTGCGAGGAACTTTGAGCCGCGCTGCGCCTCTGCAAAAAAGTGCGGCTTGCTTCGATACCTGCGGCGTAGCTCGCGACACAGCGTCTATGCTTAAGGGCAGCCACGCCGCCGCAACACGGCGACCGGAAAATCGGGCAGCGCAACGCAGCATCTTTCGGAGCGAGCCATGCAGCTAGGCATGATTGGATTGGGACGAATGGGCGCCGACATGGTGCGGCGCCTGACCAGGGGAGCTCAGCAGTGCATCGTCTACGACGTGCAGCCGGCGGCGGTCGACAGGCTGAAGCAGGAAGGCGTGGCCGGCGCGAGCTCGCTCGAAGACCTCGTCGCGAAGCTCGACAAGCCGCGCGCCGTGTGGCTGATGGTGCCCGCCGCCGTGGTCGACGCGACGCTCGACAAGCTCGTGCCGCTGCTCGAGCCGGGCGACGTCGTGATCGACGGCGGCAACTCCTACTACCACGACGACATCCGCCGCGGCCAGCAACTCGGCGCGCGCCAGCTTCACTACGTGGACGTCGGCACGAGCGGCGGCGTCGCGGGGCGCGAGCGCGGCTACTGCCTGATGATCGGCGGCGAGGCTGAGGTCGTCAAACGGCTCGAACCGATCTTCTCGACGTTGGCGCCCGGCGCGGGCACGCAGAGCGCGACACCGGGCCGCGCGGCGGGCGCGAGCACCGCTGAGCAGGGCTTTCTGCATTGCGGCCCGCAAGGCGCGGGGCATTTCGTCAAGATGGTTCATAACGGCATCGAGTATGGGCTGATGGCCGCCTACGCCGAGGGTCTGAACGTGCTGCGCCACGCCGACGCCGGCCGCCACGCGCGCGAGGCCGACGCGGAGACCTCGCCGCTGCGCCGTCCCGAGCTGTATCAGTACGATCTGAATCTCGCGGACATCGCCGAGGTCTGGCGGCGCGGCAGTGTGATCGGCTCGTGGCTGCTCGACCTGATCGCCGGCTCGCTCGCCGGCGACACCGAACTGAAAGGCTACGCGGGCCGCGTATCGGATTCGGGCGAGGGGCGCTGGACCGTCACGGCGGCCATCGACGAAGGTGTGCCGACACCGGTGCTCAGCGCGGCGCTGTTCGCGCGCTTCAGTTCACGCGGAGAAGCCGATTTCGCGAATCGCGTGCTGTCGGCGATGCGGCACGATTTCGGCGGCCACGCGGAAAAACCCGTTGCGCCGGACGGCGGGCTGAAGTAGCCGAGGCCATCCACGCGTCCGCTATCACGCCGATCCGCCGAACCGTCCCGCCGAACTTGCCACAAGGAACCCCGATGCCAGTCAGCTCCGCCACGCCGCACGACGTCGTGTTTCTGTTCGATTGCGACAACACGCTGCTCGACAACGATCACGTGCTGCAGGATCTGCGCGCGCACATGATGGGCCAGTTCGGCGAAGAGAACAGTGCGCGCTACTGGGAAATCTTCGAGAACCTGCGCACCGAACTCGGTTACGCCGATTACCTCGGCGCGCTGCAGCGCTACCGGACCGAGCATCCACGCGACACGCGCCTGCTGTTGATGTCTTCGTTCCTGATCGAGTATCCGTTTGCGAACCGGCTCTATCCGGGTGCGCTCGACGCGCTGCGGCATCTCGGCAAGCACGGGCCGACGGTGATCCTGTCGGATGGCGACGTCGTGTTCCAGCCGCGCAAGATTTCGCGCTCGGGCCTGTGGAACGAAGTCGACGGGCGCGTGCTGATCTACATCCACAAGGAGTTGATGCTCGACCAGGTGATGGAATGCTATCCGGCGCGCCATTACGTGATGGTCGACGACAAGCTGCGAATTCTGAGCGCGATGAAGAAGGCATGGGGCGCGGAGCTGACCACCGTGTTCCCGCGCCAGGGACACTATGCGTTCGATGCGAAGGAGATCGCGAGCAATCCGCCCGCGGACGTGACGGTCGGGCGGATCGGCGAGTTGGCGGAGATCGACGTGGAAACGCTGTTGCGTAGCGCGAAGGGCAACTAGGCGGCGCCGCGCGTGGTGTGCGGGCGCCGTTTCATGGGTGACATCGCGGGCTCACGCGCCCAGCGCTTTCAGGCGCGCCTCGGTATCGGCCGCGCCCATCCGTGCGGCGGCATCGGCCGCGCTGACGCCGTTCGCGTCGCGCGCATGCGGGTCCGCGCCGTGCGCAAGCAGCAGATCGACGATCGCGGTGCGGTTGAACATCGCCGCGATCATCAGCGCGGTACGGCCATCGGGCGATGCGCCTTCGACGTCGGCGCCATGCGCGAGCAAGGTTTCGATCACCTTGTCGAAGCCCTTGAACGCGGCGCCCGCGATCGGCGTCTGGCCCGCGTCGTTGCGCAGGTTCGCATCGGCGCCCCGGTCGAGCAGCGTGCGCACCGCGTCGACGTGGCCGTGGTAGCTCGCGAGCATCAGCAGGCTGTCGCCGCGCTCGTTGCGCAAATTCGGCGGCACGCCTTTCTCGATGACGGCCGCGAGCATCGTCGCATCGCCGCGCCGCGCGAGGTCGAAGACTTCGCGCGCAAGCGCCTGCAATTCGAGATCGGGTTGCGATGCGGGCGGGTTGTCGGTGTGGTCGGTCAAGGCACTCTCCTTGCGATGAATGAGCGGCGCATTGCCAATGCCGCGCCCGGTCTTTCAGCGAGCATACACATTCCGTGGCGCTCGCGTTCGCATGCTGGCAGCCGCGCCGCTGTGCTAGACGTGACTGAACAGCTTGACCAGCAGCCCGAATATGCCGATCGGTATGGCGACAGCCAGGCATGTGAACACGAGCGTAAGGACCAGGACCACGAGCACTTTGAGCGCACTGGGAGATGTCGACATGGCGGCCATTGACCTGAGACAGAAAATCACGAAAAGAAAGCAGACAGCGCAACGAGTTGCAGCACGAATGCCACATTCAGCGCGACATACTGGGAGGAGTAGAAAGCATTCGCCCCCGTTTGAGCAGCTTAGTACATTCGACTCGCACCGCCCGGCTTCGTTTCGAGTGCGCCGCATCATCCGCCAACCAGCCTGACAGTTCTTTTCGAGGAGTGACGCCATGGCCGAAGCAACCTCGCATCCCACCCCACCGCAAGTTCTGGATCCCGATACGCTGCGCAACCTCGATCGCTACTGGCGCGCATGCAATTACCTGTCGGTCGGCATGATCTATCTGCGCGACAACCCGTTGCTGCGGAAACCACTGAAGGCCGAGCACATCAAGAACCGGCTGCTCGGCCACTGGGGCTCCGACGCCGGCCAGAGCTTCGTGCTCGTGCATCTGAACCGGCTGATCCGCAAACACGATCTCGACGTGATCTTTCTGTCCGGCCCCGGTCACGGCGCCCCCGCGAGCCTCGCGCACTGCTACCTGGAAGGCCACTACTCGGAAATTTATCCGGACCGCAGCGAGGACGAAGCCGGTATGCGGCGCTTTTTCCGGCAATTCTCGTTCCCGGGCGGCATCGGTTCGCATTGCACGCCCGAAACGCCGGGCTCGATTCACGAAGGGGGCGAACTCGGCTACAGCCTGTCGCACGGCTACGGCGCCGCGTTCGACAACCCCGAGCTGATCGTCACCGTGATGATCGGCGACGGCGAAGCGGAAACCGGCCCGCTCGCCACGTCGTGGCATTCGAACAAATTCCTGAACCCGATCCGCGACGGCGCGGTGTTGCCGGTGCTGCATCTGAACGGCTACAAGATCGCCAACCCCACGCTGCTCGCGCGCATTCCGCGTGAGGAACTCGAAGCATTGATGGTCGGCTACGGGCACAAGCCGTATTTCGTCGAAGGCGACGATCCCGACACGATGCATCAGCAGATGGCCGCGACGCTCGAACAATGCATCGACGAAATTCGCGCGATCCAGCAGCATGCGCGGCAGAACAACGACACCACGCGGCCGCGCTGGCCGATGATCGTGCTGCGCTCGCCGAAGGGCTGGACCGGGCCGAAGGAAGTCGACGGTCACAAGGTGGAAGGCTCGTGGCGCTCGCATCAGGTGCCGGTGGCCGATGCGGTGAGCAATCGCAAGAGTCTGCAGATCGTCGAAGATTGGCTGCGCAGCTACGGCCCCGAAACGCTGTTCGATGCGAACGGCCGGCTCGTCGAAGAACTGCGCGCGCTCGCGCCCGAGGGCGCGCGCCGCATCAGCGCGAATCCGCACGCGAACGGCGGGCTGTTGTGCAAGATGCTCGACATGCCGCCGTTCCGCGACTACGCGGTGGCCGTGAAGAAACCGGCGGCGGCGTATACGTCGCCGACCGCGGTGCTCGGCACGTTCCTGCGCGACGTGATGCGCAACAACATGTCGAACTTCCGGCTGTTCGGTCCCGACGAAACTTCGAGCAACAAGCTGCACGCGGTCTATGAAGCGTCGGGCAAGACCTGGCTCGCCGCGCTCGAACCGGGCGACGCGGACGGCGGCGAACTGTCGCCCGATGGCCGCGTGATGGAAATGCTCAGCGAGCACACGCTCGAAGGCTGGTTGGAAGGCTATGCGCTGACAGGCCGTCACGGACTCTTCGCGACCTACGAAGCGTTCGTGCACGTGATCGACTCGATGTTCAACCAGCACGCGAAGTGGCTCGAAAAAGCCAAGCGCGAGCTCGGCTGGCGGCAGCCGGTGCCGTCGCTCAATCTGCTGATCACGTCGATCGTGTGGCGCCAGGATCACAACGGTTTCACGCACCAGGACCCCGGTTTTCTCGACGTGGTCACCAACAAGAGCCCGGACGTCGTGCGCATCTATCTGCCGCCCGACGCGAACTGTCTGCTGAGCGTCGCCGATCACTGCCTGCGCTCGCGCGACTACGTGAACGTGATCGTGTCCGACAAGCAGCCGCACCTGGACTATCTCGACATGGACGCGGCCGTCACGCATTGCACCAAGGGCATCGGCATCTGGGACTGGGCGTCGACCGATCAGGGCGTCGAGCCGGACGTCGTGATCGCGTGCGCGGGCGACATCGCGACGATGGAAGCGCTCGCCGCCGTGCAGATCCTGAAGGAGCGCTGCCCGACGCTGAAGATCCGCTTCGTCAACGTGGTCGATCTGTTCCGCCTGATGCCCGAGCATGCGCATCCGCATGGACTGTCCGACCGCGATTTCGATTCGCTGTTTACGACCAGCAAGCCGGTGATCTTCAACTTCCACTCGTATGCGGCGCTCGTGCACAAGCTCACGTACAACCGTCAGAATCACGGAAACATGCACGTGCATGGCTATAACGAGAAGGGCAACATCAATACCCCGCTCGAACTCGCGATCATCAACGGCGTCGACCGCTTCACGCTGGCGATCGATGCGATCGATCGCGTGCCGTCGCTGCGCGGCGTCGGCGATCATACGAAGGAGTGGCTGCGCGGGCAGATCATCGAGCATCTCGCGTACGCACACGAGGAAGGGATCGACAAGGAGGAAATCCGCAACTGGACGTGGAAAGGCTGAGCGAGGAGGCGCCATGCACGACCACGATCAGGAACGGACGATCCTCGTGCTGAACAGCGGGTCGTCATCGCTGAAGTTCGGGCTGTTCGCCCATTCGGCCAACGACGAAACACTGCTGCTCGAAGGCGCGGCCGAGGGCATCGGCCGCGACGACGGCCGCCTGCGGATCAGAGCGGCCGATGGCCGCGTGCTGTTGCAGCAGGAGCACTTGCTCCAATCGCAGACCGAGGCGTTGCAGGCGCTCTCGCAGGTGCTCGTGCAACAGCATCATGCGCGGCCCTCGGCGGTGGGGCATCGCGTCGTGCATGGCGGTCCGCATCTGCGCACGCACCAGCTCATCACCGACGACGTGCGCCGTCAGTTGCGCGACGCGCTGCACTTCGCGCCGCTGCATATCCCGCCGGCACTCGCGCTCATCGATGAAGCCACGCAGATCTTCGCCGACGCGCCGCACTATGCGTGCTTCGACACCGCGTTTCACGCGACGCTGCCGCCGCGTGCGGCGCAGCTCGCGTTACCGGGCCGTTACGCGGACGCTGGTGTGATCCGCTATGGCTTTCATGGACTGTCGTACGAATCGCTGGTCATGCAGCTCGGCGCGGCGTTGCCGTCGCGAGCGGTGTTCGCGCATCTCGGCAATGGGGCGAGCCTGTGCGCGCTGCTCGACGGCCGCTCGGTCGATACGTCGATGGGCCTGACGCCGACCGGCGGCATCCCGATGGGCACGCGCTGCGGTGACCTCGATCCGGGCGTGCTGCTGTATCTGCTGCGCGCGGAACGGCTCGACGCCGATGCGCTGGAAGCGCTGCTCAATCGCCGCAGCGGGCTGGCCGGTTACGCGGACGGCGAAAGCGACATGCAAGTGCTCGAAAAACGCGCGGCGGCCGGCGACGCGCGGCCGTCGCTCGCGCTCGATGCCTTCGCGACCGCGGTGCGCAAGACGATCGGCGGGTACGCGGCACTGCTTGGCGGCATCGATCTGCTCGTGTTTACCGGCGGGATCGGCGAGCACAGCGCCGAGGTTCGGCGGCGCGTATGCGATGGGCTTGCGTTTCTTGGGCTCATCGAAAACGATCCGGCGGGCAAGGTGAGGGTGTTGCACACCGAGGAGGAAAGGCAGATCGCGCGGCATTGCCGGGAACTGCTGCAAGCGGGCGGGAGCTGACTCGCCTGACTCAGGTCAGTCCTTGCGGACGACGGTCCGGTCCGCGACTGAAGTGACGCCGAACAGACGCGTCACGTCTTCGAGCATCGCGGCGCGCTGTGCTTCGCGCTGAAGCTCGCCCGACAGCGTGATGCGCCCCCGCGCGACCTTCACGCGCACGGCGCGCGGCGGCACGGCCGAATCCCACGCGAGACGGCGCGCTGCTTCGGCGGCGATCTGCGCGTCGGTCAGGCGGGCGGATTCGCTCGATCTCGAGCTTGTGGACCGCATGGCGTCTCCGCGAAACAGAATGTCGATCAACTCACACTAGCAGATGTGGCGGGTTTTGCCGGCGTGCGCGCTTCGCCGGCAGCGCAGATTCGCTCGCCGCGCCGGGCTCGCCACGTTTATCATAGTGCCCACCTGACAGAACGCGCCGTCCAGCCGCGAACGGCGCGCGCATCTTCCACGAGACCTCGCAATCCCATGAATTCGACTCCCGACGCTCCTTCCCGACCCTCGCTGCGCGCGCTGACTGCGCTCGAAGGACGTGTTCTCGGCGTGCTCGTCGAAAAACAGCACACGGTACCCGACAGTTATCCGTTGTCGCTGAACGCGCTGACGCTCGGCTGCAATCAGAAGACCGGCCGCGCGCCGGTGATGAGCGCGACCGAGGCCGAGGTACTGACCGCCGTCGACGGCCTGAAACGCCTGAGCCTCGTGTTCGAGGGCAGCAGCAGCCGCGTGCCGCGCTTCGAGCACAACATGAACCGCGTGCTCGGGCTGCCGGGACAGTCGATCGCGCTGCTGACCACGCTGCTGCTGCGCGGCGCGCAAACGGCCGCCGAATTGCGCCTGAACAGCGCGCGCCTGCATGGCTTCGCCGATATTTCGTCGGTCGAGGCGTTTCTCGACGAGTTGGCCGCGAACGATCCGCCTCGCGTCGTCCGGCTGCCGCGCATGGCGGGCGAGCGTGAGAATCGCTGGATGCATCTGTTGTGCGGCGAGCTCAGCATCACCGAAGCCGCGCAGTCCGCGCTCGCCGAGGACGACAGCGTGCCGCTGTCGACATTCGAGGCGCTGAAGGCCGAGCAGAAGCGTCTCGCCGATGAAGTCAGCCGTCTTCAGGCCGTCGTGCGGCGCATGGCGACCGAGCTGGGTATCAGCGCGGACGATCTGTGATCTGAAACGGAAACGAAAGCGAAGGCGAAGGCGCACCCGGCCGCCTGTTTCACGCATCACGCCGACGCGGCCTGTCCGCCAGCAACGTGCGCTGCGTGCGATAGAAGATCCGCGGCGGCACGTTCGGCGAGTCTTCGGCGAGACGGTCGAGTTCGGTACGGATCCCGGTGAGGTAGTGCGCTTCGCGCGCATCGGCGTCGCCGGCAAACACCGCTTCGAGCCGCCGACGCACCGCGCCATAGCGCGCACCGGCCGCGCGATGCTTCTCGGCACGCTCCGCATAACGCAGGAACGTCTGCAACGCGGCCGACATCGCCGCCGCCACGCTGACGAGCCCAACGACTATCCGCATCTCGATCGACACCGGCGGCGCGCTCAACGACGCGAACACCGCCGTGCCGACGAACGCGGTCAGCGCGGTCACGAGCCAGCCCATGCGGCGCTCGCGCGCCGACAGCAGATCCGCCATGTCGTAATGGCTCATCTGCGATTCGCGCGCGCGGCGAATCCATTTCAACAGCAGCTCGGTTTCGTCGACGGGCGGCTCGTAGGCGGGCAGGGTCGTCATCGTTCAGCGTTCGGCACGCGCATCAATCGTAGGAAAACGAGCTGCCGAACTTCTCGATCCGCTCCAGCGCCATGCCCGAGCCGCGTACCACGCAGGTCAGCGGCGCCTCTGCAACGAACACCGGCAGGCCGGTTTCCTCGGCGAGCAGACGGTCGAGGTCGCGCAGCAGCGCGCCGCCACCCGCGAGCGTGATGCCGCGCTCGGCGATGTCCGCGCCGAGTTCCGGTGGCGTCTGTTCCAGTGCGATCTTCACCGACGACACGATCTGATTCAGCGGATCGGTCAGCGCTTCGAGGATCTCGTTGCTCGACACAGTGAAGCTGCGCGGAATGCCCTCGGACATGTTACGGCCTTTGACTTCCATCTCCATGACCTCGGAGCCCGGAAACGCGGAGCCGATTTCCTTCTTGATCGCCTCGGCGGTCTGCTCGCCGATCAGCATGCCGTAGTTGCGGCGGATGTAGTTGACGATGGCGTCGTCGAACTTGTCGCCGCCGACGCGCACCGAGCCTTTGTACACAATGCCGCCGAGCGAGATCACGCCGACCTCGGTGGTGCCGCCGCCGATATCGACGACCATCGAACCGGTTGCATCCGACACCGGCAGGCCGGCGCCCGTCGCCGCGGCCATCGGTTCCTCGATCAGATAGACCTGCGAGGCGCCCGCGCTATGCGCGGCCTCCTTGATCGCGCGGCGCTCGACCTGGGTCGAACCGCACGGCACGCAGATGATGATGCGCGGCGATGGCGCAAACAGCCGCGACTCGTGCGCCATCTGGATGAAGCGCTTGATCATCTGCTGGGTGATGTTGAAATCGGCGATCACGCCGTCTTTCATTGGGCGGATCGCCTCGATGTTGCCCGGTACTTTGCCGAGCATCTGCTTCGCTTCGCGGCCCACGGCGAGGATGATCTTCTTGCCGTTCGGCCCGCCTTCCTGGCGGATCGACACGACCGACGGCTCGTCGAGAACGATGCCCTTGCCGCGCATGTAGATCAGCGTGTTCGACGTACCGAGGTCGATTGCCAGGTCGTTGGAAAAGTAGCCGCGCAGAAAACCGAACATGCGTATTCCTGTCTTTGCGAAGGCGGGCGCGTGAGCGCCGCCGGGAGCTTGTCGGGGTCTGCCGCTTGCACGCGGCGGGCGGCCAGAGCGGCCGCGCGACAGCAAGAATAGCAGTTTATCGGCGGGCGCGGCCGCACTATCGTCCGCTATCTGCCGCTCGCCGGCCCCAGCCGCGCCGCGATCGTGCGGCATGCCGCAAGCAGCGGCTCGATGTAAGTGGCTTGCACATCGTCGCGGCGGCGGAAGGTCGGCATGCTGATGCTCACGCAGCCGGCCGCGCGGCCGTCCGGGCCGCGGATCGCGGCGCCGTAGCAGCAGATCGATACTTCGTTCTCCTCGCGGTCTTCCGCGTAGCCCCGCTGCGCGGTCGCGTCGAGCTCGCGGCGCACGGCGTCGAGGTCGGTCAGCGTGTGCTCGGTGAAACGCTCGAGCGGCGCGTTCTTCAGCAGCGCCTCGCGCTCGGCCACGCTGAGTGTCGCCAGATACGCCTTGCCGACCGAACTCGACGTCAGCGACACACGCGTGCCGATGCGCGATGCCATGCGCACCGCGTGCGGGCTTTCGAGCTTTTCGATGTAGACCATCTCGCCCTGGCTGGGCACCGCGAGGTGGATCGTCTCCGATGTGAAGTCGCGCAACGCCATCAACGCATCGACGGCCGCGAGCCGCAGGTCCGAGCGCTCCCAGCTATGGCTCGCAAGGTTGATCAGGCGCGGTCCGAGGCCGAAGGTGTTGCCGCTGCCGCTCGCGACGATCAGCCCTTCAGCCTGCAAAGCCGCGACGATGCGATGGACGGTCGGGCGCGGATAGCCGCTCGCCGCGCTCAGCTTCGCGACGTTGGGCGGCGTTGGCGCATCGGCGATCAGTTGCAGCACCGCGATGAACTTCGAGAACGCGGCCGCGCCGGCGACGGCCTTGGAGTCGGCTTTGTCGTCGGCGTGCCCGACAGCGTCATGGCCGGCGGCGCCGGCGTGGGAACGGGGTTTGGAAGCGGAACTCGACATCACACAGAGGCAGGGCAGAGCAGGGACACGCAATTATGCCTTTATCGATGGCGTCGAACGACGGCGGCGCCGCTTCACGCGACGACTCGATCACGCGACGAGATATCCGCCGTCGACCGGCACGATTGCGCCCGTCATGAACGACGCCGCCGGCGAGCACAGGAACACCGCGACCTGCGCGACTTCCTCCGGCGTGCCCCAGCGACGCAGCGGCGTACGTTCCAGAATCGCCAGCGAGCGTCCATCGTCGTCCTGCAACGCCTGGGTAAGGGGCGTTGCGATCCAGCCCGGCGCAACCGCATTGACGCGAATGCCGTCGGCGGCATAGGCGATCGCGAGCGACTTCGTTAGCTGCGCCACCGCGCCCTTGCTCGCGCTATAAGCGGGCACGAGACCGCCGCCGAAAAAACTCAGCATCGACGCCGTATTGACGATGCAGCCCGCCGACGCCTTCAACGAATCGCGCGCGGCGGCGCACACGCGCATCGTGCCGTTCAGATTGATATCCATCACGCGTTCGAACACGTCGAGCCGATGTTCTTCGACGCGGCTGATCACGCCGGCGCAGTTGACCACGATGTCGAGACGCTCGAACGCGTTCACCGCGGCCGTGACGGCGTTGCCCGAGCGGACATCCAGCGTGACGCGCGCAATCTCGCGATTGAGCGTATCGGGCGTGCCTTCGGGCAGCGGCAAACCAGCCGCCACCGTGTGCGCGCCAAGCTGCGCGAGCGTGTTGGCGATCGCCGCGCCGATACCGGACAAGCCGCCGGTCACGAGCGCGGTCTTGCCTTCGAGGAGCTGGTTCTGGAACGTCATGGGAGAAGCCGCCTCAGGTGGGTTGGGTCTCGATCGAGTTCGCGAGCGGCGCGGGCGCCACTTCCTGGACGACGAACAGATAGACGAGCGCCGCCGCGAACGCGACGGCCGCGCTGATCAGCAGCGCGTTGACGAACGAATGCGTCCGATCGACGACAATGCCGGTGATCACCGGCGCGAACGAGCCGCCCAGATAGCCACCGAAGTTCTGCATGCTGCCGAGCGACGCCACCAGATGTCGCGGCGCGGCGACGCTGACGAGCGCCCATGCGCTGCCGCTCGACAGGTTCACGAACAGCATCGCGAGCGAGACGTAGACGATCGCGAGTGTCGTGCTCGGTGTGTAGGCGGCCGGCACCGTGAATGCGGCCGCGCCGACGAGACCGACGCACAGCGGCCACTTGCGGCTGCGGATCGGCGCCATGCCGCGCTTCAACAGATAGTCGGCGATCACGCCGCTGCTCGCCATGCCGATCGTGCCGAACACATACGGAATCGCGACGAGCCAGCCGGTGTGCGCGATGCTCAGATGACGCTCACGCTCCAGATAGCCGGGCAGCCACGTCAGATAGAGCCACACCATGTAGATCACGCCCATGAAGCCGAAGATCATGCCCCACGTGTTGCGCAGCTTGAACAGCGCGCCCCATTCGGACCAGCTGAGGCCCTGCGGATTCTCCTGGCCGCTCGCGCCTTCGTTCAGATGCGCGGTTTCTTCTTCGGTCAGCGCGATATCGCTGCGATTGCGATAGACGAGGTACCACGCGAGCGCGACGACAATGCCGATCACGCCCATGATGACGAACATCGTTCGCCATCCGAAGGAAAGCATCAGCACCGTGAGCAGCGGCGGTGCGATCATCGGCGCAATGGTGGATGACGAGATGAAGATGCCGATCGGCGTGCCGCGCTCGCGTACCGCGAACCATTCGCTGACGACTTTCGCGCCGGCCGGAAACAGCGGCGCCTCGGCGATGCCGAGCACGACGCGCGCCGTGAGAAAGTGATTGAGCGTCTGGATGAAGCCGCCCGCGACCTGGGCGATCGACCACACGAGCATGCCGAGGCCGAGCATCACGCGCGATCCGAAACGGTCCAGCAGCGCGCCGACCGGCAACTGCGCGAACGCATACGACAACGAGAACGCGGACAGCAGCAGCCCCATCTGCGAAGCGGACAGATGCAATTCCTCGCTGACCAGATGATTCGCGATCGACAGCGTGCTGCGGTCGAGATAATTGACGACGCCCGCCACCGTCAGAAAGACGACGGCGACTACCTGGATACGTTTCAGACGCTGCGACTTCTGAAGCATGTTTGTCTCCTGCGCAATGGGTCCTGCTGTGTGGGAATGGTGTTGCCGTGCCTGTCGGTATTGCGGTGTCCTGGCTGTTGGTTCCGTTGGGGGCTTGCGCGGCGTTTTACCGGACGAACTGGTCGACGTAGTCTTCGCCGAGGCCCACCGCCGCGTAGTGCTTGCGGCACATGTCGATCTTCGTGAATACGTCTTCGTAACCGGTGTAGTTCCCGTACGGATCGCAATAGAACATCACGCCGTTGACCTGGAAGTACGTGATCATTTCCTCGACGTCCTCGGGCACATATAACGTATGCGTTTCGCCCGGCGGTTCGTACACGTAGCTGCCTTCGGTCGCGACCCAATCATGCTCGAGATAACGCCAGCGGCCCTTGAGCACCATGCCGTGCACGGCCTGCGGATGACGGTGCCGGCTCAACACACCCGAGCGGCGTACGCGCAGCAGATTCATCCAGTATCCCTGCGACGCATTCAGGCACAGTGGGCGGAACGACACGTTTTCTGCCTGCGGGACCCACACGCGTTCGTCGGTCGGAATCGCGAAGGGCACGACGATTTCCTTTTGCGCTTCCTTCGGGAACGGTAGCTGGTACGGCGTCAGGTCGGATTGATTGGCCTCTGGCATGGGAAATTCCTCGCGCAGTGTGCGGAAAAAAGCAATGTCCATATTGTGGATAAAAAGTCCACAATATGGTTATTATCGGAACCGCTTTGGGCGGGGTCAATCCTGGGGAAATTACTGGTCAGGCACGATAAAGCGACGCCGCACTCGTTCTCGAATCGCGCGAAAGATGCACGTGTTGCTATCTCATAAAACCCGCACGACACGCAAAAAGCGCCTAAAGCAAGGCCTGCGCGCGCATTCTGATCGAACACCATCTTTAAGTCTGCTTTAAGTGGAGGCCACTACATTACGCATCCACCACGTAACCCTCCGCAAGACTCCCTGACTATGACCACCAAAAACTATTGGCGCGGTAGCGCTGCGATCTGCGTCGTCCTCGCAATCGGCGGCGCGTATGCGCTCAGCCATCGAAATGCCGATGCGTCGGTGAACGACGCGCAGGGCCCGACGTCGTCGCTGCACGCGGCGGCGGATGTCGTCGGCTCGCGCTCGTCGGCACCGGACTTCTCCAGCATCGTGACGCGCTATGGCCCGGCGGTCGTGCATATCGGCGTGAAAGAAGCCGCGTCGGTCGACGAGAACGGTCAACGCAAGAGCGGCGGCGAAGCGCTCGGCTCGGGCTTCATCATCAGCCAGGACGGGTACATCCTGACCAACAATCACGTCGTCGACGGCGCGACCAGCGTGACCGTGAAGCTCACCGACGGCCGCGAATTCCACGCGCGCGTGATCGGCAAGGACAAGGCCACCGACGTCGCCGTCGTCAAGATCGACGCGACCAATCTGCCGACCGTGAAGATCGGCAACCCGGACAGCAGTAAGGTCGGCGAATGGGTCGTGGCGATCGGCTCGCCCTACGGCTTCGACAGCACGGTGACCTCGGGCATCATCAGCGCGAAATCGCGCTCGTTCTCCGACGATAGCCCGATCCCGTTCATCCAGACCGACGTGCCGGTCAACCCGGGCAACTCGGGCGGTCCGCTGTTCAACCTGAACGGCGAAGTGATCGGCATCAACTCGATGATCTACTCGCGCACCGGCGGCTTCCAGGGACTGTCGTTCGCCATCCCGATCGACGCGGCGATGCACGTGAAGGACCAGCTCGTGAGTACCGGTCACGTGAGCCGCGGCCGCATCGGCGTGGGCGTGCAGCCGCTCAGCGCCGACAAGGCCAAGGCGCTCGGCCTCGACGCGACGGGCGGCGCACTGGTCGGCTCGGTTGATCCGAATGGTCCCGCGCACGCAGCCGGTCTGCGCCAGGGCGACGTGATCGTCGGCGTGAACGGCAAGCATATTGGTAACACGACCGAATTGATCGGTCAGGTCGCGCAACTGTCGCCGGGCAGCAAAGCGACGATCAGCGTGTGGCGCAACGGCGGCGAAAGCAAGCTGGCGGTGACGGTGGGCGCGCAGCGAGCGTCGGACATGGCGTCGGCCGCGCCACGCGAAGAGCAGCAGGAACAACCGCAGCAGCAAAACCGTCCGCGTCTCGGCGTCGCCGTGCGTGCGCTGACCCAGGACGAACAGCAGCAAGCGCAACTGCCGGGCGGCGTGGTGGTGCAGCAGTCCACCGGTCCGGCCGCCGAAGCCGGCATTCAGGCGGGCGACATCATCGTTGCCGTCGACGGCAAGGTGATTCACGGCGTCGAGCAACTGCGCCGCATGATCGCTCAGGCGGACGACAGCGTGTCTGTCACCGTGGTGCGCGATGGTGAACAAGCATCGGTCGACGTAACGCTTGGCTGATGAGTAGAACCCGCCAGTGCAATGCCGGCGGCGGGCACGACGCGCTGCTGTGGCGCGCGTGCCTCAGTTGGACGGGTGGCCCCCCTCAGCGTGAGACGTGCTTTGCGAGACGTTCCGCGGCTCGTCGGGCCCGCCCCCCAATGCGACGTAAAGCGACACCCCGTTCTGCAAGGCCGTTGCCCGAAGCTGGATCAGCTGCTGCTCGGCGGCAAACTGATTGCGTCGCGCATCCACCACCTCGAGATAGATCGAGATCCCGTTTTCGTAGCGCAGCTCCGCCGTTTCGGCGAGTTGCCGCTGCGCCTGCACCGCCTGTTCCTGCGCCGCGATCTGTTCCTTGTAGCGTTGTCGCGCGACCAATGCGTCGGACACTTCACGAAACGCGTTCTGCACCGTGCGCTGATAATCGGCGACCAGTTCGTCGCGTCGCGCGCGCGCCTGCGATAGTTGCGCCTGGCGCTGTCCCGCATCGAAGATCGGCATGCCGACCAGCGCGCCGAACGACCACGCCTGCTTGGCCGGCACGAACAGATCGCCGAGTTCGGGCGACACATATCCGAAGCTACCCGTCAGCGCGATGCGTGGAAAAAAGTCCGCGCGAGCGGCGCCGATGTCGGCATTGGCTGCGCGCAGTTGCTGCTCGGCCTGCTGGATGTCCGGCCGGTCGATCAGCAGTGCGGAGGGCAGGCCCGCATCGAGCTCGCGGAACTGCGCGGCGTCGGCGATCGGCGGCGCCGGCGGTAGCGACCCGCTGAGCGGCCCGCCGATCAGTACCTCGAGCAGATGGCGCTGCTGCGCGGTGGTCCGTTGCAGCTCGGCCAGCTGCGTTTGCGCCTGCGTGACCAGAATGGCGGCCTGGTCGTAATCGACCATCGACGTGACGCCCGCGTCGAGCCGCATCTTCGCGACTTCCAGCGCGTAGCGCCGACTGTCGAGCGTGTGTTGTGCAAGCTCGATGCCTTCCTCACCCGAGCGGATCGCGTAGTAGTTCGACGCGACATTGCCGATCAGCGACAAACGGAACGCGTGCTGCGCGTCGACGGTGGCCAGATATCGACGCCGAGCGGCTTCGCTGGTGTTGCGCACGCGCCCCCAGAAGTCGAGTTCGAACGACGTCACCGCGGCCTGCACGTTGTACTGATTGAACTGGACCGAGATGTCCGTGTTGTCGAACTCGGGATCGATCGAACCGAGTGGCGCCCTGGTGCGGGTCGCACCCGCGTTCGCATTGACCTGCGGCAAACGCGCGGCGTTCTGGATGCGATAAAACGCGCGCGCCTGCTCGATGCGCGCGATCGACGCGGCGAGATCGCGGTTGTGCTCGAGCGCCGCCTCGATCAGCAGCTTCAGTTGCGGATCGGCGAAGAAGGTCTGCCAGTCGACTTCGCTTGCCAGATGCGCGGCGGCCGGATTGGCGGTCTCCGTCGTCTCGAAACGATCGGCGATCGGCAATTGGGGCTGCTGATAGTTCGGCGCAAAGTTGCAGGCGGCGAGCGAGCAGCAGAAGAGGGGCAGCACCAGGCGCACATGAAGGCATTTACGCATCGCGCTGCCCTCCACCCGAATCGCGCGGCATGGCTGTCGGCAGATCGTCATCGTCGAGATCGGTGCTGCGTTTCTTGCGGCTCAGCCAGCGTCGCGCGGCGACATAGAACAGCGGCGTAAAGAAGACGCCGAACATCGTCGCGGTCAGCATGCTGCCCATCACGCCGGTGCCGACCGCGCGGCGGCTCGCCGCGCCCGCGCCGGTCGCGAGCACGAGCGGCAGCATGCCCAACACGAACGTGACGCTCGTCATCAGAATCGGGCGCAGACGCTGCTGTGCGCCGCTTTTGGCGGCGGCTAGCGCGTCCCTTCCTTCGGATTCCTCCTTGATCGCAAATTCGACGATCAGAATGGCGTTCTTCGCGGCAAGGCCGATGATCGTCACGAGGCCGATGTTGAAATACACGTCCGCGGACAGTCCACGCAGCATCGTCAACAGTACCGCGCCGATCACGCCGAACGGGATGATCAGCAACACCGCGACCGGAATCGCCCAGCTCTCGTACAGCGCCGCGAGCAACAGGAACACGACCACGAGCGACAGCCCGAGCAGCATGCCGATCTGGCCGCTCGCCTGTTTTTCCTCGAGCGCGGTGCCGGTCCATTCGTAAGTCAGGTTGCCGGTCAACACGTGCGACGCGATGCGCTCCATCTCGGCGATCGCCGCGCCGCTCGAGCGGCCGGGCGCGGCCTGACCCGACAGCGTCGCGGACGGAAAGCCGTTATAGCGTTCGAGCTGCTGCGGTCCGGAAATCCAGCGCACGCGCGTGAACGCCGAGAACGGCACCATCTCGCCGCGGTTATTGCGCAAGCGCAGCGAAGTCACGTCCTCGGCACGCATGCGTTGCTCGGCGTCCGCCTGCAACAGCACGCGCAGCACGTTGCCCTCGAACACGAAGTCGTTCACGTAGTTCGAGCCGAACGTCAGCGCAAGCGCCTGGTTGACCTGACCGATTTGCAGGCCTAATGCGCGCGCCTTCACGCGGTCGATCTCGACATACAGTTGCGGCGCTTCCGGCATGCCCTCGGCGCGCACGCCCGTGAGAAGGGGGCTTTGCGACGCCTCGATCATCATCCGCCGCGCGGCCTGTTGCAGCGCTTCGCCGCCGATGCCGCTGCGATCCTGGATCTTCATCGTGAAGCCAGTCGCGTTGCCGAGCGACGGAATCGGCGGCGGGTCGAGCGCAAAAATGATCGCCTCGGGAATCTGCCGAAACGCCGCATTCGCGCGACGCACCAGCGCGCTCGCCGAATTGGCCTCGCCCGAGCGCTCGTCCCACGGCTTCAGATCGACGAACGACAGAGCCGCCGATTGCCCCTGGCCAAAGAAGCTGAAGCCCGTCACGGACGCGACGTTGCGCACTTGCGGCTGGGTTCGCAGAAACGCCTCGACCTGGTCGATCGCGTGCTGCGTGCGCTGGTCGGTCGAACCCGGCGGGCCGGTATACGTAATGAAGATATGCCCCTGGTCCTCGGTCGGCAGAAAGCCGGTCGGCAGCCGCGTGAAGAAAAACACGGTGATCGCGCAGGCCGCGACGAACACCAGCAGCCAGCGCAGCGGCGAGCGCAGCATCGCATCGACGCCCACGATATAGCGTGTGGTGCCCGCGTCGAGCCCACGATTGAAGCCGTCGAACACGCGATGCAGCAGACGCGACGCCGCGTTCTTCGGCCGCTCCTTGGCGGCCGCCTCGCTGCGCAACAGCGCCGCGCACAACGCCGCGCCGAGTGTCAGCGCCAACATCGTCGACAGCAGGATCGACACCGCGAGCGTGACCGAAAACTGCCGGTAGATGCCGCCCGTCGAGCCCGGAAAAAACGCCATCGGAATGAACACCGCGACGAGCACCAGCGTACTCGCGATCGCCGCGCCCGATATCTGCCCGATCGCCTTCACCGTTGCGCGCGGCGCGCCGAGCCCTTCCTCGCGCATGATGCGCGCGACGTTTTCGACGACGACGATCGCGTCGTCGTTGAGGATACCGATCGCGACCACCATGCCGAACAGCGACAGAATGTTGATCGACAGCCCGAACAGGTAGAGCCCCGCGCACGTGCCGATCAACGCGATCGGCACCACGATCGTCGGGATCACGGTCGCGCGCCAGTCCTGCAGGAACAGGAACACCACGACCGTCACGAGCAACAGCGCCTCGACCATCGTGCGGATCACGCCCTGCACCGAGGTCGTGATGAACGGCGTGGTGTCGAACGGCACGGTCCACGCGACGCCGCGCGGGAAGATCGGCTGCAATTCGGCCATGCGCTGGCGCACCGCGTTGGCGACTGCGAGCGCGTTCGCGCCGCTCGCGAGCTGGATCGCGATCCCGGCCGACGCCTTGCCGTTGACGGTCAGGCGGTTGCCGTAGCTGTCGTTGCCGAGCTCGACGCGCGCGACGTCGCCCACCCGCACGGTCGAGCCATCCGGATTCGCGTGCACGATGATTTCGCGGAACTGCTCGGGCGTCGTGAAGCGGCTTTGCGTGACGATCTGCGCGGTGAACTCGGAGCCCGGCGCGATCGGCTGATCGCCGAGGCTGCCGCCCGCGGTCTGGCTGTTCTGCTCCTGGATCGCCTGCAACACCTCGCTGGCCGACAGCCCAAAGCCCGCGAGCTTGCGCGGATCGAGCCAGATCCGCATCGCGTACGACGAGCCGAACAGCTGCACGTCGCCGACGCCGTCGATACGGCGCAACTCGTTGATGATGTTGTTCGACGCGAAGTTGCCCATCGCGACGGCGTCGGTGGTGCCGTCGG
The DNA here is from genome assembly GCF_014397665.1 of Paraburkholderia sp. UCT2. NCBI lineage: Bacteria > Pseudomonadati > Pseudomonadota > Betaproteobacteria > Burkholderiales > Burkholderiaceae > Paraburkholderia > Paraburkholderia sp. UCT2. Next base: position 60,411 of record NZ_VZQO01000011.1, read on the forward strand.
TCGCCTGCAGGGCAAGCAGCATCAGAAAGCCCGACGACGCCTTCGTCACGCTCAAGCCGATCTGACGGACTTCGAGCGGCAGGCGCGGTTCGACGCGGCTCAGACGGTCCTGCACCTGAGTGCGCGCGATGTCGAGATTGGTGCCGGGCTTTAGCACCACGGTGATCTGCATCGTGCCGTTCGAGCGGCTCACCGACGACATGTACAGGAAATTCTCGATGCCGTTCATCTCGTCTTCGACGATCGACGTGACGGTACGCTCGAGCGTGCTCGCGTCCGCGCCGCTGTAGACCGCGCTGATGGTGAGCGACGGCGGAGCGACGTCGGGGTACTGCTCGACCGGTAGCAGCGCGAGCGCGATCGAGCCGAACAGCACGATGAAAAGGGCGATGACCCACGCGAAGACCGGCCGGGCGACGAAGAATCGATTCATCGGCGAGCCCGTCAGTGCGCGGTCGAAGCGGGAGCGGGGGACGCGGCCGAATGCGCCGCTGGCGACGCATCGGGGGCGGGCCGCGCGTCGACCCGTTGACCGGGCTGCACCTTCTGCCAGCCATCGACGATCAGGCGCTCGCCGGGCTTCAGACCGTCGCGCACGGTCCAGCGTCCTTCGCCCTGCTCGCCGAGAGCGATATTGCGGCGGACCACGGTGCCGTCGGCGGCGACCAACGCAACGCTTGCAATGCCGTTGTCGATCTGCACCGCGCGCTCGGGAATACGGATGCCCCGCACATTGCCCGCCGCGATGATGCGCCCGCGCACGAACTGCCCCGGCAACAGCGTGCGGTCCGGATTCGCGAACTGCGCGCGCACCGTCTGCGTACCGGTCGACGGATCGACGACGAGATCGGCGAAGTCCAGAAAACCGCGCTCGTTGTAGACCTGGCCGTTGGCAAGGATCAGTTGCACCTCGACGTGCTTCATCCTGGTCGGCTTGCGCGCGCCCGACTGGATCTGTTGCTGGACGTCGAGCATCGCGGTATTCGACTGCGTGAACACCGCGTTGATCGGCGTCAGTTGATTGACCTGCGTGAGCAGCGTGGCGGCGCCCGCGCTGACGAGCGCGCCTTCGGTGACGAGCGCGCGGCCCGCGCGTCCGGCGATCGGCGTGCGTACGATGCAGCGATCGAGCCGCAATTGCGCAAGCGAGACCGCAGCTTGCGCATCGGAGACATTGGCCTGCGCCTGCTGCATGGTCGCGAGCGCGGCGTCGTATTCCTGCGCGCTGACCGCATGACGGCCGACGAGCGGCTTGAACCGGTCCACCACCGACGCCGCGTTGTCGCGCACGGCGGTCGCGCGCGTGAGCGCGGCCTGCGCCTGCTGCAACTGCGCGCGATAGTCGCTCGCGTCGATCTGGAAGAGTGGGGCGTTGGCCGGCAGGTCCGTGCCTTCCTGATAGAGCGTGCGCTGGACGATGCCGTCGACGCGCGCGCGGATCTCGGCGGTGCGCACGGCCTCGATGCGGCCAGGCAACTCGACGACATCGGCGACAGGGGTGGTGGAAACCGTTTCGACCAGCACGGGAACCGGCGGCATCGACGCTGCGGTGGGCGTCTGCGACCGGTCGTTGCAGGCGGCAAGCAGGAGCGGCAAACCGGTGATCAGAAGCGATACGGCACGACTACGCAGGCGGAGTGCGGAGCAAAGCAAGAGAAACTCCTTTGATCAAGGCAGTCTTTTTTGCGCGTGAGATCGGTGACGGTTTTAACGGTTTGCGGTCGAATTAACTATTCAGAACGTGTGTGGGTGCGTTAATGCGGGGAAAAGATTTCTGTTGATCCTACCGTGTCTGGGTAGCTTGTCAATTTATTCTTGGTGGTCGCGAGTGGAATGGACTCGCAAGGACCAGGCGGCGCATGCGGTGGGCACGAGCGGGTGATTCCCGCTCGCAGACGAGGTGTTGAATGGTAATTGTCAATTACATGTCAATTGTCATCCAGCAATTGCCGCAATTCAAAGGCATGCAATTTTCATCGAAATCGAGGCGCCTGAAAAAATATTCCGAGTCGCCACACATTCACGTACGCTTGCGCTCCGGATGCCGCAACACCGAATGGTTGCGGCCGTATGACAGATAAATCGTCATGCCGATCACGAGCCACACGACGAGCCGCAGCCACGTGACGAGCGGCAAGCCGACCATCAGCAGCAGGCAGAACAGGATGCCGAGCACTGGCACGACCGGCACGGCGGGCGCCCGGAATGGACGCGTCGCCTCCGCGTCGCTGCGCCGCAGATAGATCACCGCGCCGCACACCAGGACGAACGCGAACAGGGTGCCGATGCTGACCATCTCGCCGAGCACGCCGATCGGTGTCAGCGCCGCCACGATCGCGACGACGGTGCCGATCAGGATCTGACTCAGATAGGGTGTATGCAGACGCAGATGGACCCTCGAGAAAAAGTGCGGCAACAAACCGTCTTGCGACATCGTGAAGAAGATGCGGCTTTGTCCATAGAGCAGCACGAGTATCACGGTGGTCAGCCCCGTCAACGCGCCGATTTTGATCAGGATCGAGAACCACGTGAGCCCGATCGCGTCGACGCCCTTGGCGATCGGATCAGGAACGTTCAGCTCGGGGTACGGAACGAGGCCGGTCAGCACACCGGCGACGAGGATGTACAGCACCGTACAGATGATCAGCGAGCCGAGAATGCCGATCGGCATGTCGCGCTGCGGCTGTCGCGCTTCCTGCGCGGCGGTCGACACCGCATCGAAGCCGATGAACGCGAAGAACACCACGGCCGAGCCGCGCAGAATACCGCTCATGCCGAAACTGCCGAACTGGCCGGTATTGGCAGGAATGAACGGATGCCAGTGTTCCGGCTTGATGAAAAACACGCCGATGGCGATAAACGCGACAACCACGGTCAGCTTGATCGCGACCATCACGTTGTTGAGCCGCGCCGACTCCTTCGTCCCCAACACGAGCAACGTGGTCAGGATCGCGATGATCAACACCGCCGGCAGGTTGATCACGCCGGTGACCGTCGAGCCATCGGCCAGTTTGACGATGGTGCCGGGTGCGGCGGCGAGGGTAGGTGGAACGTCGATGCCGACGTTGCGCAACAGGCTCACGATATAGCCGGACCAACCGACCGCGACGGTCGCGGCGCCCATCGCGTACTCGAGGATCAGGTCCCAGCCGATGATCCACGCGAAGATCTCGCCGAGCGTCGCATACGTGTACGTGTAGCTGCTCCCGCACACGGGCAGCATCGCCGCAAGCTCCGAATAGCACAGGCCGACGAACGCGCACGCGATGCCGCCCAGCACGAACGACAGCGTGATGGCCGGCCCCGCGAACTGCGCGGCGGCGGTCCCCGTCAGCACGAAGATGCCTGCGCCGATGATCGCGCCGATGCCCATCGCGGTGATACTCGTCGCACCCAGCGTTTTCGACAGGTGACGGCCTTCTTCGACGTCGGCGCTGGCGACGATATCAGCAACGGTTTTGCGTGCCATGTAACCGGTATCGGCCATGATAAGTCGTCCCTTTTCAGTGTTGATCAGGCACGAACCGGTTAGGCTGCCATCGGCTCGTGGAGCACGACAAAAACATCCGTCGCCGCGCACGGCAACGGCCGCGGCAAGTGCGAAGAAAGCGTCTAACGGAAAATTCAGTCTATGCCGGATTAAAGGCAAAGTGAAATCCGCTTGCTTTGTCGGCGCGATAGGGCAGTGTGATGGCTGACGCGCGCAGCGCCGGGCGTGCCGCGGGCCGTGGTGCATTTGTGCATTGCGATCGCAAGCAAGGCCTCTGGTTCGATTCAGGAGGACTTACGATGTGCGATTGCGGAATCGGCAAGCAAACGTGGACGATTTCAGGCTTGCGGGGCGGACCTCAGCCGATCCGTCCGCGCCGCAGCACGCCGCTCAGTCCGAGCGAGTGGCCTGGGTCGTAGTAGTGAATGAGGAGCGTGCGCCGCTGTCCGTTCTGTACGTCGAAGTTCGCATGCTGAAGTGCGAAGCCGTTGAATTCATAGACGCTGCCCGGCTTGACCGGAATGCGCTTGCAGTTGCCGACACGCAGATCATGCAAGGTATGCCAGCTGCGCCAGCTGAGCGGCAGGCCGTGCAGGAAGCCATGGCGCATCTTGCAGATCATGTTGGTCAGCGTCGTTACGGACAGGCGCGGCTTGCGGTACATCACGAGGTCGCCGTTGTGAACTCCGTCGGGTGCGAGCTGAAGCGGAATCAGCAGCGTCAGCAGGTGCGAGTCGTAGTGGCGGCAGTGGCTCTCGGCCAACGAAGTCTTGCTCGCACAGCGCAGTACGTGGAACGGCTCAGTCGGTAAGTTTGTCTGACCGAACTTCGCGGCCATCGCGCGCGCATTCGCGCAGATCGACTGCTCGAGTTCGCGAAAGGCCTGACCGCGACGCAGCATCTCTGCAATCTTTGCGCCGGACTGCGAGCGCGGTGCCGTCGTGCCAAACAGCTGGTCGATGAACTCGTTGATTTCGACGATCGACTCCTGCGGAATTACGTCATCAAAAGACCTCAAGGCGACGCTTTTGTCGCTTCGAATCTGCTTAGTCTCTGTATGCCCACGCACGTCTGTCAGGGTGTCCATAGCCCAAATTTCCATTCGCTTTTTGTTCTACGACCGTATTGAAAAATATTCCCTACGAGGCGCGCATAATGTGCGCCAGCGTACATAAAATCCTCAGGCGGTTGAGCTCGATCATTAAATCCAAAGTCGGATTCATCTGACAGCTTTTGTAAATCTCGTTGGGCCGATTTGGAAAATGCTGCGATTGCGACGATTCAGCTTTGCCCAAGTACGGCATTACAGCTTTGCCGCTACATCACATGTCCCCGCCAAGTTCAAATGTCGGGGTTTGCACTAGATTGAAATGTCGGGTTTTACGGTGCTTTTCTTATGTTTTTGGGGTGGGCGGCGCAGCCGCCCACCCCCCCGTTCTTCATGTTTTTTGCGGCTCACTTCGTGCACGACCTGAGTGACGTCCGCTAGCGTGATCGCCCGCTGTTTCTTCAGGCCCACCAGCGCTTTCTTCGCCCGGACGTCCTCTCCAATATGGGTGCGTGAAGGCGAGCCGGAAACGCGCCGGTCATCACGCTGCGCCTGCACCAGCCTCGCAACCGCCAATGCCGCGGACAGCCGCTTGTTCTCAACCTCCGCGCCCTGATCGATCTGCGTGATCCGGTCGTATTCGCGACAGGGCAACACGCGGCCCGCCGCCTGAATCTCGACGGCTCCGTTCCGGTATTCAACGACCTCGACGTATTCATGCATCAGACGCCGGTTTGCCTCGGTGTCCTGCAACAGGTACATCACCCTGTCGTACTGCACCGTCAGCGCATTGGAGACCTTGCGCGCCACGCGATAGGCCAGGATCTGCTTCAGGTCCTCGTCGTCACGCAGCGGCCGGTGCGCGTTGTGGTCGCTCTTCGGTGGCTTGCCAAAGCGCCGGTTGAAATCGGCGATGAAGGAGGGCGCATACGCATTGGCCGCTTCCCGCGTACTGATGTTACGCAACCTCAGTTCCTTGACGAGCCGGTCCTGCAACGTCAGGTTGGCGCGCTCGACACGCCCCTTGGCCTGACTCGTGTTCGCACAGAACGCCTCGATATTGAGCTGGTAAAGGGCGCGGCCGAACTGTGTGACGCCTTTGCCAGCCGTGCTCGCCCGATCCTTGACGTAGAAAACACGCTGAACTTGTCGCTATAGAACGCGACCGGTTTGCCGTGTGCTGCCAGGTGTTTGCCCAGCGCTTCAAAATAGCTGAACGTCGATTCGGTCGCCGTGAAATGCAGCGTCATCAGTCGGCCAGTCGCATCGTCGATAAAGACCAGCAGCGTGCACGCTGGCGCGCGTTCCTCGAACCAGCGGTGATCGCTGCCATCAATCTGGATCAGTTCACCTAGGCACGCGCGGCGGTTGCGCGGCTGGTACACCCTGGGCGGCCGGTCCTTGCGGGGAATCCACAGACCGGCGGCCATCATCAGCGCGCGCACCGTCTCGACTGACAAACTGATGCTGTGGCATTCCCGAAGCTTCTCGCACGACAGTGTCGGTCCAAAATCGGCATAGCGCTCGCGAATGATCGCCAGCGCGCGTCGCGCCACACCGTCGGACAATTGATGGTTGCCCGCCCGACCGCGTTTGCCGGAGACCAGTCCGGCAACGCCTGCGGCCTGATAGCGCAGCACCAGGCGCTCAAGCTGACGCACGCTCAACGCGAGCCGGTCCGCGGCCTGGCCCGGCTTCAGCCGCCGCTCGCAAACGGCCTGTACCACCTTCAGCCGGTCCAGCTCGGTCATCGACATGGTGATCGTCCCAGATGCGTTCATGGCCGGCGCTCCTTAAGGAAGGCTGGCCACCAGCCTGAACCCGCAAACACGACATTTCAATTTAGCGGAAACGCGACATCTGAACTTTGGACTAACACCCAAAAAGTTGATAATTTATCTTATGTCAAATTGCAGATTCTTCGGAAAAGGCTTCCACTGCGCACCGCACGGGCCACCGTCGTTGCGCGTGCCGCGTGTCGGCCCTCCGCCACAAGCGATGCACACCGATGCCCGGTGGACGATCGCGAATCGTCCGAACCGCGACTCTTTCGCCTGCCACAACTGACGCCGGGTGCAGCCCGATTCAGCGACCAACAAAACTGGCGCAACAATTCAATTCCAATTTTTATGGCGGGCCCAATCAGAGCCCTCACGAATTAAGACGCGGCCGTGCGTACAGATTAATTTATGCACGCCACATGCCGCAATTAGACAGCTGTTAAATACTGCTTTGCGCGCCACGAGAATAAGCTTTGTAGCGAAAGCCAGTGCCGCTATCGCAGCTCGCGCGGATTTTTTATCGTCGGCTATTGCCTTGTGGCTTAGAGACGTTTCGCATTTCTCTCAACCGGCGAGCGTGTCGTCGTTGAGCGACTGTGAATGGGCTACGTGCATTTCGACGTGGCGTACGGGCGCAACGTGTTCGCCACCCTCCCACTTGCCGCGATCTGAGATGCATGTTCGAACACGCGCAGACGCTCGGCATCCGCAATCAGTCGCTTCTTCGTCATCGAGCGTCCCGCCGATCCGAAGCCCATCACCTTTTCATACTCACGCGGCCTGCCGTGCCTGAAGCGATTAAAGAAGTCATCGCCCGGCAGGCCGTTGTCGAGGCTCATCAGGCAGCCATAGTCGAGCGACGCGCAATCGCTCAGTGAGCGCGCCGCGTCCTCCAATGCGCGATAGCGGCTTTGCAACGGTTCGTCGCGACCGAAAAGCGCGTGCAGTTCCTGATAAGTCACGAGTCTTTTGCGTTTCGCGGCACGCAGTAGCATCGCGGCAATATTGCGGGTCCTATCCATGTTCATGTCGTTCTCCTTACCGCCTGCTTGCAAGCGCCCAATGGCAACCGATGAAAGCGCTGTCAGCTTTTATCGCGGTTATGCGTATCGAGTCGGAAACTGCCCGGCATAAAATATTTCCGGTATTGAACGACGCAGCTAAAATTAAGCGGGTGGTTACTGGATTCGGGCTTCACAACGCCACTCTGCACGAATGTCCCGTTTACATATAATCCGCTGGAAAAACGCCGCGAAGGATTTTCAATCTTCAGCACCTGTTTCGCAGCTTTCCGGCGAATCGCCAGCCTGCATCGAAAAATGCATTCCAATTACATTCGCAAAACAGGAATCCGCGCACTCAAACGGTTCAGTCTTCCGACCTGCCGCCCGCACTTAAAAGCGCCCGACGTCAAGCCGTATGCGGCCTGGCGGTATGCGGGCTGTCGGAGCGAGCCGAGCCGGATTGACGTCTTTGAATCACGTCAATCAGGTTAGCAAACGTTAAATTCAATCGCAAGAGAGATATTTAAGATTTTAGAAAGAAAACATCGTGTAACCGCCTTACGGGAGGATTGCGTGATTTTCTATCAGAGGAAAGGCGCGATTGATTTTTTATTCTTTTGGACACAGCGGGCGATTTTTCGATTATCTGTAGGTGGCGCGCCCTCCTCACTGTCTACCCCAGTAACCGATTGCAGTCCGGTCAGCGACCCAACGGCGGAGTTCTCCGATGCATCGACCAAATGACGATTTGCCGACCGTCGCACGGCGTCTCACGGCGGGCCAGAAACTGCTCGACGGCGTCGCTGCGGCCGAAGTCGCGAGACAGATGGGCATGGCCAAGACCACCGTCGAGCGATATCGCAAGCTATTGGAGCAAGGTGGGCTCGAGGCGCTGAGAAACATGAGCGTCGGCGGCCGCCATTCCGCACTCGCGGTGGCGGATCTGGACTGGTTGGCCCAGGCGCTGAGGGCCTCGCCGCGGGACTATGGCTTCGACGCCGACGGCTGGAGCAATGCGCGCATGCGCGAGCTGATAAGCCGTCAGTTCGGCATTTCGTACTCGCGAGTCTATGTATGGCAACTGGCCACCAGACTCGGCGTGTCTTATCGGCTCGGCCGGAATGCGCAGTAAAACGGCGCCCGTACCCAGCTAAAGCACGCGCGTGCGCATCGGCTCAAGCGCTTTCTCGAACCTTTGGCAGAAACTGCGGAGCCAGTTCGACCTCCGACCATTGGAACGGCAACGCGCCGCGACTGCGCCGCACTTCGCTCACATGAAACCGCACGAGTCGCTGGGCGCCCGCAAATGCCGCGAGTTCGTCGCCGTCCCAGATGATCTCTGCTCGCACCGCCAGATAAAGCAGATCGCCGGTTGCGAAGTCGATAAACAGCAGACCCGCGCGCGGATCGTGCACGAGGTTGCCGATCGTGTTGAAAAAGCGGTTGCCGCTGTAGTCGGGCGTGGTCAGCGTAGTTGCGTCGTCCACGCGCACGAAGCCCGGCGCACCGCCGCGATGGGAAACGTCGATCCCCTTTCCCGGTCCCGCTTCCTCGCTCAGATTCGCGCTGGCGATAAAGAAGGTGTCCGCGCTCGCGAGCAACTCGCGGTCGGCACTGCTCAGAAGCGTGGCGATTTCGGGCTGCGCGCGCGTCGCGGCCGCGTCCCGCTCGATGAAAGACGGCGCGCGGCTCTGGATATACTTCGGGCAATTGCCGAAGCTCTGCGTGACTTCGACCTGCAACGTGTCGCCTGCCACGGACCGGACGACGCCATTTGCCCGATTGCGCCGCCGCGTACGCGGCTCGATGCCCAGCGCACCAAGCTGCGCGCCTTCGCGCCAACCCGCGGCGAGCGGATCGCCAGCCAATGCGCCACCTTCGATGCGCAGTGTCCGCGCATCCGGTGACGAGACGAAACCCGGCGCACCCGCACGCAGCGTCGCCCACGGCTGAGCGCTCACATCGACGCCGCCAATCACGACGAACGGCTGCGCGGCAAAGAACTCGCGATGCTGCTCAGGCATGAATCGGCGAATGCCCCGACGTCCCATCGACTCGGCCACCTCACGCACACCCGCGCGCTGCTGCGCATCCTGCTCGCCGGCATGAAACGGCGACGCGTCGCTTCCCCAGTTATTCAACGGGACGAACTCGGACATGATCGGACTCCTTTGCAAGATCTGACGCAGCCGTCAACGCGTATCACGCCGCCAGCAAGCCCGCCTTCGTCGAAGGCATCGCGATGAAACGCGGCAGTGCCTCCACGCGCTGCAGCCACGCGCGAATGTTCGGATACGGCTGCAACGACACGCCGCCCTCGGGCGCGTGAGCGATATACGTGTGCGCGGCAATGTCGGCGATCGTGACGTGCGCACCAGCCACGAACGGCTTACCGGCAAGCTCCTCGTCGATCACGTCGAACAGCTTGACGGCGATCTGCTTCGCACGTTCGTGGTCGAGCGGCGCGCCGAACACGGTCACGAGCCGCGCCGCGCACGGCCCGTAGGCGATCTGGCCAGCCGCGAGCGACAGCCAGCGCTGCACCGCCGCGGCGCCGCGCGGATCGTCCGGCAGCCACGATGCGTCGCCATAGCGCTTCGCCAGATAGACCAGAATCGCGTTCGAATCGAACAGCGTGAGCTCGCCGTCCTGAATCGTCGGCACCTGACCGAATGGGTTCAGCGCGAGGTACTCGGGCTTGCGGTTGCCGCCCGCCTTCATGTTCAGTTCGACGACCTCGAACGGCAGATCGAGCAGCGTCAGAAACAGCTTCACGCGATGACCATGGCCTGAAAGCAGCGTCGTATACAGCTTGATAGGCTCGGCGGGTCTGGCAGCGGGCATGGATGGCTCCGGATACGTTGAATGACACGCCCAGCATAAGGCGTAGGCACTGTCGCGCGGAAGCCCGATAATCCGGGAAACACAGTCAAGCGAGAATGGACAATCGATCATGGCCGATGTGCGCAACGTGAACCTGAACCGCCTCGCGATCTTCGTCGCGGTCATCGACGCGGGCTCGCTGAGCGCCGCCGCGACGCGGCTCGGTCTCGCGAAGACGATGGTCAGCACGCACATGCAGAGGCTCGAGGCGGAGGTCGGCGCGAGCCTGCTGGTGCGCACCACCCGGCGGCTCGGCGTCACCGAGGCGGGCCGCACGTTCTACGAGGCGAGCGTGAAGATTCTGCGCGCCACCGAGGACGCGCTGAACGCGCTCGGCGGGGAAACCTCACCGGTGCGCGGCACGCTGCGCGTCAGTGCGCCGAACGACTACGGCACGCTCGTCGTCGCGCCCGCGCTGGTCGAATTGCGCCGCACGCATGCGCAGCTCGACGTCGAGCTGCTGAGCAGCGACCGCTACGTCGATCTGATCGCCGATGGCATCGATGTAGCGATCCGGCTTGGCCGCCTCGCGGATTCCAACTATCGCGCGGTGAAGCTCGGCAGCTTCGTCAAATGGCTCGTCGCGAGTCCGGAGTTCCTGCGGACGTGGGGCGCGCCGGGCACGCCGGCCGCGCTGGAGACGCTGCCCTACTGCGCGTTGTCGGTGCTGCCGCATCCGTTGACGCTCGATTTGCGGCACGTCGACGGCAAGATCGCGAGCGTGCGCTGCGCGTCCGCGTTGCGCGTCAACACGGCCGATGCCTGCCGCGCGGCGACGCTCGCGGGCGGCGGCATCGGTCTGTTGACGGATTTTTCGATCGCGGACGACGTCGCGGCGGGACGGCTGATCCGGCTGCTGCCCGAATGGGCGAGCGCACCGGCGAGCATTCAGGCCGTATTCCCGCCGACGAGTCACCCGCCGGCGAAGGTGCGCGCGTTGATCGATACGCTGAAGCGAAGGCTCGCGGCGGAGCCTGCGGATTAGCACGGCAGATCCTCCTGGCGCTCCCATTCCAGCGCAACGGCGGTTAGCTTCTATCCGCGTTATCGCCCGATTTGCTCTACTGCGACGATGCGCGCCGCACCCCGCGGCCTCGCCTGATCGTCAATGTGGAGAGCTTATGTCCGCCATTTCCCGTCCTGCTCAAGGGGTTCTCACCGTCGCGTGTCCGAGCGCGGCGGGCCAGGTTGCCGCCGTCGCTGGCTTTCTCGAACGGCATCGTTGCTATGTCGACGAACTCACCGTATTCGACGACGAACTGAGCGAGCGCTTTTTCGTGCGCTGCGTGTTTCACCACGTCGATCGCGACGATGCGCTGCAGATCGCCACGCTGAAGCAGGAATTCGCGCCGATCGCCGAACGCTTCCGGATGACGTGGGCGATCCACGATCTGTCGAGCCGGCCGAAAGTCCTGATCATGGTTTCCAGGCTCGAACACTGTCTCGCCGACCTGCTGTTTCGCTGGCGCATGGGCGAACTGAAGATGGACATCGTCGGTATCGGCTCCAATCATCGCGATCTCGAACCGCTCGCGCGAGCGCACGGCCTGCCGTTCCATCATCTGCCGATTACAGCCGACACGAAGCCACAACAGGAAGCCGGCCTGCTCGAGCTGTTCGATACGTCCGGCGCGGAACTGCTGATTCTCGCGCGCTACATGCAGATCCTGTCCGCCGAAACGAGCCGGGCGCTCGCCGGGCGCGCGATCAATATCCACCATTCGTTCCTACCCGGTTTCAAGGGAGCGAGACCGTATCATCAGGCCCATGCGCGCGGCGTCAAGGTAATCGGCGCCACCGCGCATTTCGTCACCGACGATCTCGACGAAGGTCCGATCATCGAGCAGGGAGTCGAACCGGTCGATCACTCGTACAGCCCCGAACGGCTGCTGACGACCGGACGCGACGTCGAATGCATTACGCTCGCGCGCGCGGTCAAGGCGTTCGTCGAGCGGCGTGTGTTCATCAACGGCGAGCGCACCGTCGTGCTGCGGTAAACAGAAAAACGCCGCTGAAAAGCGGCGTTTTCGTGTGCTGCGCCGACGCCTGGCCGAGTTACTTCACCCAGCTATCCACCCGGTCCGCATGCGCGCTGACCCACGCGTCGGCCGCTGCAGCCGGCTTTTCGCCATTCTGCGTGGCCAGCATCACCGTGTCGATCTCGCCCGGCTTCCATTGGAACTTCTTCAGGAACGCGACCACTGTCGGCGCTTTTTTCTCGAGCTCGGGATTCACCACGCTATCCACGTGCTCGGCTTCACCGAATACCTTCTTCGGATCGTCGAGGAATTTCAGCTTGTACTTGGCGAACATCCAGTGCGGCTTCCATCCGGTCACGATGATCGGCTTGCTGGCCGCCTCCGAGCGCGCCAGTTCGGCGGTCATCGCACTTCCGGAACTCGGCATCAGCTGATAGTCGAGCCCATAGGCCTTGATCGCCTCGCTGGTTTTCTGCATCACACCCGCGCCGGCGTCGATGCCGACGATGCGCGCGCCGAACTCCGCCTTCTTCGCCTGCAGATCGCCGACGCTCTTCACGTCCGCGTTGTCCGGCACGATCAGACCGATCTTCGCGTCGTTGAAGTTCGGCCCGAGGTCGACCACTTTGTCCTTGAAGTTGTTCCAGTAGGCGCCGTGCGTGACCGGCAGCCACGCGGACAGCGTCGCGTCGAGATCGCCGCGCGCCACGCCCTGCCACATCACGCCGGCCGCCACCGGCACCAGTTGCACCTGATAACCGAGGCGTTTTTCGATCACCTCGGCGGCCACGTTCGAGGTCGCCACGCTATCGTCCCAGCCCTCCACGTAACCGATCTTGATGGTCGGCTTCGAATCGGCCGACACGCCCGCACTGACCGCCGCCAGCATCACCCCCAACGCGCTTGCCACCACTACCTTTCCGATCAGTCTCATCGACGTTCTCCCGTTGATCCATTTGCCCATTGACGCGTTTGCCATCGAACCGTACATCGCGTATTCAGAATCGCCAACCAGAATTGCCGGGTAGCGTTGTTTTGCGACATGCAGTTGTCCGCATGCGACTTCCACGCCAATCCGCCCAGTGTTTGCCGTGTTGTTGTGGTGTTATCAGTCGTATTACTTGTCGACGACGAGATCGGTCAGCGGCTTGCTACAGCACAGCAGCACCATGCCCTGATCGATCTCGCGCTGACGGATACCGCCCGCGTGCTTCATCGCCACTTCGCCGGACACGAGCTTCACCTTGCAGGTGCCGCACATGCCTTGCGTGCACGACGCCGGCAGCCGCACGCCCGCCTGCTTCGCCGCATCGAGCACATGCTGGCCGCCGCCGCACTCGATCTCGCGATGACTGCGCGTAAAGCTCACCTTGAAACGCGTGGCGGTTTCGGCCGGCGCGCACGCATCGCTCAGCGTGTGCGCGACATGCGCTTCGGCCAATTGCGCGGCCACTTCGCTGACGGTCTCGAACGAGAAGCTTTCCTCGTGATAGTGCTGGCGATCGAAGCCGCCTTCATCGAGCAGATTGCGCACCGCCTGCATATACGGCGCGGGGCCGCACGTGAAAATCTCGCGCTCCAGAAAATCCGGCGCAATCAGTTTCAGCAGCGGCAGCGTCAGAAAGCCGGTGATGCCGGGCCAATTGGTGCGCGTGCCCACGCGTTCGCAGACGAACGCGGTGCGGAAATGCGCCTGATTGGCGGCGATCAGATCGAGCTCGCGCGCGAAGATGATGTCGTCCGGCGTACGCGCGCTGTGCACGAAGACGATATCGCTGTCCTCGCCGAGTTCATGATGCGCGCGGCTCATCGACATCAGCGGCGTGATGCCCGAGCCCGCCGACAAAAACAGCAACTTGCGCGCCGGATGCCGCGCGCAGGTGAATTCGCCGGCTGGGCCCAGCACGCGTACCTGCATACCCGCATGCAGATGGTCGTGCAGCCAGTTGGACACCGGGCCGCCCGGCACGCGCTTGACGGTGATCGAAATCGTATGCGGCCGTGTGGGCGCAGACGAGATCGTATAGCAGCGATTGACGCGCTCGCCGTCAATCTCCAACTCCAGCGTGATGAATTGCCCCGGCTCGAACACGAACGCCCGACCGGATGGCGCGCGGAAGAAGAAACTCTTCACGTCGTGCGTTTCGCTGCGGACCTGGCAGCACTCCAGCGTGTCGTCGGCGTCGCTGTTCCAGCGCGCCGGCAGCGCGTCCCAGAAGCGCGGCTGCGTGACGCGGCTCGGCGCGTCAGCTGGATTCTGCGAAGTCTGCTCGATGTCCGGTTGAAACATGGCCTGATCGCGCATCATGGTTGTCCCCCCGCTCCTCATTGCGGTCTTGCGCTCAGCGCACGAACGACACGACTTTCTCGTCGTGCACCGCCCGTGAGTTCGCGTCGTAATCCGCGAGACGGCCGATATACCACTCGCAGAACTTTTCGACGAGTCCTTCGGTGAACGGCGAATAAGGACCCGGCTCATACGCGCTGCTCGTCGCGCCGCGCTGCGAATATTCGACGAGTGCGCGATCCTGGTCGTTGGTCGCGCGCCACACGGCGGTCAGATTGTCGAGGTCGTAATCGATGCCTTCGCGCGCGTCCTTGTGCACGAGCCATTTGGTGCGCACCAGCGTCTTGCCGGCCGACAGCGGAATCACCGAGAAACTGACGATGTGGTCGCTCATGAAGTGATGCCACGAGTTCGGCTGGGTCCAGAACGACAGGCCGCCGAGATCCGCGTGCCTGAAACCGCCGAGCAGTTTCTTCGAGGCGACCTTCGCGTCGAGCGTCTGCGATTCGCCGTCGCGATCGAGCGGCAGACGTTGCGTACGAAACCCGGTGACCAGGTCGGCAAGCCGCTCGATTTCCGCCGACGGCAACTGCATCGCCTCCCACTGCGCGGTGCGGCGCGCGACCGTCGTCTCGAACGCGGCCATGCCCTCCTCGTTCGCCGGCGTGCGCTGATAACCGAAACCGTATTCGTACAGCGAGATGGTCAGCTCCGGATGGTTCGCCACGCAGTGATAGCACTCGCGATTGTTTTCCATCGTCAGTTTCCAGTTGCCCTCCTCGATGATGTCGATCGACGCGGCGATCTTGCAGCCGGCCAGATCGTGCGGCAACAGATACGGTTCCATCGCGGCGCGCATCACGGCGAAATCGGCGGGCGGCTGCTCGGCGAGGCAGATGAAAATCAGTCCGGCGAGATTTTCGACATGCACCGCTTTCAGACTATGTTTGCAGCGCTCGAACTGCTCGCCCATGTGCTCGGCGAACATCAGGTCGCCATTGAGGCTATACGTCCAGCTGTGATACGGACAGACGATATTGCCGAGCGAGCCCTTGCCGGTATTGCACAGACGCGCGCCGCGGTGGCGGCATACGTTATGAAACGCGCGCACCCGCATGTCGTCGTCGCGCACGATCAGGATCGAATCGTCGCCGATCTCGACCGTCACATAGTCGCCCGGCTCGGGCACGTCGGGCTCGACCGCGACCTGAATCCAGTGCCGGCGGAAAATCGCGTCGATGTCGAGCGCGAAGATGTGCTCGCTGGTATAGAACGGCGCTTCCAGCGTGTAGTTCTGCTTGCGGCGTTCGATCATTGCGCGAACGTCTGCGGAAACTTTCATTGTGTGCTCCGTTGCGTGTCACGTCTGGCGCCGCGCCAGGCCCTCCTGGTCGCATGCTGGCCCGAGCCGGAATTCAGTAATCCACCAGTTGATGCTCGCGCAAATACGCGAGTATCACTTGTGCTTTTTCGACGGAACTCCCTTCAATTACGACGCTGCCGCCGCGGCTCTCGGTCGTCGTCGCCGACAGCATGCGCGCGTGGCCCGAGCGCTTTTCGGCGGCGGCGAGGCGCACCGGTTTCGCTGTGGCGGAACCGATCGTCCATGCGGACTGTTCGCGAGTGGTGCCGTGCCGCGCGTCGGCGACCGGCGCGACGGCGCGCTCGATCGTGCCTTCGCGCATTCGTGCATACGCGTACGAGGTCGCGACGTTCGCGAGCGGATGCACGGCAACCAATGCCGGCAGCCGCACTTCGACGCGCCGTCGTAGGCCCTTCGGCATGGACTGCCGGACCTGCGCTCGACCGTCGCGCAGCGCCACATCGACGGCGGCGCCGACGAGCGGCACCGCCAGCGCATGCGCGACGCGATACGGCAGCATGCCGCTATCGAAACCGCCTTCGGCGCGCGTGCCGGTCAGCACCAGCTCGTAGCCACGCAAACGCGCGGCGAGTTGCGGCGCAGGATCGGCGTCGGGCGGCATTTCGAGCACTTCGACCGAACGCGCGCCGAGCGCCAGATACTCGTTCAACGCGGCGTTCGACGGATCGCCCGCGTGCAGCACGTCGAGCGTCGCGCCATGCGTTCTGACGAGCGACAGCGCCAGCGTCAACGCCGCCGCATCGTTGCGGCTGTAGCGCGCGACGCCGCTGACCGGGTGACGTCCGACTGAAACCAGCACGGCGATCTTCATGCGAGCACTCCTTCGGCAAGCTTGCCCGGCCGCAGCAGCGCGGCCGAGGTGGCGCGGGCACCGCGCGCCGCGGCCGCCGCCTCGTGGAGCGCCGCGATGGTTTCCTGCGCGTCGGCGATCACGGTCAGATTCGCGCGCTTCGCGATCGGCGCGCTCGCGTCGAGATTCACCGCGATCACATGGCGGCAATCCTTGATGCCCTGCAGATGCTGCACCGCCCCCGAGATGCCGAACGCGATATACACGCTCGCCTCGACGGTCTTGCCGGTCGCGCCGATCTGCTTGTCGCGCGTGAACTTGCCGTCGTCGACGGCAACCCGGCTGGCACCGATCGCCGCGCCGAGGGTCGTCGCGAGTCGCTCGAACGCGGGCACGTCGCTGACGCCGTTGCCCGCCGACACGATGAAATCCGCCTCTTCCAGCGCGACCTGCGCCGCGTCGATTTCGTCGATGCCGAGAGCGTGTATCGCTCGTTGCGCGACCGTGCTGTCCGCTTCGCGGTCGAAGCGCCACGCGACCCGCTCGCCCGCGCCGACGAACGGCAGCTTCGGATCGACCGCATTCGGCTCGAGCAGCACGACCTCGGGCAGCGCGCGGCTGGCGAGCGCCGTATTCGCGCGAATATAGGTGCACACGTGCCCGGCATCGATCTCGACGACGTGCGTCGCGACGCTTGCATCGGCCGCCGCCGCATAGCGGCGGCCGAGGTCGCCGTCGCCGGTCGCGTTGTCGGGCAGCAAGACATGGGCTGGCGCATAGGCCGCGACGCAGGCCGCCAGCGCATTCAGTTCATCGTCCGGCGCGTACGTGCGGCGATCGAACATCGGCAATTCGATCAGCTTGTCGGCGCCGAGCGCGGCGGCATCGCCGGTGAATTCGCCGAACACCAGCAGCACGACTTCGCTGTGCGTGTCCGCGATCAGCGCGGCGGCCGCGAGCGTCTGGCGCGCATGTTCATCGAGCGCGCCGCGGTCCGCGTGCGCCGCGACCAGCAGCACATGGCGCGGCGCGGCCGTCGTGCGGCGCGGCTTCGGCTGTTCGCGATGCCCGGCATGACGCGCATCGGACCGTGTGGCACTGTCGGCGTCCGCGATGCCAACGACGCCGAGCGTGATGCGCCTGAGTCCCTGTGCCGTCACCGTGAACGGCCGGCGCGGATCGATTCGTTTGAGCGTATTCATCATCGCGTTACTCCAGCGCCGCGGCGACCAGTTCGGCAACGTCCAGCACTTCCGGTCGCGGCCCCACCACCCCTTCGAGCATCGCCGTGCAATTCGGGCAGCCGACCGCGACGATCTCCGCGCCGCTCGCGCGCGCGTCGTCGATACGGATGTCGGGAATCCGCCGTTTGCCCGGGATATCGGTCAACGGTGCGCCACCACCGCCGCCGCAGCAGCGTCCGCGCAGGCCGTGACGCTCCATCTCGACCACCTTGATGCCGATGCTCTTCAGCACCCGGCGCGGCGCTTCCGTCTCGCCGTTGTAGCGGCCCAGATAGCACGGGTCGTGATACGTGATGTTGCGCGCCGCGACGGCGGCGGCCGCGCGCGGCGACAGCTTGCCGCTCGCGATCAGTTCGTCGATCAGCGCCGTGTGATGCTGGACCTGATAGAACCCGCCGAGCGCGCGATATTCGTTGCGCAGGCTATGCAGCACGTGCGGATCGGCGGTAACGATGCGCGCGAACGAGTACAGCGCGAGCGTCCCGATCAGCGTACGGGCCAGTTGCTGGAACGTCGCTTCGTCGCCGAGCCGCCGCGCGGTGTCGCCGGTATCGGTCTCGACACCGCCCAGCACCGCGTAATCGACGCCCGCGCGGTTCAGCACCTTGACGAGCGCGCGCAGCGTTCGCTGATAGCGCATGTCGAACGCGCCTTCGCCGGCGATCAGCAGCACGTCCACGTGACGGCCCGGCTGCGCGACCTGCACCTGCAGATCGACGGCCCAGTCGTAGCGCGCGCCGATGTCGTAGCCGTTGAGGCTGCCGGTTTCGCGCAGATTCGCGAGCGTCACCGGCCCCTTGCCCGGCACGCTGCCTTCGACGAGCGTCTGATTGCGGCGCATGTCCACGATCGCGTCCACGTGCTCGATCAGCATCGGGCACTCCTGCACGCAGGCGCGGCAGGTCGTGCAGGACCACAGCGTGTCCGCTTCGATCAGCGTCGAGATCAGCGGCTTGGAGGGCGCGCCCGCGTGCTCGCCGACCGGAATGCCGGGCGTCGGGCTGCCTGTGTACTGCGCGTCGGTGCCGCCGACCATGCCGGTTACCAGATCCTGAATCAGCTTCTTCGGATTGAGCGGCTGACCGGCCGCGAACGCGGGGCACGCCGCTTCGCATTTGCCGCATTGCACGCAGGCGTCGAAGCTGAGCAACTGGTTCCAGCGGAATTCGACCGGCTTGCCGACGCCATATTCTTTCGCGTCGAGCAGCGGGGTTTTAAGCGCGGTGGGCGGCACGGCATCGCGAGCGTGACGCGCTGCGGTGAAATCGGCAAAGCGCTCCTGACGCGGATGAAACGCGAGATGCAGCAGTCCGGCCAACGCATGTTTCATCGGGCCGCCACGCGCCGCGCCGAACGTCATCGTGAACGCGCCCGCCGCGATCAACAGCGCGACGATCACCGCGAGCGCGCCGGACATCATCGTCGCCGGAAGCGCGATGAACAGCGCGAGACCGAGCGCGAACGCGCCCAGTAGCAACGGCAACTGATCCCACGGCCCGCGCGAGAGTCGCGCCGGCACCGTCTTCGCGCCATGCCGGCGGCGCCACACGAACACCGTGCCGATCAGCATCGCCAGCGCGGCGAGAAAGATCAGTTTGTCCAGCCACGGCGAGTAGATCGCGAGACCGTAGTTGACGAACACGAGCGCCATCGCGAGGATCGCTCCGCCCGCCGTGGCAACGTGCGTGCGGGCGATATACGGATCGCGCGCGACCACGTGATGCAGGTCGACGAAGTAACGCTTCGGGATCGCGAGCAGATTGGCCCAGCCATAGGCGCCCGCGACGGTCGCACGGCCCTCGCGCCAGTAGGCGGCGCGGCGCGCCAGCGCGAACGCGAGACCGGCCGCCGACACCCACAGCAGGACGGTGATGACAAACACGGGGCTCATCGTCAGAAATCCTTGCAAAGGCGCAGCGCGTCGTAGATCGCGCCGTGAATGTTGTGCATCGAGATGCAGTCGCCGACCCGGAACAGCAGGAAGCGGCCGTCGCCGAGCTGCTCGTCGAGACCCGGTTGCGGTTCGGACGCGAACAGCTTGTGCACGTCGACCTGGCCGCGATTGACCGATTCAGGCTTCAGCTTCCAGTAAAGCCGGTCGTTCGGCGTACTGCCGTTTTCGATCACCACCTGATCGACCGCGCGCTCCTCCTGCTCCTCGGTGTACTCGTTGCGGATCACGGCGATCTTCTTGCCGTTCTCCTCGTACACCCTGTCGAGCCAGTAATTGGGCGTATGGATCACGCCTTGCGCGTACAGACGGCGATAGAAGATCGGGAACGTGGTGCCGCCGACGTCGTCGGCGACCTTCACGTCGGGCGTGACGATCTCCACGTTGGCGCCGCGGCTCGCGATGAAATCGGCGACGCCCGCACCGGCATGCGTGCTGACGCCGTCGTACACGAGCACGTTTCTGCCCGGCTCGACCTTGCCGGCCAGCACGTCCCACGAACTGACCGCGAGCCCCGCGTCGACGCCCCACGCCGCGACCTGCGACGTGAACGCCGAACCGCCGGTGGCGAGCACGACGATGTCGGGCTTCTCGGCCATGATGGTCCGCTCGTCGGCGGCGACACCGAGGCGGCGGTCCACGCCGAGGCGCTTCGTCTCCATGTCGAACCAGCGCACGATGCCCGCCATCTGCTCGCGCTGCGGCGCTTTCGCCGCCAGCATGATCTGGCCGCCCACGTGATCGTTCTTTTCGAACAGCACCACGTCGTGACCGCGCGACTTCGCGACGCGCGCCGCTTCGAGACCCGCCGGCCCCGCGCCGACCACGACGACCTTGCGCTTCGGCCCGCGCGACCTTGCGATCACGTGCGGCATCGTCGCTTCGCGCGAGGTCGCCGCGTTCTGCACGCACAGCACGTCGAGCCCGTTGTACTGTCGGTCGATGCAGTAGTTCGCGCCGACGCACTGTTTGATTTCGTCCTCGCGGCCATCGCGGATCTTGATGACCATATGCGGATCGGCGATCTGCGCGCGCGTCATGCCGACCAGATCGACCATGCCGCTCGCGAGCAAGCGCTCGGCCTGGCCCGCGTCGCGAATGCTTTGCGCGTGCATCACCGGCACCTTGACGACCTGCTTGATGCCGGCCGCGAGATGCACGAACGGCTCGGGCGGCAGCGCCATCGGCGGCATGCAGTTGGCGAGCGTGTTGTGGGTGTCCGCGCCGGAACCGATCACGCCGAGATAGTCGATCAGACCGGTCTCGCTCATCGCCTGGGCAATCTCTTTCAGCTGCTCGTGATCGAGCCCGTCTTCATGGAATTCGTCGCCACACATGCGCAGGCCGACGCAGAAGTCGGCGCCCACCGCCGCGCGCACCGCCTGCAACACTTCGACGCCGAAACGCAGGCGGTTTTCGAGCGAGCCGCCCCATTCGTCGGTACGGAAGTTGGTGCGGGGGCTCCAGAACTGATCGATCAGATGCTGGTGCGCCGCCGAGATCTCGATGCCGTCCATGCCCGCATCCTTCACGCGCTTCGCGGCCGCCGCGAAGTCGCCGATGATGCGGCGGATCTCTTCGACCTCGATGATCTTCGCGTTGCCGCGATGCACCGGCTCGCGCACTCCCGACGGCGACATCAGATGCGGCCAGTGCTCGCCGTGAAACGCCGAGCGGCGTCCCATGTGGGTGGCCTGAATCATGATTTTCGCGCCATGCGCGTGCATCGCTTCGGCGAGCCGCGCGAGCGGATCGACGATCCGGTCGGTGGCGAGATTCACCGACTTCCACCAGCCTTGCGGGCTGTCGATCGACACCGGGCTCGAACCGCCGCACACGGCCAGTCCGACTCCGCCCTTCGCCTTTTCCTCGTAGTAGCGAATATAACGATCGCCGGGCAGGCCACCCGGCTCCGCATAGACCTCCGCGTGCGCGGTACTGACGATGCGATTGCGCAGCGTCAGCTTGTTCAACGTGAGCGGCTTGAAAAGGTTCGGGTAACGCATCGCGATCGACCTCGGAATGCCCGGATTAGATTGACGCGAGCGGCGAGACTTCGAACACGCAGTGCTCGTGTCCCTCCGCCGCGCAGCGTGCTTCTTTCGACTGCGACGGCGGGCCCTTGCGCGCGCCGTCGGGCGCGGTATCGTTGACCCAGTCCATCGCGCCCGCGAACCAGCCGGCGAACATGTAGCAAAGCTTTCCGGCCTTGCCCGGTTGCGCGAGCACGAACGACGAGTGCCGCAACTCAATCCGCGCATGCGAGTTGCCCGGATCGGCTTCGATGATCCTGAAGATGCCCCAGCCGCGCTGCGACAGACGGTTCAGGTAGTGCTCGAATACCGCCATGCCGGCAAGACCATGTTGCTTCGCTTCCTTCTCGCACCAGAAATAGGCGGACTTGTGACCGGCCTTGTAGAGAATCCCGGCGTACGTATCGCGGCCGAGCGCTTCCTCGACGGCGACGTGGTTGTTGGTGAAGAAGTGGCGCGGCACGTACAGCATCGGCAGCGCGTCGGTGGTCCAGACGCCGGTGTGCGGATCGACGTCGATAGGCAGTTGGGGTTGCATGTGGAGACTCCGTTTCGTATCCGCTATGAAAACAAGGGCTAAAGCTCACACCTTCCAGACTTCGCCGAACACCCGTACCCAGTTTTCGCCCATGATCTTGCGGATGCGCGTCTCGCTCCAGCCGGCGCGTTCCATCGCGGCGGTCAGGTTCGGAAACTCGCCGATCGTGCGAATGCCTTCGGGATTCACGACCTTGCCGAAGTTCGTCAACTGGCGATAACGGCCCTTGTCGTGCGTGATCCAGTCGAAAAACTCGGTGCTGTAGCCCTGCGTGAAATCCGTGCCGATCCCCACCTGGTCCTCCCCGATCAGGTTCACCACGTACTCGATCGCCTCGATATAGTCCTCGACGGTCGCGTCCGGTCCGCGCTTCAGGAACGGCGCGAACATCGTCACGCCGACGAAGCCGCCCTCGTCCGCGATCTCCTTCAACTGCTCGTCGGTCTTGTTGCGCGGATGCTCCTTGAGCCCGGACGGGCAGCAATGCGAATAGCAGACCGGCTTCTTCGACGCCGCGATCGCCTCCGACGACGTCTTGCCGCCCACATGCGACAGATCGACCATGATGCCGACGCGATTCATCTCCTGAATCACTTCGCGCCCGTAGCCGGACAGACCGCCGTCGCGTTCGTAGCAGCCGGTGCCGACCAGGTTCTGCGTGTTGTAGCAAAGCTGCACCACGTTGACGCCGAGATCCTTGAACGCTTCGATATAGCCGAGGTTGTCCTCGAACGCATGCGCGTTCTGGAAGCCGAAGATGATGCCGGTCTTGTTCTCTTGCTTGGCGCGGAAGATGTCGTCGGTGGTGCGCACCAGCGTGAGGATCTCGCTGTATTGGCGGATTTGCTGCTTCATTTCGGCGATGTTGTCGACGGTCTTCTGAAAACTTTCCCAGACCGACACCGTGCAGTTCACCGCGGTCACGCCGCCCTTGCGCATGTCCTCGAACACCGAGCGCTCGAACTTCGAAATGTTCAGCCCGTCGATGATGATGCTGTTTTCGTGCAGTTGACTCATCGTTTGCTCCACGCGTACTCAGTAAATGGGAAAGCGCTCGCACAGCGCGAAAATCTCGCGGCGCACGCGTTGTTCGGTTGCGGCATCGCCTTCGGGCGACACGCGCAGCGCATCGAGCACCTCGACGATCAGACGCCCGACCTCGCGAAACTCGCTGACGCCGAAGCCACGTGTCGTGGCCGCCGGTGTGCCGAGGCGGATGCCGGACGTGATGGTCGGCTTCTCCGTATCGAACGGAATGCCGTTCTTGTTGCAGGTGATGCCCGCGCGCTCCAGCGCCTGTTCGACCTGATTGCCCTTGAGCCCCTTCGGCCGCAGATCGACCAGCAGCAGATGGTTGTCGGTGCCGCCCGTGACCAGATCGACGCCGCCCGATGTGAGCACCTCGCCCAATGCCCGCGCGTTCGCGAGCACGCTGTCGATATAGGTTTTGAAGCCCGGCTGCAGCGCCTCGCCGAATGCGACCGCCTTGCCGGCGATCACGTGCATCAGCGGGCCGCCCTGCAAGCCGGGGAACACGGCGGAGTTGATCTTCTTTGCGATCTCGTCGTCGTTGGTCAGCACGAATCCGCCGCGCGGACCGCGCAAGGTCTTGTGGGTGGTCGACGTGACCACGTGCGCATGTGGGACCGGATTGTCATGGCGGCCCGCCGCGATCAACCCGGCGATATGCGCCATGTCCACCATCAGCTTCGCACCGGCGCCATCGGCGATCGCGCGCAGCCGCGCGAAGTCGAGCGCGCGCGGATAGGCGGAGAAGCCGGCGATCAGCAGCGTCGGCTTGTGCTGTTGCGCCAGTTCCTCGATCTGCTCGTAGTCGATCAGCATCGTGTCGCGCCGCACGCCGTACTGCACCGCGTTGAACCACTTGCCCGACATCGCGGGTTTCGCGCCGTGCGTCAGATGCCCGCCCGCGTCGAGCGACATGCCGAGCACCGTATCGCCCGGCCTGGTGAGCGCGAGCATCACCGCGCCGTTCGCCTGCGCGCCGGAATGCGGCTGCACGTTGGCGAACTTCGCGTCGAACAGCTGCTTGATACGATCGAGCGCGAGCGTCTCGATCGCGTCGACGTATTCGCAACCGCCGTAGTAACGCTTGCCCGGATACCCTTCCGCGTACTTGTTGGTCAGCACCGAGCCCTGCGCGTCGAGCACCGCGCGCGACACGATGTTTTCCGACGCGATCAGCTCGACTTGCGACTGCTGACGCTCGAGCTCTTTCAGAATGGCGCCGCGCACCGCCGGATCGCGCGGCGCTAGCGAGTCTTCGAAGAAGGGATTCGGGTTCGACATGGAAGGTCCCTGAGAACGTTGACGGGGAGGCTGCTGCGGGTTGCCAGCGGGATCGCGCTACCGCTTTGCCTTGGGTCTATTCTTGACGGTCACCCGGCGCGTCTATTTACGAATTCAGACGCGTTCTTTGCCTTTTCCGCCATGCGCGACTTTTTTCGACAAGTCGGCGCGATCCGCGCGCTCAGCGCTGCACTACAACGCAGTATTCCTGCGCCGATCGGGTGCGCTGCAAGGGCGTCGCCGCGCTGTTCCGGTGCCGCGCGGATGGTTTCATCAGTCGATTGCTTAGCTATTCCAGGCTTTGTGCGCAGTATCCAGGGGTTTAGCCTGATGGCACGGTAGTTGCCCTGATACTCAGAATTCAGATAGTCGCCCTCCCCACGGCGACGCGACATTTACATCAGGAATCACCGTTCCCATGTCCACCGATCGCACGGCATCGTTGTCGCATTTCGCATTCATGCCGGTACCCAACTTCACGATGATCGCCTTCTCGAACGCGATCGAAGTGCTACGCATGGCGAACTATCTGACGGGCCAGACGCTTTACCGCTGGTCGATCGTGAGTCCCGCCGGCGGGCCGGTCATGGCGAGCAACGGGTTATCCGTTGATACGGGGCCGGTCGAATGCGTCGGGCAACCCGACATCGTGTTCGTGGTCGGCGGCATCGACGTGCAGCGCTCCACCAGCGCCGAGCATCTGTCCGCGCTGCGCCGTTTCGCGCGCATGGGCTGCGTGCTGGGCAGTCTTTGCACGGGCACCTATGCGCTCGCGCGCGCCGGCCTGCTGGCCGGTTATGCGTGCGCGATCCATTGGGAAAACATGTCGGCGCTGAAGGAAGAGTTTCCCGATACGCGCTTTCTGAAAGAGCTATTCGTGATCGATCGCGATCGCGTGACCTGTACCGGCGGCGTCGCGCCGCTCGACATGATGCTGAACCTGATCGCGCCGCGTGTTGGCACCGCTCGGGTCACGCAGATCGCCGAGCAGTTCATCGTCGAACACGTGCGCGACACCAGCGCGCAGCAGAAGATGCCGCTCGTCGCGCGGCTCGGCTCGGCCAACAAATCGCTGTTCGAAGTGATCTCGCTGATGGAGAACAACATCGAGGAGCCGCTGTCGCGCGAAGAACTGGCGCGGCTCGCCGGCATGTCGCAACGGCAGTTGCAACGGCTGTTCCGCGAACATCTGGGCATGACGCCGACGCACTACTATCTGACACTGCGCCTGCGGCGCGCACGCGAGCTGCTGTTGCAGACCGACATGTCGATCATGCACATCACGATGGCCTGCGGCTTCCAGTCGGCCTGCCACTTCTCGAAGAGCTATCGCGATGCGTTCGGCACCGCGCCGACGCGCGAGCGTCGCAAGCAGGCGCCTTCGCTATCCGCTGCGCCGGTGATGGCGGCTTGATCAATGAACAGAAGCGTCGCGTGCCCGGCAGGCCACGCAGCGCTTTAGCGGCCAACCAAACTCAGGCCGCCTTCAACAACCCGTGCGGGTCGATCACAAACTTCTTCGGCGCGCCGCCGTCGACGTCTCCATGTTCGTGAGCGGCACGCCGCACACGCTGCGCGGCGCACCGTTTCACCAGCGTAGCGGCCTACAACTTTTTCTTTACCCCCGCGCAACATATCCTCGTTTGCCAGCGGTTCGCAAAAGCCCGATAGTGCTGCCTCGGCCGAATCGCCGATCCACCGATTCACACTCCCCCGACCGAGGACCCGTTTGCCATGAAGACCCGAGCGCTCAAACTGATAACAACCGCCACGTTCGCGCTGTTCACGCTCTGCGCGATCTCACCCGTCGGCCACGCGGCCGAGCCCACCGCCGCGCAACTCCAACCGACCATCGATGCCGCGATCAGGCCGCTGATGGCGAAGTACCATATCGCCGGCATGGCGGTCGGCGTGATCGACGACGGCAAGCCCTACGTCTACAACTATGGCGTCGCATCGACGCAAACCGGCAAGCCGGTCACACGCGATACGCTGTTCGAACTCGGCTCGGTCAGCAAGACCTTCACGGCGACGCTCGCGTCGTATGCGCAGCTCGACGGCAAGCTGTCGTTGTCGGACGGCACGGAACGCTATCTGCCGACGCTGCGCGGCCGCCCGTTCGGCAAAGTCAGCCTGCTGAACCTCGGCACGCACACACCTGGCGGTCTGCCGCTACAGGTGCCGGACGACATCCATAACGACGCGCAATTGCTGCGGTACTTCCACGACTGGCAGCCCGCTCATGCGCCCGGCACGTTCCGCACCTACTCGAATCCCGGCATCGGCACGCTCGGCCTGATCACCGCGAAGACCATGGGACAGGATTTCACCGTGCTGATGCAGCAACGCGTGTTTCCGGCGCTCGGCATGAAGAACAGCTACATCGACGTCCCCGCGGCGAAAATGCCGGACTATGCGCAGGGCTATGCGAAAGACGGCGCGCCGGTCCGTCTGACGGGCGGCGTGATTTCCGCCGAAGCCTACGGGGTGAAGTCGACCGCCGCGGATATGCTGCGTTACGTGCAGGCCAACATGAACCTGATTCCGCTCGACAGTCAGTGGCAGCGCGCGATCACGGACACGCATACCGGCTACTTCCAGGCCGGCGTGCTGACCCAGGATCTGATCTGGGAGCAGTACCCGTATCCGGTCGCGTTGCCGACCTTGCTGGCCGGCAATTCGCCGGAGATGGTCCTCAACGGCACGCCGTCGACCGCAATCAAACCGCCGCTGCCGCCGCAGCAGAACGTCTGGATCAACAAGACCGGATCGACCAACGGGTTCGGTGCGTATGTCGCGTTCGTGCCGCAAAAACGCATCGGTATCGTGATGCTCGCCAATCGCAATTTCCCGAACGAAGCGCGCGTGAGCGCCGCGCATCAGATCCTCACGGCGCTGGATGGCGGCAAGCCCTGATACGGCGTGGACTTACGGGCGCAGCCGCGCACGCGCTGCACCGGCGATCCGCGCGAGGGCATCCGCGCTCAGACGGGCCGCGATTTTCTCGACGTACGCATGATGCCGCGCTTCGAGCGGCGCACCGAGCTCCCGCGCGAGCAGATAGCGGATCAGCGCAATGCGCCGATGACGCAGCGCGATACTTTGATCGAGCAGCGCGAGCGCGGCGCCGGCATCGCGCTCATCGCACGCGCGTGCCGTGAGAAGCGAGGTGGCCGCGCGTGCCGACGTCATGGCGAAATCAGCAAAGCGAACCGCGCGTCGCTCAGCACATCAACGGCTCGGCGGCGTCGAGCATGATCCTGACGAAGTAATCCGCGAAACTGCGACGCACGACGATGTCGAAACTGTCGGTGCCCGTGGGCAGCAACGTGATCGACGCCTTGAAATAGTGGCTCTGCGCGCACTGCCCCAGGCCGAAAAGTTTGGGATGCAGATCGAGCGGACAGCCGCGCGCGAGCACGTCGCGCGTGCGCGTGCCGGTGATTTCAAGCACCGTATAGCCGCTGCCCACATCGACCGCCGATGCGAACACGCCCGCGAACGCCGCGCCGAGCTTCGCCTGCAACGGCGCCGTGCGCGTCGCATCGTGCGCGGTCTCCGAACGCACGAGCCATTCGTCCGGGCCGAGCCAGACCATGTCGTAGCCGTTGCCGCGCGCGACCGTGTTCGGCTTCTCCGGCGGCTTGCAGCCGATCACCTGTTCCACCGCGCGAATGAACGCCGCGTCGCGCGTATCGCCGCGCACGTTCACGAGTTCGAGAAACGGCCGCTCGCCGAGCCGGAACGCGGCAGTCGCGTTGGCCTGATGCTGTTTCAGCAGCCCATCCACACCGACCAGCGGCGACTCCTGCCACGCGCCGTTTTGCCGCCCGAGCGTGCGGTCCACGATGGACACCGTTCCGCCTGTTTCATTCCACATGTTGACGTGCTCCTTCGCTGTCGTAGAACACCGGACTCGCGATCTTCGCCGCGATCTGTTTGCCGCTTGCGAGCGGAATCGTGACGGTCGTGCCGATCTTGTCGAGACCGCCCTTGACGACCGCCATCGCGATCGAGCGTTGCAGAATCGGGCTGTAATAGCTCGACGTGACGTGCCCGAGCATCGGCGCGGTATCGCCCTGGAACGGACCGGCGACGATCTGCGAGCCCTCGGGTATCACGAACGACGCATCCTCCGCGAGCAGCCCGACCAGTTGCTTGCGTCCCGCCTTCGCGGTGTCCGGGCGGGCGAGCGAGCGCTTGCCGAGAAAGTCCTTCGACTTCGCGACGAGCCCGCCCATGCCGAGGTCGTGCGGCGTCATCGAGCCGTCCGTATCCTGGCCGACGATGATGTAGCCCTTCTCCGCGCGCAGCACGTGCATCGTCTCGGTGCCGTACGGCGTGATGTCGAACTCCGCGCCCGCGGCCATCAATGCTTCCCACACCGCGCGTCCGACATTGGCCGGCACGTTCACCTCATACGCGAGTTCGCCCGAGAAGCTGATGCGCATCACGCGCGCCGCCGCGCACGCGACGGTGCCTTCACGATACGTCATGAACGGAAACGCCGCGTTCGCGAAGTCGATGTCGGCGCAGACCTTTTGCAGCACCTTGCGGCTCATCGGGCCGACTACCGCAAAAGTTGCCCAGTGATCGGTGACCGACGCGAGCCGCACGCGCAGGTCGGGCCATTCGGTTTGCAGCCAGCGTTCGAGCCACGTGAGCACACGCGCCGCGCCGCCGGTGGTGGTCGTCATCATGTAGTGCTGCTCGGCGAGGCGCACGGTCACGCCGTCGTCGAAGATCATGCCGTTTTCGTCGAGCATCAGGCCGTAGCGGCACTTGCCGACTTCGAGCCTGGTCCACGGATTCGTGTACACCCAGTTCAACAGCTTCGCGGAATCGGGGCCCTGAACATCGATCTTGCCTAGCGTCGACGCATCGAGAATGCCGACGCTCGTGCGCACCGCGAGCGCTTCGCGCGCGACGGCCGCATGCATGTCCTCGCCCGGCTTCGGGTAATACCACGGACGCTTCCAGTTGCCGACGTCCTCGAACGCCGCGCCGTGTTCCACGTGCCATTGGTGCACCGCCGTCTTGCGCACCGGATCGAGCAATTCGCCCAATTCCCGGCCGGCGAAAGTGCCGAACGTGACCGGCGTGTAGTTCGGCCGGAACGTCGTCGTGCCGGTCTCGGGAATGGTCTTACCGAGCGCCTGGGCGAGAATCGCCATGCCGTTGATGTTGCCGAGCTTGCCCTGGTCGGTGCCGAAGCCCATCGCGGTGTAGCGCTTCACGTGTTCGACGGATTCGAAGCCTTCGCGCGCCGCGAGGAAGATATCGGCCGCCGCGACGTCATTCTGGAAATCGACGAACTGCTTGGGCCCGCGCGTGGCCAACTCGCGTCCGCCGACGAGCCACAGCGGTTCCAGCTTCGTTTCGCTCAGTTCGGCGACCTGCACCGGCTTTGGCCGCGCGACGATGTGCCCGGCCGCGCGCGCCGCTTCGACGCCGGCGTCGAGCGCGAAGCGGATGCCCTGGCCGAGCGTGAAGTCGCCCGCGCAGGCGCCGACGCTGGTCTCAGGCTGGAGCGCCTTGCCCGGCACGAAGCAGGCCTTGTCGTCATGCCAATGGGCCTTGCCGCCCGACTGCGCGAACAGATGCAGCACTGGGCTCCAGCCACCCGACATCGCGAGCAGATCGCACGGCAGTTGGCGCTGCTGAGCGGTGATTTGCCCTTTCGCATACGAGGCGAGCGACACCGACGCGACGCGCAGCTTGCCATGCGCCGCCGTGACGACCGCGCCGTTCAGCACCTTGATGCCATGGCGGCGCGCGAGCGCCGGCAGCGTGCCCTTCGATTCGCCCGCGCGCGGATCGATGACGCTCACCTGCGCGCCGGCCGCTTTCAGGTCGAGCGCGCATTGATAGCCGTCGTCGTTGTTCGTGAACACGATCGCATTGCGACCCGGCAGTACCGCATACCGATGCAGATAGCTCGACACCGCCGACGCGAGCATCACGCCAGGCAGATCGTTGTTGCCGAACACGATCGGCCGTTCATGCGCGCCGGTCGCGAGAATCACGCGTTTCGCGCGGATCTTCCACAGCAGTTCGCGCGTGCCCTTGCGCTGCGACACGGGCAGATGATCGGTCAGGCGCTGCGTGACCGTGACGAGATTGTGGTCCTGATAGCCGAACGCGGTGCTGCGGCTCAGGATCTTCACATCGGGCAACTGCCGCAATTCGTCCTCGATTTTCTGCACCCACAGCAGCGCGGGCTTGCCGTCGATCTCCGCGCCGCAGGACAGCAGCGAGCCGCCCAGCTCGGGCTGATCGTCGACGAGCGTCACGCGCGCGCCGGACAAGGCCGCCGCGTGCGCGGCCGCGAGCCCGGCCGGGCCGCCGCCGACCACCAGCACGTCGCAATGCGCGAAGCACTTGTCGTAGCGGTCCGCGTCGCGCTGTCGCGGCGCGGTGCCGAGGCCGGCCGCGTCGCGAATCGCTTCCTCGTACTTCGGCCAGAGTTTGCGCGGCCACATGAAGGTCTTGTAGTAGAAGCCCGCCGGAATGAAGCGCGCGATCTTCTGGTTGATCGCCATACGGTCCTTCTCGATGCTCGGTTTCGCGTTCACGCTGCTCGCGACGAGCCCCTGGTACAACTCGACCTCGGTGGCGCGCGCGTTCGGCACCGTGTAGGCGCCGGTCTCCAGTTGCACGACCGCGTTCGGCTCCTCGACGCCCGCGGTCACGATGCCGCGCGGCCGATGATATTTCCAGCTGCGCGCGACGAAATGCATGCCGTTCGCGAGCAATGCGGACGCGAGCGTATCGCCTTGATAACCCTGATACTCGACGCCGTTGAACGTGAAGCTCAGCGCGATCGCGCGATTGATGCGCCCGCCGGTCGGGAGTCGGTCTTTCTGGCTCATGATGCTTTGCCCTCTTGTGCCTTTACCTGTGCGTTTGCGGCCTGTGTATCGGTACTGTCCAGCGCCAGCAACGGACGCTCGAACGTCTGATAACCCTGGAACGCATAGCTGACGGTGTCGCGCTGCGCCTTGAACCAGCGGCGGCAGCCCTGCGTGTGGAACCATTGCTCGCGATGCACGCCGCGCGGGTTCTTGCGCATGAAAAGGTAGTCGCCCCATTCCTTGTCGGTGAGCTTGTCCGTGTCGAGCGGGCGGGCGATGTCCGCCTCGCCGCCGCACGAGAATTCGGTTTCGGCGCGGGGACCGCACCAGGGGCATTCGATCAGCAGCATCTGTGTCTCCTTGTCGACTAGTGGGCCACGGCGGCAGCGCCATGCTCATCGATCAGATGACCGGTATAGAACCGGTCCAGCGAAAACGGCGCGTTCAACGGATGGGGTTCGTCCTTCGCGATCGTGTGCGCACAAACCCATCCCGAGCCGGGCGTCGCCTTGAAGCCGCCCGTCCCCCAGCCGCAGTTGAAATACAGTCCCTTCACATCGGTCTTGCTGATGATCGGGCACGCGTCCGGCGACACGTCGACGATGCCGCCCCACTGCCGGTTCATCCGCACGCGGGAAAACACCGGGAACATCTCGACGATCGCCTCGAGCGTACCCTCGATGATCTGGAA
Source organism: Paraburkholderia sp. UCT2 (assembly GCF_014397665.1). NCBI lineage: Bacteria > Pseudomonadati > Pseudomonadota > Betaproteobacteria > Burkholderiales > Burkholderiaceae > Paraburkholderia > Paraburkholderia sp. UCT2. The sequence continues at coordinate 92,678 of NZ_VZQO01000011.1, forward strand.
GCTGCCGCGCTGCCCAAAGCCCGTGTACTGATCGACGCCCGCGCCGATCACGAGATCGCCCTTGTCGGACTGGCTGATATACGCGTGGACCGCATTCGACATCACGACCGTGTTGACGACCGGCTTGATCGGCTCCGACACCAGCGCCTGCAACGGATGGCTTTCGAGCGGCAGCCGCACGCCGGCCATGTCGGCGAGCGTCGACGTGTTGCCGGCCGCGACCACCGCGACCTTCTTCGCCTTGATGAAACCCTTGGTCGTGTCGACGCCCGTCACCTGGCTGCCGTCGCGGCGAATGCCGACGACCTGGCAGTTCTGCACGATATCGACGCCGGCCTGATCGGCGCCGCGCGCGAAGCCCCACGCCACCGCATCGTGCCGGGCCACGCCGCCGCGCCGCTGGATCGATGCGCCGAGCACCGGGTAGCGGCTGTTCAGATTGATGGTCGGCTCGAGTTCCTTGATCTGCGCGGGCGTGAGAAATTCGGCGTCGACGCCGTTCAGGCGGTTCGCGTTGACGCGGCGTTCGGTGTCGCGCACGTCCTGCAGCGTATGCGCGAGATTCATCACGCCGCGCTGGCTGAACATCACGTTGTAGTTCAGATCCTGCGCGAGCCCTTCCCACAGCTTCATCGCCTTCTCGTAGAGCGCGGCGGATTCGTCCCACAGGTAGTTCGACCGCACGATCGTCGTATTGCGCGCGGTGTTGCCGCCGCCGATCCAGCCCTTCTCGAGCACCGCGACATTGCGCACGCCATGCTCCTTCGCGAGGTAGTACGCGGTCGCGAGACCGTGCCCGCCGCCGCCCACGATCACGACGTCGTATTCACGTTTAGGCTCGGGGCTGCGCCATTGCCGCTCCCAGTTCTCGTGATACGACATCCCGTTGCGTAGCAGGCTGAATATCGAATAGCGGCTCATCGTCGTTCCTTTGCGGTTTTGCAGATGCGGTGTAGCGGTTCAACACTCGATGACGTTCACGGCCAGTCCGCCGCGCGACGTCTCCTTGTATTTCGTCTTCATGTCGGCGCCGGTTTCGCGCATGGTGCGGATCACACTGTCGAGCGACACCACGTGCTTGCCGTCGCCCTTCATCGCGAGGCGGGCCGCGTTGATCGCCTTGATCGCGCCCATCGCGTTGCGCTCGATGCACGGAATCTGCACCAGCCCGCCGACCGGATCGCAGGTCATGCCGAGGTTGTGTTCCATGCCGATTTCGGCGGCGTTCTCGACCTGGGTGGGCGTGCCGCCCATCACGGCCGCGAGCGCGGCGGCGGCCATCGAGCAGGCCACGCCCACTTCGCCCTGGCAGCCCACCTCGGCGCCGGAGATCGACGCCGTTTCCTTGTAGATGATGCCGATCGCCGCGGCGGTCAGCAGGAAGTCGACGATGCCGGCGTCGTTCGCCGCATGCATGAATTTCACGTAGTAGTGCAGCACGGCCGGGATCACGCCGGCCGCGCCATTGGTCGGCGCGGTGACGACCCGGCCGCCCGCGGCGTTCTCCTCGTTGACGGCCATCGCGTACAGGTTGACCCAGTCGAGCATCGACAGCGGGTCGCGCAGCGATTCCTCCGAGCGTGCGCGCAAGCGCTCGCATAGCTCGGCCGCGCGACGCTTCACGTGCATCGGGCCGGGCAACTCGCCGCGCACCTTGCAACCGCGCTCGACACACGCGGCCATCGTGCGCCAGATCGCCAGCAGGCCCTCGCGCACTTCGTGCTCGGGCCGGGTCGCGCATTCGTTGCGCAACGTCACTTCGGCGATGGACAGGCCGCTTTCGCGGCACACGCGCATCAGATCGTCGCCGGTGCGAAACGGATACGGCACCTCCGCGTTGGCGCGCCGGCCGTTCACGCGGTCGCCGTCGCGATTGACGACGAAGCCGCCGCCGATCGAGAAGTACTCTTTTTCGACGAGCAGTTGACCGTTCTCGTCGAAGGCCTGGAAGCGCATGCCGTTCGGATGCACGACGCCCGAGCCCGGCGCGCCCGGCATCAGCTTGCGCAAGAAGCCGACATGTTCGCGCTCGTCGAACGCGACCGCATGCTTGCCGAGCAGCACGAGCTGTCGGGTCTCGCGGATCGCGCGCAGCCGCGGCTCGATCAGCTCAGGATCGAGCCGGTCGGGCAGATTGCCTTCGAGGCCGAGCAGCACCGCCTTGTCGGTGCCGTGGCCCTTGCCGGTCGCGCCGAGCGAGCCGAACAGCTCGGCTCTGACGCGCCGCACGAAGCCGAGCAGATTCGCGTCCTCGATGTGCGATGCGAAGCGGCATGCGGCGATCATCGGCCCGACCGTGTGCGAGCTGGATGGACCGATGCCGATCTTGAACAGATCGAAGACGCTGACGTTCATGGCGTGCCTTGTGCGTTGTGTCTTGCGTGTTGCGATGGCCGGAAGCGCTTCGACTCGACACATGCGCCCGGATGGAATGTGCGTCTATTGCACCGCACGCCGGGCCGGATCGATAGAATAAAAACGGCATCGCAATGGGATGGCGTCGTCAAGTGAGCCGCCACGCGGGTCTCCCGGCGCATTTGCGATGACTTGGGACGCATTTGCGACAGGCGGCCCGATTGCGGCCGGCAATGCTGAAGGTCCGTGGTGCTATCCTCGGCTTCACCGTTTCGGTCAACGTTCGTTCCCCTTTCGCCGTTCTTTTCACCGACCCGCCGCGCGCATGAATTCCGCTGAAACGCTTGCCCCTCCTTCACTCGACACAGCCACGAAGCAGCGCATCCGCTTCGGCATCGTCCTGCTGCCGAACTTCACGCTGACCGCATTCTCGGGTTTCGTCGACCTGCTGCGCCTGTCCGCCGACGAAGGCGACTTCAGCAAGCCGGTGCGCTGTTCGTGGAGCGTGATCGGGGAAACCCTGGCTCCGGTGCGGGCGAGTTGCGGCATCCAGATCACGCCGTGGGAAACTTTCGAGACCGCTGGGAAGTTCGACTACGTGGTGGTGGTCGGCGGACTGCTGCACTCGGGGCCGGCCGCGAGCGAGGCGACGCTCGCGTTTATCCGCCGCGCCGCCGCCCGCGACGCGACGCTGGTCGGCATGTGCACCGGCGTGTTCTCGCTGATGCGCGCGGGCGTGCTCGACGGCCATCGGATCTGCGTGAGCTGGTTTCACTACTGGGATTTCATCGAGCGCTTTCCGTCGGTCGACGAACAGATGCTGGTCGCCGACCGGCTGTTCGTGATCGACCGGCGGCGCATCACCTGTTCCGGCGGCCGCGCGTCGATCGACGTCGCCGCCGCGATCCTGCTGCGTCATTTCGAAACGGCGACGGTGCAGAAGGCGCTGCGCATCCTGCTCGTCGACGACCTGCAGAAAGGCAACGCACCGCAGCCGCATCCGCCCGGGCTCGCGCCGGCCTCGCATCCGAAGGTCAAGCGCGCGATCCTGCTGATGGAGCAGCACGTGGGCCGCGCGCTGCCGCTCGACGAACTGGCGGGCAAGCTCGATCTGTCGCCGCGTCAGCTCGAACGGCTGTTCAAGGCGCAGACCGGCAAGGCGCCGCAGGCCTACGCGAAGCAGGTGCGCCTGCGCACCGCCGCGTGGTTGTTGACGAGCTCAGACAAAACCGTCGCCGATATCGCGTCGAGCTGCGGCTTTTCGGACGCCTCACACCTGGGACGGGAATTTCGCAAACAGTTCGGCGTGCCGCCGATGATGTATCGCGAGCAGCGCGGCACGGCGCAGCAAGCCGACGACGGCTCGTGCTACGACGAAACGTTTCCGGGCCGCGCGCAGGCGATCTGAATCCGCGCGGCATGCGAGGCCGCGGCACCCGCTACTCCGGCATGCGCCGCTCGACGCTCGGCGCATGTCCGAACTGCGCGCGATAGGCCTTGCTGAAATGACACGGAGAATGAAAACCGCACACCGTGGTCACGCGCGCGATCGACGCGTCGGTATTGCGCAGTAGATCGCGCGCGCGGCGCAGCCGCAAGCTCAGGTAGTAATGCGTCGGCGACACGTTCAGGAATAGCTTGAACATCCGTTGCAAATGACGCTGCGACAGGTTGACGAGCCGGGCGAGTTCGTCGAGCGATAGCGGCTCCTCGATGTTCGCTTCCATCAGCCGCACCACTTCGATCAGTTCGGTGCGCGACAGGCCGACCCGTGCGTCGACCGGAATGTGCTGGTAATCGGTCGAGCCGCGAATCCGCTCGACGATGAATTGCTCGGACACCTGCGCGGCCACCGAGGCCCCCAGCCGCATGCCCACCAGATGCAGCATCAGATCGAGCGGCGCGGTTCCGCCGGTGCAGGTCAGCCGGTCGCGGTCGATCACGAACAGTTCGTCGTCGAAATGCACATGCGGATAGCGCTGGTGCAACGGCGACATGTCCTCCCAATGCACGGTCGCGCGATAGCCGTCGAGCAGCCCGGCCGCGAGCAGCGCATACGGACCCGTGCAGATCCCGCCGAGCGGCACGCGGTGCGCGGCCGCCTCGCGCAGCAGCGCGATCACCGCGTCGTTCACATACTCGCGCACGTGCCAGCCCGCGCACACGAACAGCAGGTCCGGCATGCCGGCCTCGGCGAGCGTGGTGGTCGGTTTCACCGTGATGCCGTTGCTCGCGCGCGCCGGCTCGCCGTCCGGCGTGATCACCGACCACCGGTAGTGCTGCGCGCGGCCCACGTAGTTCGCCATGCGCAGCACCTCGACCGCGCTCGTGAACGCGATCATCGAGAAGTTCGGCAGCGTCAGGAAGCCGACGTGCGCGACGGCGCACAGCCGCGCATCGGCTTCGGCGGAGGCGATTGCGTCGCGCTTCATGGACGTATCGAATCAGGCCATCAACCGTGTTGCGCCGCCGGCTCGCGGCGCACTTTCATCGCATTGCGCAAACCGGCGAACAGGGGCGCGCGTACCTTGCCCGGCGCCCGGCCGAAGCTCTCGGTGATGCGGTCCAGAATGATCGCCAGCATCACGACCGACATGCCGCTTTCGAAGCCGAGTCCGATATCGAGCCGCTGGATGCTCGCGAGCACGTCGTTGCCGAGGCCGCCCGCACCGACCATCGACGCGATGATCACCATCGACAGCGCCATCATGATGGTCTGGTTCACGCCGGTCATGATCGACGGCAGCGCGTTCGGAAACTGCACCTTGTACAGCAGTTGCCACGGCGTGCAGCCGAACGCCTGTCCCGCTTCGACGATTTCGCGATTCACGTGCTTGATGCCGAGCGCGGTCAGACGCACCGCGGGCGGCATCGCGAAGATCACCGTCGACAGGATGCCCGGCACGCGGCCGAGACCGAACAGCATCGCGGCCGGGATCAGGTAGACGAACGCGGGCATCGTCTGCATCAGATCGAGCACCGGGCGCACGATCATTTCGACGGCGCGGCTCTTCGCCATCCAGATGCCGAGCGGCACGCCGAGCACGAGACTGATCACCGTCGATGACAGCGTGAGGCCGAGCGTGATCACCATCTGATCCCAGAAGCCGGTGCCGTAGATCAGCAGCAGCGCCGCCAGCGTGAACAGCGCGAAGCGCCAGCCGACGCGCCACAAGCCGATGCCGACGAAAAACGCCATCAGCGCCCACATCGGCACGGCCTGCAAACCGTGCTCGACCGCCGCGGCGAAACTCTCGATGACCTTGCCGATCGTGTCGAAGGTCTGCGCATCATGATCGAGCAGGTAGTGAACGCCGCGATCGACCCACGCGCCAACTGGAATGACTTCAGACATGGGAACCTCGATGGCGCGTGAGAACGTTCAGCACGTTCGTCTTGTTGACCGAACCGCAGTAGGAGCCGTCCGCATCGACGACCGGCAGCGGCGCGCGGCTCGCCACCACGCGCGCGACCACGTCGTCGAGCGGCGTGCTGCGGCGGATGCATTCGATCTGGTTGAGCTGCGGCGACGCGCTGCCCGTCGCATCGCGGCACACGAAGCCGCGAATCCGGCGCTCGCTATCGAGCACGAACGCGTAGTCGGCGCTGCCGTTGAGCGTCGCGGCAACGCTCGACGCGTCGATCTGCGGCGCGTGCATCAGCGGCACGTCGTCGGTCTGCATCAGATCGCCGGCCGTCAGATAGCGGCTCGTGTCGATGCCTTCGAAGAACGCGCGCACGTAGTCGTCGGCCGGGTTCTTGATGATTTCCCGCGGCGTGCCGATCTGCACGACACGGCCGCCTTCCATGATCGCGATGCGCGTGCCGATGCGCATCGCCTCCTCCAGATCGTGCGACACGAACAGGATCGTGCGCTGCTGCTCGCGTTGCAGATCGAGCAGCACGTTCTGCATCTCCTTGCGCTTGAGCGGATCGAGCGCGGAGAACGCCTCGTCCATGATCATCAGCGACGGGTTGACCGCGAGCGCGCGCGCGAGCCCGACGCGCTGCTGCATGCCGCCCGACAACTCGGCCGGCAGTTTCTGCGCGAACGGCGCAAGGCCGACCTGTTCGAGCACCGTCAGCGCCCGCGCCTCGCGCTCCTTGCGGCCGACCCCCGCCACCTCAAGCCCGAACGCCGCGTTGGCCAGCACGTTGCGCTGCGGCATCAGCGCGAAGGACTGGAACACCATGCTCATGTCCTTGCGGCGCAGCGCGGTCAGCTCGGCGCGCGGCACGCCCGCGACATCGCGGCCGTCGATCAGCACTTTGCCGGCGCTGGGCTCGACGAGCCGATTGATCAGGCGAATCAGCGTCGACTTGCCCGAGCCGGACAGGCCCATCAGCACGAAGATCTCGCCCTCGCGAACCTCGAACGACGCGTTGTGGACGCCGACGATCTGACCGGTGCGGGCAAACACCTCTTCTTTCGTGGCGCCGCTGGCCAGCATCGCGAGCGCCTGTTTCGGGTTGCTGCCGAACACCTTGCACAGCCCTTCGACCACGACCTTGGGGGAATTCATCGAACGCTCTCCTCGCTCGCGGACGTCCGTCCGCGCTGTGCCTACATAGTTGCCAGAAAAAAGTGCGGCTAACCGACTAATTCCGACAACCACATGAGGAAATGCGACACCCGGCCATGCCGTGGACGCTCGGCGCGGCGAGCAAACCCTTGTGGGAGAAAGGATTGACACGGGTTGGCGCGCGCGCGGAGCGTGTCGCAACAGAGCAAGCGGCGCTCCCGGACGGCGGCGAGCGCGAGAGGCCTGAGAGGCGCCGGGTTCAGGAAATCGACACGCCCAGCAAGCGCCCGACGCCGAACGTGAACCCTGCCGCGATGAGCCCGATGACGATCTGGCGCAGCGCCGAAAACCCCGCGCTGCGTCCGTTGAACAACGACGTGAACACGCCGATCGACGCGAGCGCCAGCATGCTCAGCACGACACACTGCACGATTGCGCTGACGCCGCGTGTCCACAGGAAAGGCATCACCGGGAAAATCGCGCCGAGCGAGAACAAGCAGAACGACACACCCGCCGCCGACCACGGATTGCCGCCCAGTTCCGCCGGATCGAGACCTAGCTCCTCGCGCGTGAGGGTGTCGAGCGCCTTGTCCTTGTCGCGCATCATCTGCGAGGCCACGCGTTTCGCCTCGCTCGCGTCGAGCCCTTTCGCGCGGTAGATCAGCGCGAGCTCGTGCTCCTCCGCTTCGGGCTGTTCTTCGATCTCCTCGGCTTCCTTGGCGATCTGCGTGCTCGCGAGTTCGCGCGCATTGGTAACCGACAGCCATTCGCCGAGCGCCATCGAACAGGCACCGGCGATCAGCCCGGCGAGGCCGGTCAACAGGATCGCCTTGTTGCCGGTGCCCGCGCCGGCGACGCCCATGATCAGGCAGAAGTTGGACACGAGGCCATCGTTCGCGCCGAGAACCGCCGCGCGCAGATCGTTGCCCGACGCGGCGCCCTTGTGCCACGACTCGGCCGCGGCAATGCGCGCGCCGGACGACAGGTTGGCATTGCCGGTGCTCGCGAGCGTCTGCACCACGGCCGCGTGATGATGTTCGTCGGCCGACATGTGGCCCGCGTCGCGTTGGCCTTGATATTTGTTGCGGTCCGCGTATTCGGCTGCGGCGAGCGTCGGCAGCACGAAGTCCGCGCCGCACACGCGCACGAGCCCCTTCATCAGACGCGTCTTGACCGCATGGCCACGGCCCTTCGGTTCGATGCCATTGGCTCTGAGCTTGTCGGCCCACACTTGCGCGTGGCTGTGTTCGGATTGCGCGAGATCCTGATAGACCTGCTTGCGGGTCTCGTCTTTCTCGACCTGTGCGAGCGTCTCATAGAGGGTGGCGCTGTGCAGTTCGTCGGAGAGATTCGCCTTGTAGCGTTTCACTTCATGTTTCGTTGCCATGATCGCGCCTCGCAACTGCCCGGTGCCTCATCAACGATGAATGCCACGCCGGGCGTCCGCCTGTCCGTTACTGGCTGGCAGGCGCACCAACGCCGGCCTTCTTCTGGGCTGCCTGCAGCTTGTCCGGATAGTTCGGATCGTTCTGCGCCGGCTGGTAGCCCGCGTCTTCGAGTTTCTTCAACTCGGCGTTCTTTTTCGCGCGAGCCTGTTTGCGCTCTGCCTTGCGCTCTGCCTTGGTCGGCTTTGGGGTGGTCGTCGTCGCGCCAGGCTGGGCTGCGGCGTCCGTCGAGCCCTGCGCGAGCGCGAGCGGAATCGTACCGGCCATCAGTGCGACGGCCGAAACGCCCAGCATGATTCGTTTAATGGCGAAGCTCTTCATCACTGATATCCCCTGAAAAAATTGGCAATAACGTACGAGTTGCGGCTGCGAATCGTGAACCACACGCCGGGTCGCGCAGCCTCCACGCGAACCCGTCAACGGGAGCTTACTGCCAAATAGCGGGATGCGGGTCGGGAGCGTGGACGACCCCTGCGGCCTCGCTTTCAGAATTCTCCGGGTTTTGCCGAGATTGACTCATGAACAATAGTGGCGCGGATCGATTTCATCATCTACTCGGACCGTCGCTTCGTTCAAAACTTTCCGCCGATCGTGCTCTATCTATGAAACGCATCTCTACGCGTGTCGCATTGTTAGCGGGTCTCATTGCCGTGCTTTATCTCGGTCTGTTCGACCATACTCCGCAAGGAAGCGAGTGTCGCAAATCGGCACCTGCCCACGGCCTGTACACGGCAGAGCTTTGCCTGTTGCGATGGATTCCGGGCCGCAGTGGAAGCCCTGAATATGTCGGCAGGCTATTCGATGCAAAAACTGGGAAGCTGCTTGCACAGCGCACGTTCAGCACGCCTGTCCCCGATCTTTTCTGGTCAACGGGTCTGCGATACTCGCTGAATCCGTATTCGCCGCCCCGTTATCTCGGTCCGTCCGTCGAATTTTCCCGCGGAGATGGCGGTGAAGGAGATTCGAGTATTTCGTTACCTCCGTCGTTCTGGGACAAACTAGCCGCCGCGCGCCCGCGCTTATAGTCGGCTGCGTCGTATGCCGGTGCCTGTGTCTCACCGTGCTGGAATCAAGCCGCACGCACTTCCTTCCGCGATTCAGTTGTTTGGCATGTCCGCGCCGTCAGGAGTATCTTTTAACCGCGCCGGAAGCGCCAACACCACCACTCCTCTACAAGACAGGCGCTTCCCAGAGTCCAGACCAGCTCGACAAAGCGCGAAGTTTCTAACATGCAACGAAGCGACATCAACTTATCGAGGATGGTGAAACCGTGAAAACAGTCAATCTTTTGAAGGTGCTCGGTATTGCATTGTGCGTGGCAACCGCATCCAGCGCCTATGCCCAGGCGAGCGACGCGCAGGCGCCCGCCGCCACGGCGCCTGCGCCGGCCACGACCGCCCAATCGACGCGTGCGGCAGATCGCAAGCTCGGCCGCGACGTGCGGCGCGCGCTCGGTAAAGCGCCGGGCTTCAATGTATCGAACGTGTTCGTGCGGGCGCGCGGCGGCGCAGTGACGTTGACCGGCTCGGTGCCTCAGGGCGAAATGATCCAGCAGGCCGGCGATGTTGCGAAAGGCGTGCCGGGCGTGACCTCGGTGACCAACAGACTCACCCTGGGCCTGCCATCCCGCGGGAGTGGCGGGAGCTGAGCACAAGCTGGACGCAACTCAGCGCCGCACCAACCCCACCACGTATCTGCACACCTCGGTGCCCGCATTGAAGAACTCGCATTCGACCGGCGCACCGAGTTGCAAACAATCCCCCGCTTCGAGCCGGTGCGTGAGCGCGCCCTCGCGAAACGTCAGCACCCCTTGCGTGACCCAGATCTGCTGATGCTGAAACACGAACGCATCCGACGGATAAGGCACCCTCACCCCAGTCGGCAATTCGATTTCGAGCAGTTCCAACACGCCGCCGGTCGGCGGTGAAATGCGCCGCCGCGTATAGCCGGTTTCGGGGTCCTCCCACAGCGACTGGTCCGCATGACGCACGAGCCGCTCGCCGGTCTGCTCAGCGAGTGCGAGCAACGTGGACAGCGTCAGCCCGAACGCGCCCGACAGCCGCCCGAGCACCGTCGCGGTCGGACTCGCCTCGCCACGCTCGATCTTGCTGATCATCGCCTTCGATACACCCGAGCGCTCGGCCAGCTCGGCGAGCGACCAGTTGCGCGCCTCGCGCTCGGTCTTCACGCGCGCGGAGATCGCCTGGGTCAGATCGATGGCGGAAGTTTCGGACATGGCGGGGTCGTCGTTGCGCAAGTGGGGGCACCTTATCCTCAAAGACCTTCCGACAACCGGCCTTGGTCAAGGCCTCTTGTTGCGACTCAAGGTTCTGATCCTGCGTCGAGACACGGGGGTAGTCGATGATCGTGGCGTGACAGTGCCGATTGACGAGTTCGTTGCCGCCGGCGGCCGAGATAGTTGCCTTCAGTTCCGTCAACTCCATCCGCTCGGTCATTGCTTCATTCCATCGTCCTTGCGGTCTTCATCTTCGGCATCCTGGCACGCGGCAGGCAGTTGTTTCAGTAGCTCTGGTAGCGCCGTTTGCACTGCAAGCATCGGTTGCGGCTTGCTGCATGTGGTCGAGGTAGTCCGGCAAGCGGTTCTCGTTCATACCGGCTGCGCCTGCGCAAGCACCTTGGCCCGGAACTTCTGCGGCAGGTCGGCCGGGGTCAGCAGATCGACGTGGACGCCGAGTAGCGCTTCCAGTTCATCCTGTACCCCCCCCAGGTCGAACAGCGTCGCCCCTGGCAGCGCATCGACCAGCAGATCGAGGTCGCTGCCGTCCCGGTCGGTGCCGTGCAGCACCGAGCCGAACACGCGCGGGTTCGCTGCGCGGAAGCGACTCGTCGCTTCGCGCACTACGCTGCGCTTCATGTCGAGAACAACGGACGGTCGCATGGGCATCCTTTCTTATCGAAACTCATCGAGACGATAAGCGATTGAGTCGAGACTCGCAATGCCTTCACCTCCCATGCCATGCCGGTTGCGTTGGCGGGCTTGCTGCCCCGGCACGGCCTACGCCAAGCTGATTACCTTTGACGCAGCAGCGCCAGGATCAGCGCAGACCAGTTCAGGCCGCTACGACCACCGCAACCGGCACAGCCAGCCAACCATGTCTTGCATAGTGATTTTTCGTCCACTATATTAAACGAAACGCCATCGCCCGAACCCGCTCATCAGCAGGAACACACCATGCCGAAGGAAATCGTTCTCAACGCGTTCGACATGAACTGCGTAGGCCACATCCAGCAAGGGCTGTGGACCCATCCGCGCGATCAGTCCACGCGCTACACGGATCTGCAGTACTGGACCGACTACGCGCGCAAGCTCGAAGCGGGCCTGTTCGACGGCATCTTTTTCGCGGACGTGGTCGGCGTGTACGACGTCTACGGCGGCAGCCCGGACGCGGCAATCGGCGGCGCCGTGCAGGTGCCGGTCAACGATCCGACGCTGCTGATTCCGGCGATGGCCGCGCTCACGCGGCATCTGTCGTTCGGCGTCACGTCGAATCTGTCGGTCGAGCAGCCGTTTCTGTTCGCGCGCCGCATGTCGACGCTCGATCATCTGACGCGCGGCCGGGTCGGCTGGAACATCGTGACCGGCTATCTGGACAGCGCATCGCGCGCGATCGGCCTGAGCGGCCAGATGGCGCACGACGACCGCTACGATCTCGCCGACGAGTACATGGAGCTCGTGTACAAGCTGTGGGAATGCAGCTGGGAAGACGGCGCGGTGCTGCGCGACAAGGCGCGCGGCGTCTATGCGGACGCGTCGAAGGTCCACGTGATCCATCACCACGGCAAGCAGTACCGCGTCGATGCGATGCATCTCGCGGAGCCGTCGCCGCAGCGCACGCCGGTGCTGTATCAGGCCGGTTCGTCCGCGCGCGGCAAACAGTTCGCGGCGGCACACGCGGAGTGTGTGTTCGTCAACGGCCAGGCGAAGCCGGCGGTCAAGACGATCGTCGACGACATCCGCGCGCACGCGGTCGCCAGCGGCCGCCGCGCCGACGACATCAAGGTACTGCTCGGCCAGACCGTGATCACGGGCCGCACCGATCAGGAAGCGCGGGAGAAATTCGAGGAGTACCGCCGCTATGTGAGCTCGGAGGCGGCGCTGGTGCACGCGGCCGCGTCGCTTGGCATCGACTTCGCGCGCTACGACCTCGACGAGCCGATCGAAACGGGCAAGAGCCAGGCGATCGTGTCGAACGTCGAAGCGATGACGCGCGCGGCCGGTCCGCAATGGACGAAGCGCAAGCTGCTCGAACAGATGGTGCTCGGCAGCCGCCAGCAGCCGCTCGTCGGTTCGGCCGACAAAATCGCCAACGATCTGATCGCGTGGACCGAGGAAACCGGTGTCGATGGCTTCAATCTGTCGCGCACCGTCGTGCCCGAGTGCTTCGACGATTTCATCGAACTGGTCGTGCCGCTGCTACAGGAACGTGGCGCGTACAAGCGCGCGTATCGTAACGGCACGCTGCGCGAAAAGCTGTTCGGCCATGCGCGGCTGCCTGAGAGCCACACGGCGGCGCGCTTCCGTTCGCCGGCTTGCGCGGCGGCGCCGGACGACGAGGCTCGCGGCTAACTCGATCACCGTTGTTTTGGCGAACCCGACTTCCAGCAGAGGCCCCCATGCTTGACAAGAGCACGTTCCGCGACGCGATGGCCGGGCTTGGCGCGGCTGTCAACATCATCAGCAGCGACGGCAAAGCCGGCCTTGCAGGCTGCACCGCGTCGGCGGTCTGCGGCGTCACCGACGAGCCGCCCACCCTGCTCGTTTGCATCAACCGCAGCAGCCGCAACAACGCGGCGTTTCGCAGCAACGGCAAGCTCTGCGTGAACGTGCTGAGCGCCGAGCAGCAGGCGCTTGCCGCGCACTTCGCCACGAGCGCGCTCGCGATCGAAGAGCGCTTCGCCGCCGCGCAATGGGACGACCTCGCAACCGGCGCGCCGGTGTTGCAGGACGCGCTCGCGTCGCTCGACTGCGAGATCGAGTCGGTGACCGAAGTCGGTACGCACACGGTGTTCTTCTGCGCGGTGAAAGCCGCGCGCACGCAGGGCGCGGGCGATGCGCTGATCTACTACGGCCGCCGCTATCATCGCGTCGGCGAGCGCTCGGTTCACGCGACGCCCGCCGCTTCACCTGCCCCGCCCCAGCCTCGCCAACGGCCCGGCCGCGATCGTCCGGCCGAATAGCGCGGCCGCGGTGCGCTCCGGAGCGAGCGCAATACTTTCGCTCGCTGCACCGACGATCAACGCGTCACGCCCGCACGACGCCCGTCATCGGTCTGCCCGCCATGGTCCGGCCAAACAGCGCTGCCGCCGTCCGTTCGGGATCGAGCCCGAGACTTTCACTCGCGGTGCCGGCGATCAACGCATCGAGCGAGGCGGTCGGCTTCAGGTCGCGCGACTGATACAGCTGATGCGGCGCGAGGCCCGGCCAATCCGCCATCACGCGTCCGCCCTGCACCGACCCGCCGAGCACCATCGCGACCGAGCCGGTGCCGTGATCGGTGCCGCCCGTGCCGTTCGCGGCGGCGGTCCTGCCGAACTCCGTCGCGACCAGCACCGTGGTCTTGCTCCACGATGAACCCATGCCGTCGCGCAACGCCGCGAGCATCGTGTCGAGTGCCTTCAGTTGATTCGCGAGCCGCGTGTTCTGCGCGCTGTGCGTGTCCCACCCGCCGGTCTCGATCATCGCGATGCGCGGACCGTCGTCGCGCGCCAGAAAACTGGCCGCGAGCTTGCCGAGGCTCGCCGGGTCCTGGCGCGCGCCAGCGTCGCCCGCAAGGCCGCGCGCCGCCATCGCCGATTCCCACAGCGCACGCAGCTGCGCGTCGTGCTCGTACAGTTGCGACACGCGCGCGAGCAGATCATCGGGCGCCTGCGGCAAGGCCGACGGTGCATACGAGGTCACCGCCGCGGGCCCGCGCAGCGCCATCGGCACGGTCGGCGCGAACGCGATCGCGTTTTCGCGGGTGGCGGGCAGTTGCGCGGCGAGCCGGTTGAGCCAGCCGTCCTTCGTCTGATACGGCGACGTGCCGCCGGTTTCCAGCACGTTCTGTCCGTCGAAATGCGAGCGGTCGCGATACGGCGAGGCGACCGCGTGCACGAACAACGCCTCGCGCTGCGCGTACAGCTTCGCCATCTGCGCGAGCGCCGGATGCAGCGCGAACGTGCCGTCCAGATGCGGCGCGTTCGACGCATCGATCGCGAGCGGCCCGCGCAGCGTCGCATACGCGGGGTCCGCGTACGGCACGACGATGTTCAGCCCGTCGGCCGCGCCACGCTGGATCACGAACACGAAGCGGCGGTCGGTCGCGACATGCGCGAACGCAATCCGCGGCGACACGAGCAGTGCGCCGGCACCGGCGGCGGCGACGCTCAGAAACTGACGGCGTGACAGCATGGCGTTCATCTCCGTTGCAAATCGGGCGATACGAGCAGCAGCGCGATCGCCGTCGATGCGCTTTCCGCGCGCGACACCGCCGTGGCCGTCGGCTCGCTGAGCGAGCCAGCCAGCAAGGTCTGGCCGAGCGAGCGCGCATCGAGCCGGTCACCCACGCGCGCGGCGAAACGTTGCGCGACTTCGACGCGGCGCACGAGCGCATCGGGCGCGGCCCAGCTCGCGGCGATATCGTCGTAGCCGGCGGGTGAACCGGGCCGCCACACCGGCTGGCCAAGCTGCGTGAGGATCGGCGCGCTCTGCAGATTGCCGGGCTCGTGCCAGCCAAGTCCGCGCATCGACGAGATGGTCCACTCCCACGGCGTCTTGAACTTCACCGCGGCCGGCGACCACGCTTGCGGCGTATCGATCAACGCGCGATAGACGGCCGGCAGATCGCCGTCGCTGCGCGTGAACGCATCGGCCAGACGTTCGCTGACGCCAGGTGGCGGATTGTCGGCGACGAAATGGCGCGCGAGCTTCGTGCCGATATGCTGCGCGGTGGCCGGTGCGTGCGCGAGGTCGTGCAGGATCGCGAGCGCCTGCTGTTCGCCGGCTTCGTCGTAGCGGCGTCCCATGATCGTGCGCGAGCCGGGCTCGTGCAGCGCGGGACGAAACACGAAGCTGCCGGGTTCGCCGTTCTGTTCCAGCGCGCGGCGGTTTGCATTGGCGCCGCCGTTCCCCGGATTGCCGACGAGACTCCAGCCGGTCAGCGCACGCGCGAACTCGGTCACGTCGTCCTGGCTATAGCCGCTGCGCACGCCGAGCGTATGCAGTTCCATGATCTCGCGCGCGAGGTTCTCGTTGAGTCCGCGTTTGTTGTCCGGATTGCGCTGCGCGGCGCGCAGCGCGGCCATGCTGTCGGGACCGACCGAGCGGGTCTGGTCGAGGAACAGCTGCATGGCCGGATGACGCTCGACGGCCACCAGCATGTCCTCGAAACGGCCGAGCACGTGCGGGCGAATCGCCTCCGCTTCGAACGACCCGGCGAGCGCCGCGACGCCGGGCTTTTCGGTCGACACCGCGAAGTGATTCGCCCAGAAATGCACGAGGCGTTCGATGAACGGCGTCTGCGTGGTCAGCGCGCTTGCGACGCGCGCATTGACCGACGAGCGGTACATGTCGAGGATTTCGACGCGCAGTGCTTTTCTTTCGGCTTGCCTGGCGGCTTGCGCGTCGGTCTGGCTGGGTGCTGCGGTGTTGTTCGCATTCTGGCTCGGGTCGGTCTCCTCGCCCGCCTTCTGTTTCGACTGCTGCTCCATCTGCATGCGCTGCTGCACGAGCTGCGTCGACAATGCGATCGAATCGGGTTGGTTCGCCCACGCGTCGGGCCGCGGCTGATACTGCTCGAACTGCGCGAGCAGCCAGCCCTTCGGATCGGCGGGCGGCGTGTCGTCGGCGCGCGCGCCGAGGCCGAAGCGGTTCAGTGCGATCGCCGCGGCATTCAGGTTCGGTGAGTTGGCCATACGATCCTCGTCGCGGGTAGGACACCTGCATGTCCGTTAAACGGCCGACACGCTGAAACCCGTCGTCATCGCGCGCATTTTTTATTCGCTCGATGCGGCATTCGCCGCCGGTTTTTTCGCGTTCGGCGCCGGCTGCGCTTCGCGCCATTGCCCGCGCAACTTCAAACTCTCGGCGAATTCGACGCGCTCCTCGGGCGTCAGCGTCGCCGCGAAATCGGCGACGCTCGCTTCGACCATCGCGCGCAGGCTGACGTCGGCCGCGCGCGTGCGCGCGAGCGCGGCATCGAGTGCGGCGCGATCGAACTTCGGCGCGGCCAGCAGACGCAGCACCTCACGACGCCCTTCGCGAGCGTCGCGCGCATATTGGCGCCCGTCGCGCCGCGCGCTCTTCAGGCCGTCGATAAACGCCTGCCGCTGCTGCGCCGACAGCGGCTCGGCGGCGAACCGCAGCGCGCGCCGGTCCTGCGCCGCCGCCGGCGGATTCGCACCGTGCGCGGCGAACCATTGATACGCGCCGCCGGCGATCGCGCCGAGCAGGAACACGTTGAGCACCACCGAGCCCAGCAGCGCAAATTTCCACGAGCGCCCGTTCATTCGCCGCTCCAATCGGCGGAGCTGCCGCCGAAGCTCGAAGTCAGATACGAGGATTCATGCACGACCGGCGCGTTCTCAGCCAGCACGAAGAACGACACCGCGAACGCCCCCGCCACGCCGCCGAGCAGCCCGACACCTGCCACCGCCGCGCCCGACCACCACAAACGCCAGCGCGCGGCTGGGCGTCGGGACGGCGCGCGGTCGATGATGCGACGCTGCAATTCGAGGCTCGGCGGCTCGAGCTCGTCGGCGGCGAGCCACGCGTCGAGGCTGGCCGCATCGCTCAGCGCCGCATCGGCTTCGTCGCGATGCGCGCGCGCCCACGCCTGCGCGGCTTCGCGTTCGCGCTCCGGCCAGCGGCGCGCGTCGGCACCGTAAGCTGCAACGATCTGATGGAATCTTTCGGGCGTCATGACTTGTCCTTGCTAAGGCCGCTGCCGGCCAGTTGAGCGCGCAAACCGCGGCGCGCGCGGCCCAGCAGACTCTCCAGCGCATCGACGCTGACGCCCATCAAGGCCGCAGCGTCGAGGTTCGACATCTCCTGGTAGTAGGTCAGCACGAGTGCCTCGCGCTGTCGCGCCGGCAGCGCGGCGAGCGCCGCGCGCACGCGCGCGTGGTCGGCACGTGCTTCGAGCCGCGCGTCGGGCGGCGCGGCGGGATCGGCCGAATCGGGCAGTTCGTCGCTCGGGTCTTCGCGCGAGCCGCGCAGACGGTCATAGCAGAGATTGAGCGCGACCCGATGCATCCACGTGTCGAACTTCGCTTCGCCTTCACGCCAGCGGGCCGCCTGTTTCCAGATTCGCACGAAGACCTCCTGCGCGATGTCCTCCGCTTCCATACGATCGCCGAGCATGCGCGTGGCGAGCGCAAGTAGCCGCGGCAGCTTGCGCGCGACCAGCGAGCGGACCGCGCCGGGCTCCGCGCGGCCCACCCGCGCGATCAGCTCGGCGTCCGGATCGGGTGGTGCGTCGCTCAAGGCGTGCGGCTCGGTCGCGGCATCACGCGCGCGCTTTCGCGTGAGGACCGCATCACGAAATCAACGTCGTTCACTTGCCGCCGCTCCTTCAGCTGTCGTGTCGTTATGTTGTCGTGCCGCTACGCCGCTATCCGGCCTCGTATCACGTACGCGGTCAATATACGACGAGCGCCGGCCGGTAATAGGCCGGGCGTGCCGGATAGACCACACAGCCGGCGAGCGAGGCCGCCAGCAGAATCATCACGAGTGTTTTCATCGCGAGCCTCGTTCAAGCCCAATGTCCTTCGATCCAGCGCCAGTGCGGCCCACGTTGCGCCCAATGCCCGGGCACCCAGTGATAGCCGAGGCGCACCGGCTGCCAGTGGCCCGGCACCCACGCATAGCGGCCGTGCTCCCAGCGCCAGCGGCCCTGATCCCACACATAGCCGTCCCGTGGCGCGGGCACGACTTCGACGCGCGGCGGCGGCGGTGCCATCGGCGCGATCATCACTTGTGCGGAGGCCGGCGCGGCGGTCAGCGTGGCCGCGCAGCACAGCGCGGCGCTCAGCGTGGAACCGAGCAAACGACTGATGCGGTTGGTGTTCATGTCGATTTCTCCCTTCAAGGCTGGGACAAGTCGGTGCCCAGGACGGCCCCGTTTCTACTTGAACGCGGCAGCGGGAGAAATCCGTCGCGCTATTTGCGAAAAAAATGCACGAATACAGTCGGGTTCACGTAAGGCAATAGTCGGCGTTTCGCCCGAAAATTTTCATTTTTTGATGGTCCAATGCCCGGGCTGCAATCACTGGCGTCGGCCGTTACGCTTCTAACAACAATTTCCAGCACCGTTCATACCTATCGATGGAAGGGCTGGACCGCGAATGTGGAGCCACCAAAGAATGTTCCGTAAAGCCCTTTTGCCCATTCCGTTTGCCGCCGCACTGTTCGTGCTGAGCGCATGCGGAAACAGCAGCGTCAGCTCTCCTTCGACTGCATCCGCGCCGGCCTCCACACCGGCTGCTACCGTATCCGCCCAGGACGCGTTGGCCACGGCAACGCCGATCAAGCACCTCGTCGTGATCTTCGGTGAGAATCGTTCTTTCGATCACTACTTCGGCACCTATCCGAACGCGCAGAACCCGGCCGGTGAACCGGCGTTCACGGCGGCGAACACGCCGGCCCAGATCAACAATCTGAATCAGAATTCGCTTCTGACGAGCAACCCGAACTTCCTGAACACGGCGAACAACGCGGCCTCCGCAGGCAGCGGTATCAATCCGTTCCGCCTCGACCGCAGCCAGGCCAACACCAACGGCCAGTCGCACGACTACATGAAGGAACAGCTCGCCTACAACAATGGCGCGGCGGACCTGTTCCCCAAGTACACGGGTAACAACAGCACCGGCAGCGGTTCGACGTTCGGCACGCCGGGTCTCGTGATGGGCTATTTCGACGGCAACACGGTTACCGCGCTGTGGAATTACGCGCAGAACTTCGCGATGAGCGACAACATGTACACCGACACGTACGGTCCGTCGACACCGGGCGCGCTCGAGGTGGTTTCCGGCCAGACCAACGGCGCTATTCCTGCGAACGGTGCCGCTCAAGGCGACAACGTGATTGCCGACGGCGCGGGCAGCTTCACGATGAACGGCGATTCCGACCCGACCGGGGACGTGTGCAACACCTCGACGTCGAGCGGCCAGGCCACGCTGAGCTCGAATAACAAAAACATCGGTGACCTCCTCAACGCGAAAGGCATTACGTGGGGCGGCTTCATGGGCGGCTTCGACCTGAGCGCCACCAACTCGAACGGCACCACGGCGTGCAAGCGCAGTACCTACTCGTCGGTCCTCGGCGCAACGAAGACGGACTACGTACCTCACCACAACTGGTTCCAGTACTACGCTACGACGGCCAACCTGGCGCACACGCGCCCGACGTCGACCGCGCTGATTGGGCAGACCGACCCGCTCGATTCGACGGCTACGCCGGTGCACCATCAATACGACGTCAACGACTTCTTCACGGCCGTCTCGGCGGGCAACTTCCCGTCGGTCAGCTACCTGAAGGCACCGGCCGTCGGCGATGCGCACCCGGGCAACTCGGATCCGATCGACGAGCAGGCGTTCATCACGAAGGTCGTCAACTTCCTGCAACAACAGCCGGACTGGAAGAACACCGCCGTCATCATCACGTACGACGATTCGGATGGCTGGTACGACCACGCTTATGCGACGCCGACGACTTCGTCGTTTGACGCCACCGCCGACCAGCTGAACGGCGCGGGCACCTGCAACGCAACGGGCGCGAAGCAAGGCGTCGGCGTGACAGGCGCGGCTGTCAACGGCCGTTGCGGCCCGGGAACGCGTGTTCCGCTTCTGGTGATCTCGCCGTACGCACGTAGCAACTACGTTGACCACACGGCGGTCACTCAGGCTTCGGTTGTCAGGTTCATCGAAGACAACTGGCTCGGCGGCACCCGCATCGGCAACGGATCGCACGATGCGACGACGGGGAGCATCGCGTCGCTGTTCGACTTCACCAACGGTGGCAAAACGCCGGCGTTGTACCTCGACACGAACCTTGGCACCAAGCTGTCGGCTCCTCCTGCAACGAACTAAGGAGCCACCGTTTATCCGTCCGTTCTGCCGCACGGAGAAGTACGCGGTGTGACGTTCAGGGAACGGAGCTGTTGATGCCCGTCAATCAGTGATGACGTCGAGCCAGCCGGTACGGTGGCTCGACGTGCTTGTTTGCAGTTCAGCTTGCCTACCGCTATCGCCATGAATCGTCGTTCGAACGCCACCTTGTCTTCGCAACTACCCACCGCAAGCGCCCCGTCCCCTCGCGCTGCGAGCAGCACGTGGCGTCGCCTGATCCTCCGGATAGTGCTGGGCATCGTGCTGCTGGGCGCCGCTCTGGTTGGCTACGCGCTGATCTATCCCGAGCGTATGCCCGCGGCGATCGGCGATACGGTCGAGAATCTGACGGGCCTCAACGCCCATCCGGTCAAGCTCCAGCGTCCCCCCGTCGCGCCCCTTAGCGCGGTCGCGGTACTCGGCAGGGACCTGTTCAATGATCCGTCGCTTTCGGCGTCGGGCAAACAGTCGTGCGCGTCGTGCCACAGCGCCGCGCACGCTTTCTCGCCTCCCAACGACCTGACGGTACAACCAGGCGGCCTTCACATGACGGAAGCGGGCTATCGGCCGGTGCCATCGCTCGCGTACCTGTATCGCCAGGCGCCGTTCAGCATCGGTCCCGATCAGGGCGATACCGACGCCGCACCGGTCAGCCTCGATACGCAGGCCTCGGCCGCGCTAGGCGTGCAGCGCGCCCAGAAAACCGCGGGCGTTGCGCCTGCCGCGCCGGCTATGGTGCCGCAAGGGGGACTCTTCTGGGACGGCCGGGCAAGCACGCTGCAGGACCAGGCGCTTGGGCCGCTGACCAACCCGGTCGAGATGGCGAACCCCGATCTGGCTTCGGTTGCCGACAAGCTAAGGCACTCGAAGCACATCGATACGCTCAGACAACTTTTCGGTCCGCACGTCGTCAACGATCCCGATCTGCTCGTGTCGGAAGCCATGTTCGCGATCGGTCGGTATGAATTCGAAGACCCGGCGTTCCATCCATTCTCGAGCAAATACGACGCCTGGCTCGAAGGACGTGCACGCCTCACGCAAGCCGAACTACGTGGCTTGCGTCTGTTCAACGACAAGGACAAGGCCAATTGCGCGGGTTGCCACCTGAGCCAGCCGACGTCGGACGGCCTTCCACCTCTTTTTACCGACACGCAGTATGAAGCGCTCGGCGTGCCGCGCAATCGCGAACTTGCGCCGAACAGGAATCCGAACTTCTACGACATGGGCATTTGTGGGCCCTTCCGGACCGACATGGCCAGGCAGACGCAGTATTGCGGCATGTTCCTGACGCCGACGCTGCGCAATGCCGCCGAACGCAAGACGTTCTTCCACAATGGCGTGTATCACGACCTCAAGCAGGTGCTGGACTTCTACAACCTGCGCAATACGTCGCCGGACAGAATCTATCCGCGCGATGCGTCGGGCAAGGTGCAGAAGTACGACGATCTGCCGCCGCAATACCATGCGAACGTGGATGTGGCTGATGCGCCGTTCGACCGCAAGTTCGGCGACCAGCCCGCGATGACCGATCAAGACATCCAGGACATCATCGCGTTCATGAAGACGCTGAGCGACGGGTACAAGGACTGAGCAGCCGCGCTGGAGGCCGCCGCTGCAGCTTCCAGGCTGCGGCACGCGGCCCGGTGCGGTATCCTTGCCGGTCCGCGACCTTATCCCTACCCTCCCCGATGGCCGATTTTCCTTTCGACGCCGTGCTCTTCGACTGCGACGGCGTGCTCGTCGATTCCGAACCCATCACGAACCGCGTGCTCACCGAGATGCTCGGCGAGCTCGGCTGGCATTTGAGCGTCGAAGAGACGATGCGCATTTTCGTCGGCAAGATGGTCAGGGACGAAGCCGCGTTGATCGAGGCGCGCACCGGCTTCGCGATCACGGCCGGGTGGCTGGCGCAGTTCCGCGCGCGTCGCAACGTGGCGCTCGACAATGAGTTGCGCGCGATCGACGGCGCGCCTTTCGCGGTTCGCGCGCTGCAGCAGAGGTTGAATGGACGCATCGCGGTGGCGTCGGGCGCGGATCGCATCAAGATCGAATTGCAGCTCGTGAAGGCCGGCATCCTCGACTGCTTCGACGGACGCATCTTCAGCGGCCACGAAACGCCGCGCAGCAAGCCGTTTCCCGACGTCTACCTCGCCGCGGCCGCGGCACTCGGCGTCGAGCCGACACGCTGTGCGGTCATCGAGGATACGGTGACGGGCGCGACCGCGGGCGTCGCGGCCGGCGCGACGGTATTCGGCTATTGCCCGACGCACCTCGGCCATAGCAGCGCGACCGCGTTGCATGGCGCGGGCGCGGTGCACGTCTTCAGGGAGATGGCCGAGCTACCGACGTTGCTCGCGGGATGGGGCACGCGCTGATCGACCGACGTGTTGGCGGTTGAACGACACCGGCTTGCCGCAAGTTGGCCAACGCCGATCAGTTTTCGACTGCGCAGATCCGGTCGATCAGCGCTCGACCCAGCACAGACGTTGAATCCCGCCGCATGGCATGGTGCGTGCAACTGGAACGACCGGGCGCAAAGCATTTGCGCGCTCGATACCCATCCAACGTTGCCGGAGATTCATCATGTCGAACTTGACCCTTGCCGACCTGTCGCGCTGCGACGACCTCGACCACGCAGCTGCACAGTCCGTGCGCGGCGGCCACTCGTGTTTCCCGCACGAATACCCGCCTTCGTGTTACGGCGAAAAACCGCCGGTTCGCGGCCCGTCGTACTACAACCCTCCCTCCTACAACCCCTGCCACCCCGTGCATTACGGCTGCGGGCCGGTCTATACCCCGGTCTGCCATCCGGAGCCGGTCAAGATCGTGCCGCTGTAAGCACGAGGCCCAGCGCCGGTGCGTACGACGGCGCAATCATGCATGGGTTGCGGCCCGGGTTGGTACGATCGGGCCGCATTGCGCGCTTCATGCTTTTATTCGAAGGCCGGATCGATCGGCACGCGATAGCCGACCGCTAGCCGGTTCGTTTCGTTAGCCATCCCGACGATGGCCTGCAGCTCGCCGAACATCTCGTCGGTCATGCCGGCGCGGCGTGCCGCCGCCGTGTGGCTCGCGACGCAATAGCCGCAGTTGTTCGTCACGCTGACCGCGACGTATAACAGCTCCTTGACGAGCGGGTCGAGCGCGCCGGGCGCCATCACTTCCTTCAGGCTGTCCCACGTGCGCGTGAGGGTCGGCGGATGCTGCGCGATGTACTTCCAGAAGTTGTTCACGTCGTCGACCTGGCGGGTCGCTTTGATGTCGTCGTAGACGGCTTTGACTTCGGGTGATGCGTCCGTGTATTCGATTGCTTTGGGCTGGTTCATGCGGGCTCCTTGGCGTGTCGGTTGGGGGTGTGCGTCGGGGTATTGTGCACTTGCAGTGGCGGATGCGTGAGGCGAATGTGTACCCCACCGCGCCTCTCAATCCTTCCTGACCCACTCCATCCGCACCGACTCGAGTTCTCGCGGCAAACGCGCTGAGACAGGCGCCCGGCGCGGCAATTCGACGAAGCCGAGACGCCGGTAGAGCGCGTATGCGCGCTTGTTGCTGATCAGCACATCGAGCACGAGTTGCTGCCGATCGCGTTCGCCACGCCCCGCGCGAGCCTGCAAATTCATCAGCTCACCCGCGCGCATCGCATCCGCAAACAGCGTGCTGAAAACACCCGTGCCGCGCAGGCGCTCATGCGTCGCGCAGTGGGCGATCAACCTCTGCGACGACTTTGGCGCCGGCAATTCGCTTTCGAGCACGAGACCGCGCAGCAGCATGCGAACCGTGCGGCGCAAGCCAAAGAACAGTAGTAGCATCAGCGCGACGTGCGGATCGTCGAACCATGTGTGGCGTCCGTCATGCAGCGCGAGCACCGCGACCGGCTGATCGTCCCCGGTCACGGCCACACGGTGGCGTCGATACGAAAAGCGCCCGAGCTTCGAGGCAAACGCAAACGCCAGAAATTCGATGCAAGCTTCGGCCGGCTCACCGAGAAAGAAACCGAATTCACGCACGCCAGATGCGAAGATCAGCGGCGCGCATGCTTCGGCATCGTCGGCGCGCGCGGCGCGAAAGCGCAGGAGGAGCGGTTCGTCGTCGCGAGCGGGCGCGTGCGCACGTGCGGGTTCTACGGCATACATAGCAGACTGCCCTTTCGTGGATTCGTTGATTTTTTGTGTTTAGCGCGGCAGGCGCGCGAGCGCGCACTGGTCTTTATAATTGGCCAGGCTGACAGGAAGTCAGTATCTTTTAAAAGTTCGCTTTTCCTTGCACGTCCAATAGAGCACCATGCCAAAACCGACGCACACAGTCACATTCAGTGGAATCAAAAAATAATTCCCTTTTTTGAATCCTAGCAGTACCGAAATCGCCGAATAGAGGAAGCTGAAGACCTCGCCCGCCAGCAACACGGTATTGATCCGCGGCATGATGGCGCGATAGCCATTCGTGCCTTTCGGCGTTCTGTGAAAGTCGCCATACACGCCGAACAGAGCACGCACGCCGCCGACGAAGTAGTACCAGGCCATCGGCAAAAACATCGCGATATAGCGGTAGGTGTCCCACAAATCTTTCACGGCGCTCCGCTTGTCATCGAAACGTGCCCCGCGGCGCGCACCGAGCGCATTTTCGAGCCCCCAGAGCACAGCCAGACCGAAGAACGTAAACGCCCCCCAGCGCATGAATGCGGCATCGAAATGCACGAAACAGGTAAGCGGCAGGCTCAGCAAGATCAGTACATAGATTGACGCGAGCAGCACCGACGAAAACATCACGGAGATAGCGTGCATTCGCTTCATCAGAGGCATGCGTTGCACCACCATCTGCTTCACATGCTTGAAGCCGCTATGAATTAGTCCGCGCCCCCAACGCTCGCGTTGAATGCGAAATGCGCTAATGGTCTCGGGCAGCACCGACATCGACACCACGTCGCGCAAATAAGCGTATTTCCAGTCGCCGAATTGCGCGCGATAACCGAGATCGACGTCTTCCGTGACGGTCGACGCATTCCACCCGCCCAACGCATCGACGCACGCCTTGCGCCATACACACGAACTGCCGCTGAGCGATGCCATGTCGCCATCCTCGCTCAGGCCGACCGTCACGTATTGCTGATGGCCCATTTCCATCGCCTGGAAGCGCGTCAGAAATGACACGTCGCGATTCTCGTAACCGATGCCCGTCTGCAGGAATCCCAGTTTTGGGTCCCGGAAACACGGAATCGTCTTCAGCAGAAAGTCGACGGGCGGCACGAAATCCGCGTCGAAAATAGCGAAGAACTCCCCGCGCGACTGCTGAATGCCGTTGACCAGATTGCCCGCTTTGTAGCCCTTGCGATCGAGTCGCCTGAGCAGGCGAATATCGACGCCTTGCGCCGCATATTGCGCGACTTTCCCGCGCGCGAGTTGTGTGGTGCCGTCCGACGAATCGTCGAGCACCAGAATTTCGAGCAGTTCCGCGGGATAGCTCAGACGACAGGCGGCATCGATCAGCCGCTCCACCACCTCTGATTCATTGTAGATGGGCAGCAGCACGCTCACCGACGGCCGGCAATCGGCGTTGGCTTCGGCAGCCGAATGCTCGAGTTCGGTCAATTTGCGCCGCTCCACCTTTCGCGAAATCAGAAAGACCCGCATTTCAAGGAGCACGTATAGCGCGAAATAGACGACTACGACGAGAAAAACTGCCTGGCAAAACCAGGAAAGCAATGCGAGCATCGTGACCGGTCCCTCAAAGATTCACGACGGCGCAGATTTCTTCCAACCGATGTGCCCAGGTATGGTTCTCTCGCACGTATTTCGCACCGGCTTCGGCGCGATCGAGGTCCGCACGCGAAGGTCCGTGACGCAGCCGCGCGAACAGATCTCGCGTTTCTTCATAGGTATTCACAACGTGACAGAAATCGCGGAAATGGCGATCGACGGCTCGGCTCGGGTTCGTCACAGCAATACCCCCGCAGGCTAGAATCTCGAGCAAGCGGCGCGAAAACATCGTTTCGGAACTCGTGACCGAATTCACGTTGATCGAAACCGCGTGCGACTTGTAGACGTTCGCCGTTTCCCGATGTGGCACCTTGCCATGCAGGCGCATCTGGCTTGTCTTCGGAAAGCGGAACTCGAAATGGCGCGACAGCCGGTCGTGATTCCGGTCGAACACATTGAGCGGCATCTCGTTGTGCTCGCAGATTTCGAACACCATGTCGAGAAAGCGCCGCCTCTCATTCAGAATGCGCCGGTAATAGCTGCCTGTAAAACAGACTTCGTTGCGCGTGAAATTGAAGCCCGTGAAGCTATGAAAAGCCGGCTGAAAGGGCATGATTAGCGTATTCACGGGCACGTGCGCCGGCACCTGCTGGCGATAGCGTGCGAGGCATTCTTCATCTGTGGTGAAGACGTAATCGAACGCCTTCGCCACGTCGATGAACGCTTCGAAGAACGGACCGTCGTCCTTGTTCCAGAATACCGTGGGAACGCCTGCTTTCCTCGCGAAATCGACCAGACGGAAAATCGCGGTTGGCTTTGTGAGGCGCAACGTTTTCGGCTGCTTCGCCAGTTCGTAGCGCCAGCTTCCGTCCACGCCGTGGAATGCGGATTCGGCGAGCACCAGATCCGGCATCCAGTTAGTGATGACGTCGCGGTAATTCGAGGGCGTCATCACACGAACACGGCATTCGGCAGACAGACAGTCTGCCGTGAAATAGTCCGTGACGAGCGCAATCTTCAGACGGCCAAATGGCCCCTCTCGTTCGACATCTTCCGATACTTTCGGATAGTCGTAGACCAGCGAACCCAGTCTTCTAATGACCCTGCCAACCATTCCCCTCACCCCGCACTTTTTGGTAGCGCCTTGATGACAAAATCGCGCCAGCAACGCTGTGTGGTCGCGTATTCTTTTGCTTGTTCGCCGAGCGCGGCGAGCGCCGCGCGATCTGCCAATGCCGTTTCGATCACGCGCGCGAGATCCGCCGCGTCGCCAGCGTTGAAGAACCAGCCTGCGGGGTGCGCGCCCATTTCGTCGCGAAACACCGGCAGGTCGGGCACGATGACCGGTTTGCCCATCGCCATAGCCTCGACGAGCTTGATGGGCGGCACGATCTCGCAAACCTTGAACGGTTTGCGCGGGATGCACACGAGCGCGCAGCGGCTCAACGCCTCATGCGCCTGTTGCGGCGACGTCCGGCCCAAAAAGCGGATGTGTTCCGACAAGCCGAGGCGCTGCACCTGCGCTTCAAGTGCTGCACGCGCTTCGCCGTGGCCAATGATCATCACGTCCGGCTGCGCACCGCGTACACGTAGTTGCGCCACCGCGTCGATCAGCGTATCGAGCCCTTCGTAGCCCATCAACGAACCCGCGTAGCCTATTGTGTTCGGTTCGATTTCGCGTGGCGTGTGCATTGCGAACCGCTCGGGCTCCACGCAATTGGGCAGCAGGAACATGCGTTCTTCGGCAATGCCCCAGCGCTCGCGCGCGAAGCGGCCCAGTTGCTCTGAAATCACGAAGACACGGTCCGCATGCCGTGCGACCAGGCCTTCCAGTTCCAGACCTTGCCTGAACCCCTGGCGTCCCTCGTAATGCGGCAGACGCGAAATGCGCGTGAGCTCCCACAAACCACGCATTTCGTATTGAAAAGGGATGCCCAATTGCCGCGCGGCTAACAGTGCGGGCAGCGCATTGACGTGATTCGACGCGGCATGAATCACCGACACTCGATGCTGCTTCGCCCACTGCGCCACTACGCGTGCGGCTTGTATCGCATATAACAACACCGGCCGATTGTTGGTCGGTCCGGCTGCGTGCCGATAGTGCACTTCTCCAACCTGTGTTTCGTCGCCCTCGGCATCGCGCAAACGGTCGACGCGATCAAACGGATAGCCCGGACGCGTCAACGCGTGCACGCTGCCGCCAGCCGATCGCATTGCACGGATGATTTCGTGCGTGCGCGTGGTGTAACCGCTCGTGTGGTACGGCAATGCGCTTGCGGCCACGTACAGCAGGTTCGGCGAACCCACCTGGCACTCCCGTGTATTGGAGAGGCGATTGAGTTTGCGCTCCAGCGTCCGCACGGTGAGCCATCGGCTGAAACCGAGGTAGGGCTCGCTCACGAACGTTTGCAGAGAATCGAATACGCCGCTCATGCCCGCGCTTTCCCTTGCGGCTTGATCTCCGCCTGAGCGAGATCGATCGTCTTCGCCGTCCTGATCCGGCCGCGCGCGTGCAGATCGAGAAACTCGGCGGTTGTAATCACATCGTAGTCCTTCGTCAGGCGCGACACCAGCTTGCGGTAGCCCTCGATGCGCTGGTCATCGCGATACGTCGCGTAGCCTTTTTCGTCCCAGCAGAGCAGCGACCACGAATGCAGCAGGAAAATCGAGAACGTCGGGCTGCCGCTGAATGCGTCGAAAAGCAGTTTTCCCCACCACGGACGAAACCGGAAATACGGCGATTCCGGGTACGTGAGGCGCGCCCACCACTCGTCCTTGCCAACCTTTGGCAGGATCTTCTTTTCCGTCATCGGCACTTCGATGATGCCATTGGACCAGGCAAACGGATGGTTCGTGGGCTCGCTGAATAAGCACTGATTTGCGTGAACGGCGCACATCGAGTTATTGAACGACAAACGTATGCCCGCAGTTTCCAGCGCACGTATCGTGCACGCGTTCCATCGAAATGAACCAGCACGATGCGCGAGCACCGGCTTGCCGGTCTGCTCGGAGAGCAGGTCGCCAAAATACTTGATGACGAATTCGGCGCGCGCATCGTCCGTATATTGGTTCATGTATTGTGGCCGGCGATCTAGCCCATGCTCAGCCCAGAACGAATCGGGCAAATATTCCGGATGCGTGTGCAGTTGCACGTCCTGCCCCACCGAGTCGAGCCAACGTATGACCTCGCGCGTTTCGTCCAGATACGACCAGGGGCCGCATTGATCGACGAAGTAGACGTGCTTGACGCCGAACTCATCGCCGATCTCGGCCATCTCACGAATCCCCGCCGTACCGCGGTCGTGCACGCCCCACATGAGCCGCTTGACGTGATCGTGCGACGCGCGCTTGGGGAGCGCCTCCGTATCGACCGTCAACATCGCGTAGCGATTTCTGTCCATTATCCTTAATCCAATGTCAGCAATGCATGCCACTCCGGCTCGCTGGCCAATCCAGCGCTCAACGGCACAATGCATGCATCGCGATAGCGCCATGCGAGATACGCCTGCTTTCTTTCATGCAACGATGGGCCTTCTCCGCTCAATGACGGCACATATTCCACGAGCCAGCCGAGGCGGGAGTAAAAGGCAAAGTCGGCGATGTCCGTGACAAGAACGGGTGCCAGTTCATCTCTGTTGTGCAGTTTTTTTGAAAAACCCTCACACGCGTGGCGTAGCTGATGACGATCCGTGTCGACAGCCCAGATCATTACAGTCTGTACTTCGGCCGAACTCGGTCTGTGCTTGAGGGTAGCGAGCCACGAATATTGCGTAACGTGCGGTGAAATCAGCTTCACGGACGCCAGCAGATGTCGCACGTACCGCCATACGCGTTCCTTCCGGGAGGCTGGGGGCTTTTTGCCCAGCAAATCGTAGCGTTGCAGCAGGCTCCATTCATGGCCGCGAGCAACGGCCTTCAACCGCCGACGCAACGCTTTCGTTTCAACGATTACGCTCACCGCTTGGGCTCCTTTGATGTGGCCAAAGCGAGGATTTTTTCTGCGGCCAGCGACGCCCCATTCATGGGGATATCCGCCTGTTTCTCAGGTGTCGCGCCCAACATCTCTAGCAATTGAGCAACCGCAGTTTGGCGTTCTTCATCGGTCTCGCACGCGCAAACGACTGCAGGGATTGCCTCGGCGACCATATTCGCCCGACGAACCTGGTCGTCAGCCAATTGCGCATTCGGCACCAACAGCGCCGGAACAGTCGCCTGGACCAGCTCGCAGCAGGTGTTATAGCCGGCCGCACCGACAAAAACGTCGAAAGCGCGCAGGTAGCGCGCCAATGGATAGACCGTGAGCGGCGTTACGCTCTGCGGCAATTCCACATCACGAACCGAAATAGGCGCACGCGCCCACACAATCCTGAAGCCAGCCGCTTCGAAAACGCGAATCAGGCCGTGCCCGATCCCGGCAACGTCCTTCAGATTGCCCGGACCGAGTGCGAACAGAACGACGCGCTCCTCTTGCGGGAGACCCAATGCCTTTCGCGCAGCAGCGCGATCGAGCAATTCATCATCTTCCAACACACAGACTGGTGGAACGACTGCACGCGTTCCCCCTCCGTCGAGCATGGATTCGCTTTCGCGTGCGCCAAGTTCCCCTGGTTGAATGACGAGATCGAACAACGCCTCATCCACCGTTACTGTCTTGCCGCCTTCTTTCAGCAAACCACGATTCGACCACACGAGCGCAGGCGATCCGTATTCTTCGCATGCGGCGAGAAAACCCCGAAAAGGCCACGTGCCGTCGAAGACGATCACATCGGGCCGCACGCGTTCAAGCAACATGCCAAAGCGCACAGCAAGTTCGCTGTTCCAGGCGAAGGTTGAACTCGACGACCAGTATGGCGAAACGAAATAGTCCGCCTCGAAACCCATCTCCTCGATGAGCTCGATCGCGGACGCCAATGAAAAGAACACCGGCCGAGCGCGCCCGCGCAACCGACGTGCGTACGAAATGCAACGGTTCAGATGGCCCATGCCTGAGCCATTCACGTTGAAGAACAGGATGCGCGGAAGCTGCGAAGCGGACGAATCGTAGCGAGATCGCTTCGGATCGCTCATGCGTCGCCGCCGAACAAATCTCGGGTGTACACCTTGTGCACGACGTCCTCCAGATCGGCTGTCATGCGATTGGCGACGATCACGTCCGCACAGCGTTTGAATTCAGCTAGATCGCTCACGACCGCCGAATTGAAGAACGTTGCCTCGTGCATTGCGGGTTCATAGACGATAACTTCCACGCCCTTCGCCTTGATGCGTTTCATGACGCCCTGAATGCTCGATGCGCGGAAATTGTCGGAGCCGGCTTTCATGACCAGCCGGAAAATGCCGACGGTTTTGGGCTCGCTCGCAAGGACGCTGTCGGCAATAAAATCCTTGCGCGTTCCGTTCGACTCAACGATCGCGTGAATCAGGTTCTGCGGCACGTCGCGATAATTCGCGAGCAGTTGCTTCGTGTCTTTCGGTAGGCAATAGCCGCCGTAACCGAAGCTTGGGTTGTTGTAGTGCGCACCGATGCGGGGGTCGAGGCATACGCCTTCGATGATCTGGTGTGTTTCGAGCCCATGCTGCGCGGCATACGTGTCAAGCTCGTTGAAATATGCGACGCGCATGGCGAGGTACGTATTGGCGAAAAGCTTGATCGCTTCGGCTTCAGTGCTGCCGGTGAACAGAGTAGGAATGTCATTTTTGACCGCGCCTTGCTTTAGCAGGTTTGCAAAGGTTTCGGCCCGCTCCGAGTGTTCCCCGACGACAATGCGTGAAGGGTACAAGTTGTCGTGCAGCGCTCTGCCTTCGCGCAAAAACTCGGGCGAAAAAATCAAATTTTCCGTACCTAATGCCTCGCGTGTGCGCTCAGTGTAACCAACCGGAATCGTCGACTTGATCACCATGACCGCGCGCGGATTGATGAGCTTAACGTCGGAAATGACGGTCTCGATCGACCGCGTGTTGAAGTAGTTCGTTTCTGGATCGTAGTCGGTGGGAGTAGCGATGATTACGTAATCGGCACCGGCGTAGGCGTCTTCTTTGTCTAGCGTCGCGCGGAAATTGAGTGACTTGTTCGCCAGAAAATCCTCGATCTCCACGTCGTCGATCGGCGATTCCTTGCGGTTAAGCATCTCCACCTTCCACGCAACGATATCGAGCGCAACGACTTCGTTACGTTGCGCAAGCAATGCAGCAAGAGATAGACCGACATAGCCCGTGCCGGCGATTGCTATTTTCATGGGCATCCTTCCAAGGAGCGCGCTCGAAATCTGAACATCAATTCTGGGCCTACCACCAAGCCATGCCGATCAGGCCGATTCGATGAAACCCCGGAGCGTCCGTTCAAAGCTGTCTTCGATGATGTTAAATGGATGAGTTAGGATCGCTTTGCCAGCGTATACGTGTCAAACGGTTCCCGACTCACCTCGACGTAATTTTTCATTTCATCGATGAACTGAAAAATATTTTCAGTGGGAAGCAACTGAAGCTGCTCCGGTGCAAGATTCCACCACTCCGTATTCAACAACTCACCAATAATTTCATCGGGAAATCTATATTTGATGATTTTTGCCGCCACTCCACCCACCACAGCATACGGAGGCACATCCTTTGTAACCACTGCATTCGCGCCCACAACGGCCCCTGTCCCGACAGTAACGCCAGGCATGATTACCGCACCGTCTCCGACCCAGACATCGCTGTTCAGAACGATTAAATTCCCCTTATTTGGGGTTATTCCTAGGATCTCGCGCTCCGTAGCACTGTAAGAGTCCCCGGTTCCTTTACTGACTACCGGCGAACTACTGAGTCCATGGATTGCATGTCTTCCTGCACCAATCGTCACCCGCCGGCCGATACTGCAATATCTGCCAATAAATACCGGCGCTCTGACATACCCACCACCATTCATGTAACTATGAGCACCGACAAATGAGTTGCGTGATGACGATATAACTGGCGACTCCATTTTCGCGTGGCGCTCAAAGTAACAATTCGCGAGATTTAATGCATTTCTTCGATTAGCCTCACCGTCACAAATAGCATCCACGGGCAATTCAATTGCCTCAAGAGTTTTGTGCTCTATTAAAAAAGCAAATTTTCCAGCTATATTCATGGTGATAGACAGCCAACCTTAGAAATTCAATCTTCTGGTTCTTCGCGAATTCCGCGATTAGTGAGCAATTCCGGGTTATTTACTATTTTGCCCGCGCTTCAATAAGTTTCCGCATCGACGCAGCCACAATCCCTGGTCGGAGCGGAAGCTTTTTTGTCTCCCCAATAAGCTTTTCAATTTTTGCCAGATACGCGTCGGCCTCGTCGATCATGTTGTGTTGAATCAGCAACGCGACCACGCTCAATTCGGTATACAGAGATACCTTCGAGAACGGAACCCGAGCTGCCGCGTTTTTGAGCAGGCGAACCTGGTCATCCACGGAGAGCCATTTGAGCGGGTCCTCCTTGAAATATTCCGTTGGAATTTCCCGTTCGAGCCTGAACACCCCCGAGGTGTCGACGGCACCGAGGAACGAGAAATACGGGCTGAGGAATTCCTGCCGAATCTTGTTTTCGAGAGCTGCTTCGAAAAAATAGTCCTGCTGGATGACCACGGTATGCCCGGGAATGTAATGCGGCACGAACGCATTGAACGCAGCAAGATCACGTTCGTAGTTCTTCAGGCAATCGTAGAACGCGATTTCGATCGGGTCGTCCGCTCGCGCCAGCTTCACGATGTCGCCGATACGAAAATCGATCAAATCGAGGTGGGGCTCCAACAAGCGCTGTAATACGGGAAAGTAGTTGTCGCCTTCTTTAAACGTTGCTCCGTTCAGTGCCCGCTGCGTTTCCGGCTGCTCCAGATATTTGTCAAAGCCAGCGCCAGCCCAGATCGCGATATCGTATGCATGAATAGGCTTCTTC
Organism: Paraburkholderia sp. UCT2; assembly: GCF_014397665.1. Classification (NCBI taxonomy): domain Bacteria; kingdom Pseudomonadati; phylum Pseudomonadota; class Betaproteobacteria; order Burkholderiales; family Burkholderiaceae; genus Paraburkholderia; species Paraburkholderia sp. UCT2. The sequence goes on from NZ_VZQO01000011.1 coordinate 126,710, forward strand.
AACCCGTCACGTACTGCGGCATAGGCCGACGGATTGTTTTTCAATCCAATTGAAAACGCTTCGGTCGACGCGCCCAGGAAAAGCCCTGCGTCCACAATGGCGCCCTCGCCACGGTAGTATGATCGGGCAAGCCAATAGAGCAGCGATTTTTCATCCTTCGACATCATCGAAGGGAATGACAAAATTGACGGCGGAACCGGTTCGTCACATTGAATGGAACTCAGGAATTGCATGATATCGGCCTGCATTAGAAAACCCCGATCGAAAATATATTTAGAGAGATGGCGATATTATCTTACTGCTCTTGGTGAGCATCGCTCAAGTCGTCCAATTTATCGATGTAAATTTCATCGTGAAAGACGATTCTTGGACCATCGAAATAGGACTTTTGAAACGTCGGTTTGTAAATTCCCCATTTTGGACGAGCAAACTTCAGGGTGGAATTGAACATGTTCGCGCCGGTAAAATTGACCACCGGATGGTATGACTTCTCGCCTTCCTCACGGAGATACACCACGACCATGCCGTTCGCTCCGTCAGACCATAGGACATCTATCCTGATATCCATCCATTTTCCTGGCTCGAAATCTTTTTTTATAACGTACTGACCATCCTTTAGAACTCTCAGCACGACATCATGCCCTTTGATGGCGACAAACATGTCGGCATGTGTGCCAAATCGCTTAAATTGCCAGACGGTATCAACGGACTCACGGGTGTCGTACTGCCACTGGTTGTCCGTTCTGAAGCTAAAACCATAGCGATAGGATTCACCTGCGCTATATAGCAGGGACTTCAGGCCGCTTGTTTCCGTTTCAGCCCGATATCTTCCATATGAAATATACGAGTCAGTGCGACACAAGATGGTCTTCAACGAACACTTGCCCGCACGAGAAACCGAGCAATCGACATTAATCGAATCATCTGCCTTAGGTCTTTGAGCGACCACACCGGATTGCGGCGAAATATTTCCTGATTCGTAGCCGATGTGAAGAAGCTCATGCTCCTTTGCTTCCGCAACCCCAGCCCGGCCAAAGACGCTTGCCGATGAGATCAGCAGCAAAAAAATAACTCTGCGAAATTGATAGTCAATTTTCATAGAAATTCTCCACCAATTTTACGAATCCATTGAAAGCGAGCGGAAATAAAATATTATACTGCCAGACTCGATGTATGCAAAAAAGCCGGAATATCAAGCGACGGCATCGATGAAACATCAATACTCGTATCGCCGATGATCTTGCTGTCAAATTTGCCCTTCTTTTTTTCGAAGAAGGTATCGACATCGTGCCAGGACCCGTCGTATTTCATTGCGTATCGATCCCCTTTAGCTTTTGACCTCAGTACGAGATTCGAAAACTCCTTACCCCCGAAGCCGTCAGAGCGATCCGGTGCTTCACGCAAGTTGCTCACAAGCTGTGAGGTCGTGACATAAGCGTGAAGCGCGCTTCGCTCGGAATATTGCTTGAGCACATCAAAAAATCCGGAGCTCGACTGGATTTCATCGCCCTCACTCGTTTTGACTATCCAGTCGTTGCCCGCCCCCTGGACCACGACGGAGACGCCGGCGAGCAGGAACGACGACTCTTGCTCGACTTCAGGACCCTGCAGAACCACTACAACAGTGTCCGGCAGCCGATATCCGTCGATCAGAAACTCATGCCCTAGTCGCGCGTAAGCTTGCGGTAACGTCGAAAGCGGGAAATCGAAATGAGCCGGCAAGGTATCCGGATCAAGGCTTTGGTGATGGTGATCCGCAATTTCGATATGCACGGCGCGCAGATTGTTGTCCACGGTCAGCTTACCGCCCGATTCCGAGAGGGAACAGATATCCGCGGTCAAATTGCCGCCGTCGAAAGGCTGGAACATCACGGGCAGCTTGATCCACGATAAAGATGATTTACCAGCGAAGCGCTTCACGCGGCGGATAAATTCCGTATCCGCGTTCTTCCGGATATTCTGGAAAAAGCCCACCTTGTCGATGAGATTTGCCTTGAAGCACAGCGACGCCGTCCCGTAGCGCTCGACCTCGTCGTTGAGCGGAAGCGGAGCGTATTGACCATCCACCCGAATGATATTGAACAGGCACGCGAAATCAATATTCATCGACTTGAGTGCGCCTATCTGCAACGTCGTACGTAGCGCACTGCTAGTGTCATCGGAATCGTTGACGAAGAAAACGACGTCGTCGCGTCGATTTCGGGAAATGATCAGATTGCGTATCCAGTATGTTCCACGCTTTGCTTCGTTGATCTCAAGCGCGAACAATGCCGGATCCACGCTCAATCTAGCAAAAAATTCGCGTGTTTTTTCGACCGATTCATCCGTGCTAATATCGTCGACGATTTCCAGTTTGATTCTGGAATGCGTCTGCATCAGCCACCCATACAAGGCCGCGTGAAGATACCTGGCTTTGTTGAAGTTGGACATGATGTAGACCGCCTCCTGCTCCTCACGCGCTGTCACGACAGCGGTGACAGGCACCGGACACCGACGCCCCACCAAAATCTGCCTCGGAAGATCGATCGCTGCGTTTTCGCTCCCGCGATCCGCGACCGGCGGTGAATACGGCGCCGGCCAGATATCGAACACCACCGACTCGCCTTCAGTTCCGGAACGGACGATACCAGGCAAGGTCCTCCACGCATCCTCTCCCTCAGGCTGCAATTCCCCATTCAACGACAGCACCGAGACGGCATCAAACTGGCTGACATCGACACCGCCAAATCGGATCGGTCGTGTCCTGAAAGTCTCCCAGCCTCCCAGTCGGATTAAACCGGTCTCCGTCACGAACAAACGATGAGATTGCGTGGGTGATATGCCCTCAAGCGCAGGCTCGCGCGAGATCGCCAGAGTTTGTTGTTTTCCAGGCGTACATACCGAATGCACGTACCGGAGTCCGTCGTTCCAGTTCGCCGGGAATCGCGCCTTGGGAATAGCTCGCAGCTGCGATTGCCCGGCGTGCCACATGGCGCCGTCCGCACTCAATGCGGAATGGCGAATCATCCCGTGGTGCGCGACAAGAAAACGGATCACACGGGCCGGCCGGCTCAGCAGTTCATTGACGTCTGCGAATACTGCCGTGAGTGCATTGCTGCGGATCGCGGCATCGACCAGGTCGTTCAACACGAGGCTTTCGTGCCCCGAGCAAATCGTCTGGTCAATCAGGCCGTCGGCCAGCCACTTTTGAAGAATTTCGGGCTCAAGACGCCCTCCTCCGCTCATGCCGAGCGTGATGCTGGCCGCGAAACGCTTGCGCAGAACCGCGAGTACCAAGGGCAATTCCGGGATGACCCCCGCGTCGATCCGCTCGCTGACGAAAACACAAATAGCCAGTCCGAGCGCCCCTTTGGGCAGTGTCAGCAATCGCTCTTTCGTTAGCATGATGCGTTCGACTCCGACTGAATCAGCCACGCTAAATCGTAGCCATAAGCGCATGCAAAATAGGCCTCAAGCCGCTCTACCGAAGCGTCATTTTTGCTTTGCGCTCCCGTAGCGTTATGCCGCGCATAGAGGCTATTACCCCTGAAAGACTTGTCGTAGTTGACGACCGGAAAGCTCTTGTAATCCGAACTACATGCCTCTGGATTCAAAACGATTGACGGGAAGCCGTTCAACGCGCAATGCCATTTGATCCACAAGTCATCGGCGGTCGGCGCAATCTCCAGCGCAGCACTCAAATTCAAGAATTCCTTGGTAAAAAACTTGGTGCTGTACAGAATGCCGTCCTTTCCCGTGGGCAGGTTCGAAAGCGTCGGCTCGCACCTGCCCCACGTCCAGGTTTCGTATGGCCCGACCTGCTCGCGGTCGAATTCGATGTGGCGTCCGCGGAATGCAACCACGCAATCGTGTGTGAGGTAATTTTCGTAAAGCTGCTCAAGGAAATATTCCGGGTAGATCGTGTCGTCATCGACCGTCACAAAAAGCCGATCTTCGGCACGCTCCCTGGAGAAATGCTCTTCCAGGAACGGCCAGATCTTCCGGTACGGGCCAATATTCGCCACCCAGTTGACGCGAACCAATGGGAGCGTCATCAGCTCGGCGAGAACCGGATCGTCCGACGCGAGCCCTTCGTCCAACAGGTAGGGCTGATGCGAAATATTGAGATCTATTCGCACCGGCCTCAGCGTTTGCTTGGCCAAGCTTTCGATCACACGGGGCAGATAAAGGAGACGAGAGCGGATCGTCGTCATCGTGACGACAATCTGAGGCGCATCGGATAAAACCGCGGCGCGGTCGACATGTCCGCGCTGCCCTTCGGCGTGCACGTGAATCCGTCGACGGCAAAGTTCGATGTTGGCGCGAACGATATCCGCCCATCCCGGGCGGCGGGCGATACTCTCGTAGAGCGTGAGTGCCCGGCTAAAGTCACCCGCTCGATACAGCTCATTCGCACCCGCGATATTGTTGTTGTCCATACCGTCTAGTACGTCTTCCTTGTTGTTCGTTTTTTCCGCACAGCAAAAGCGGCCGATCCGCTCGAGCGCGTCCTCTTTCCGATCACTCGAATCTCTGTTGTACATCCCAGCGGTGAGCGATCAGGAATCGACTGGCGTTTTCGAGAAGCTCCGCAGTTCTGGACTTCTCCACCAGATCGGGAACATTCGAGTAATAACTGTCGGGACCCAGCTTGAAGATCGGATCGAGCCCTTGATTCCGAATCAGTTGATCGAGTTCGTGCGAGTTCTCTTTATGGCCCGTTTCGACCTGCAACACGATCTCATTCTTCCGGAAAAAACTGGCCCCGCCTTTGATGATCTCCGTCTCGTGGCCTTCGGCGTCGATCTTGACAATGACCCGCCCTAGTCTTTCGGCGTATCGATGGTCGAGCGTCTCCATAGGAACGCGTATCCGATGCTTGACGGTGTCTTGTTCGTGAATGGAAGTCGAAACAATCGAGTTCTTGCCCGAGCAATCGCCAAAGTCTCCAAACTCGGCCGTGCCGCTCTTCGATGACAGCGCGACACAGCTGGCCTCCGCGCCACCTTCACGCTCGTTCGCATTCAGATTCTCGACGAGATTGGTAAACGTGTCCGGCGTCGGTTCAAATGCAACGCACCGGAGTCGCGAAAAATACTTCTGTGCGACAAGGGTGTAGAAACCGACATTCGCACCGATATCGAAAAAGCGCACAGGCTTGGCATAAGCAATCAGTTGCAGAAACAGCGCTATCTGCAGTTCTTCGATTTTCAAAAAATACGGCCAACGCTTTCTGCTTTGCTCGGTCAACGTTATCCCGCTGATCAGATTGTTCGCTCCTTTCACGTCGAATGGCTTGCCGGTGGGGGCGGGATTCGGCTTGACCGCGGTCGCGGTCTTGCTCGCTTCGGGGATGGCGATCGCATCGCCCTCCTGAAGACGCTCGGCTTCCAGACGTGACCGGCGCAACTCTATCTGCCTCGTTTGTGCGTCCGTACGTGCTTGAATTATAAGGCGGGTGTCGCACTCAGATGCACCGGTCGATATCGAATTTTCGAAGTGAAACTGCGCTCGACTTGATTGACGCTCAGCTACGGCGATGCGGCCCAAAGTATTGTGGATCGCCGAGATCAGAATCTTGCTGACCAGTGCCCTGCTTGTCCCCCAGTCCAATGCCAAACGAATGTAATGTCGCGCATCGTCACTTAGCCCCGATTGAAGACGGCCAGCGGCAGCAAAAACCGCGAGCGCCGCGCGATCGGGGTGGTCTTGCAGCATCGCACAATCAAGCATCGCGAGACTGTTCCAATCCCCGAACTGCCATTGCGTTTGCGCACGCTGCAGCAAATGCTTGTCGTAGGGTGGGACGAGTTGTTCTGACCGAAGTTCAGCCATCTCAGCGCTCACCTGATGTCGTTAGATCTCGAAAGAGGATGTCCTTGAGCAGTTCGAGCTGTGTCTCGGCACGCGCCACTTCCTCGCGCAACAGTTGCTGACCCACCGCCGTATGTGCTGCCGCGTCCCGATGCGCCTTCTCCGATGTCGCCTTGTCGCGCTCCAGTTGCAACCGGCCTTGCTTCAGCATCTCGACCTCCTTTGCACAGTCAGCCGCGAGCTTTGCCGCTTCGGCCTTGTCGCGCTCCAGTTGCGCGTTGCTCTGCTTGAGGAGTTCAATTTGCTCGCAACCATGTGCCAGCTTCATAGCCGTCTCGTCGAGCCTGGTCTGGAGGGCTCCGCCCTCGGCCTGCGCCTGTACCTTCGCCTGGATCAGCGAGTTGATTTCGCTCCTGAGTTCGGCCGCGAGCTTGACTGCATCCTCGTGCCGCGCTCTCAGCTCGGCATTGTCCTGTGCCAGCTGCGCACCCGCCTGATTGAGCTCGTCAATTCTCGTGGCATGACCCAGCGCAATCTTCGTAGCCTGATCGAGCCTGGCTTCGAGAGCCGCCTTGTCTCTATCGAGGCTCGCTTGAGCTTGAGTGAGGAGATCGATCTCCTTGCGGCCCTCATCTGCCAATCTCGCCGCTGTCTGGTGCTTGACTTTCAGTGCCTCCGCATCCCGCTCCCGCTGCGTTTTGATTTGCTTGAGGGCGTCGATTTGCCTCGCACGCTCAGCGGCAAGCGTCGCTTGCTGGTCCCGCTCTTGCGTCACGCGATTCAGCCTTTTCTCGACTTCGATGCGTCGTTCGTCGTATCCCGTCTTTTGTTTGGCGTCGCGTTGGCGCGCGAGCGCAGCCTCGTTGCGCAACTGATTCGCCTGTCGCGTCTCCGATTCGCTAAATGCTGTATCCGACGGCAGGACGTCAATCATCGCCTGCGCCTGAATGACGTCGCCCGCCTTATGAAGCTTAAAAGCGAGCCACTTAAGGCGATACGTTTTCGGATCCAACGCAAAGGCCCGATGTGCGGCCTCGGCCGCGCCGCCGCGATTTTGCTCGATCAAATACCTGCTCAGCGCCGTGTACGCGTTCGCTTGTACGATCGGGGAAATGTTGAGCAAAAGCTTTTCAGCCGCCTCAAAGCCGCCCGTCTTGAAGGCTTCGATGACCCGGCCGAAATCTTTTCCCCCAAGCGACTCGGGCGCCGTCACGCGGCGATACCTGCGCCAAATCCCGGCAAGCCTGACAGGCAGTGCGAGCAACGCTCTGGGAGAATCGACACCCCGAATCATGAGGTCTCCCAGCTTCACGTTCAGTGCGTTTCGCGTTTGCACTTCGTGTACGTCTCGCTGGACTTTGACCACGGTACGTAAGTGCTGACACTCAGCGAGTGCACCGACCAGCTCGTCATCCACCCAGTCTTTTCCTAGCGAAATGCTCCGCTGGGAATGCTGCCCCGCCTCCTTTTCGAGTGCCTCACTCCGCAGTTGGCAACGCTCCAACTCTTCCTGAACTTGATGCAGCTGCTCGATCAGTAATTCGTTTTCATATTTCACGCCGTCGAAATCCAATGCAACAGGGACATGATTGTTTTGTTCCATCATTTATTTCACTCCCCATATACCGCGTGTATCGATCAGCTTTTGTCGCCGGTTCAGTTCGGGCCTGACGCGCTTGAATTCGGCATGCTCCACAAGCAAAACGAGGATGTTACTTTGGGCGATTGCGTCGTCCAGCGTTAGTAGCGTGGCGTTCGTCTGCTCAAGGTGATCGGGCAATACCTGGAGGTTGGGTTCAACGATCGCAATTTTTTGGTCGTAGCGGCGCGCGAGATCTTCGGCGATTTCGAGCGCGGGGCTCTCGCGCAGGTCGTCGATGTCCGCCTTGTAGGTGATGCCCAGACACGCGATCCGGATATCCTCGAGCGCGACGCCTGATCGGGTCAGCTCTTCGACGGCCCGGTCTACCTTGAGCGAGACCCATGCCGGTTTCGAGTCGTTCACATGGCGCGCGGCACGGATCAATTGCGTGTCCGCCGGCGCACTGTCCACGATGAACCAGGGATCGACCGCAATGCAGTGTCCGCCAACGCCGCAGCCCGGCTGCAGAATGTTGACGCGCGGATGCCGATTGGCAAGCCGGATGACTTGCCACACATCGATGCCCTGTTGATCGCAGATTATCGAGAGTTCGTTTGCGTAGGCGATATTGACGTCACGAAAGCTGTTCTCAGCCAGCTTACACATTTCGGCGGTCCGCACGTCAGTGACGATGCAATCGCCTTGCACGACGAGCTTGTACAACGCAACAGCCGCCTCGGAACAAGTACGCGTCATGCCGCCGATAATACGGTCGTTGGCAACCAGCTCATGCGCGACACGTCCGGGCAATACTCGCTCGGGACAATGCGCGATCCGGATATCCGACGCGTCGCCGCGCTGATGCGGAAAGCTCAGATCCGGACGGAACTCCGCGAGCCACTCGGCGAGGCGCTCCGTCGTGCCTACCGGAGAAGTGGATTCAAGGATGACCACATTGCCTGGCTTGAGCACTGGGGCGATCGATCTGGCCGCAGCTTCGATATAGCTCACATCGGGCTTGTTATCTCCAGTCAATGGAGTCGGCACGGCGATGATAAACGCATCGGCGGCCTCAGCGTGCAGAGTCGCCCGAAGATAGCCCGCGCCGACCGCGGCCTGAACGAGGATATCGAGCTCGGGCTCGACGATATGGATATTCCCGCGATTAATGGTGTCGACAACATAGGGCGAGACATCGACACCAATGACACGGAGCCGGCGCGAGGCAAACATTGTTGCAGTGGGTAGGCCGATGTAGCCGAGACCGATGATCGAAATGGTATTCACGATACCTTCACCAGGATATCGCGCATGCCATGCGCGGCGTTGTCGTCGCCATGAGAATTGTTCGCGTGTGACATCCCGACATAGGCGTCCGCTTCCGGCCGCGCTCCTACGACAATCAGGTTTTTCATTTTGACTGTTTGTTCCTGGCAAAAAACTGTTACGTGAGCAGATACAGTTCAGTGGCTCAGTCGACGTGATCGAGGATGATGCTCTCGATCAGTTTCAAGACACCCATCATCGCAAGCCCGACGAGCAAGGTCACGAATGCGCTATACAAGCGCTTCGGCTCCACGGGGTAGTCCGGCCGCGTCGCGGGCTGCAACACCGAAACCATCTTCAAGGTACGGGCTGCATCCATGCGGCCCTGCTCCAATGCTGAAAGCGCAGTCTTGTACAAGTCCTGGGCGAAGCCGACCTGCATCTGCAAGCGCTGGAACTCTTCGACCGTGTAGTTCAGTGTTTTGCTTGACGGTGAAGCCAGTTCCGCTCGCCTTTGCGCAATCTGCTGATCAATGGCGGCGAGATTCTTCTTGAGCATCACCACAGTGGGTTGATTGGCGCTCAACGTCGAAGGCAGCGAATCGAGTTGGGTCTGAACCTCGGTTTTCTGCGCCTCGAGCTTGTCGATCAGGCCGTTAAGACTCGCTGCCGTAGTTGCGGGCGCGACTAGTCCCTGGTGATTCTGGAAATCAACGAGGGCCTGCGTCTCGTCGAGCAGGCGTTGGTGTGTGACTGTGACCTGCTTGGTCAGGAAATCAACCTGGGACTGCGCGAGTTGATGACCGATCCGGTTCATCTGTGCCTGCCCCTCGCGGATCATGAACTCCACGATGGCACGCGCGGTTTTGGCATCGTAGGCCTGGATCTGGATGTCGATGACGCCGTTGTAGCTGTCGTATTCGACGTCAACGCGCGACAGCCAGTACTGATAGAACCATTCAGCCGGCTCATTCCTGAACAACATGCGCGAAATCGGATCATGATGCCAGCCGCTGTAGTGCGAGCGCAGATCAAACGCGGCATCCAGCTTATCCAGCATCTCCCGTGACAAAAGATATTGCGTCAGTAACAACTGATCGGCACTGCTCGGGCTGGCGGCGCCTGCGACTGCGGCAATGCCCGGCGCAAGGCTGATTGGCGAGCCGCTGACTTGATCGGTCCGTTGGATGACCACAATCGCATTCGAAACGTAACGATCGGACGCGAAGAACAACCAGTACGGAATGGACAGAATCGTGTACGCGGCGACCAGTCGGATGAGCAATTTAAAAGCCCTGACCGAAAACAAAGCGTCCTTGCATTGGCCCAGGAACATGCCCGATCTGGCAATTACACCCGGGTTGGCCGGCAACAATGAATCACTCATACCAGAACATAATCCTTATAGACTTTCAAACCATCTTCGAGATCGTCGAACCAGTGGGCCTGGCCGTTATTGATCCAGATAGCCGACTGACAAAACTGTTTCAGTGTGTTTTCGTCGTGGGAGACCATGATCACGCTAGCCTGAGCGGTCATATTTTTGAAAGCGTTTGCGGCTTTCTTTCTGAATCTCGCGTCTCCTGCCGCCGTTACTTCGTCGGAAATGTACACATCGAAATTGAAAGCCAAAGACATCGCGAATTGCAGGCGCGAGCGCATGCCCGACGAATAGGTCTGCACGGGTTCGTCAAAGGCAGCGCCTAATTCGGCGAAATCCTGGATATAGGCCAGGCGATCGACGAGCTCATCCTGGTGACCGTGAATCCGGCACACGAATTTTGCGTTTTGACGCCCGGTCAATGTCCCCTCCAGACCGGCGCCACCCATGGGCCAGGAGACCTGGCAAAGGCGTTGAACGCGTCCCTTGGTCGGAAAATCGATTCCGCCAATGATCCGCAGCAGAGTGGATTTACCAGCGCCGTTTTTTCCAATCAAGGCCACACTGTGACGCGATGGAATCGTGATATTGATGCCACCCAATATCCATTTTCCGGCTCCGTGTTCACTCTGGTAGCGTTTGTGAACGTCTTCGACAAGTATCATCGCATCACCAGCTTTCTGGAGAACCGCTTGTACAACATCAACCCCAGCAGCAGCAGGGCCAGGGCCCACGCATAAACGTAACCAAGGCTCACGCCTGCGAGCGCGTTGTAATTGGGCCAATAACCCAGCCGCATCATCTCAACGCCATCAACGATGGGGTTGGCGGCAAAGATGTATTGATAAGGCAGCGGCACGTACAACGTCAGCGGCAACAACGCACCCGACATGTAATACAACGGAAGATAAAGAATCTTGAAGATGTGATCGACTTCAGGAACAAATCGCATCAGCACCGAGGTCACCATTCCGAATCCCAAACCCAATAACCACAGTCCGAAAATCGCTGCGATCACCAGCAGAGGATTTTGCGGAAGCCATACTGGATCTTGCGTGTTCTGCGTTATTCCATGTCCAGTCATGATCACCAGAGACATGATTAGAATCGCGACTGGCACCATGAGGAACAACTCGACGAACGCGCGCACGAACGCGACATCAAAAGGTTTGATTTGCCGATAAGCGAAAAAAGCCCGATTCGAGTCGATTCCATGCAACACCTGCATCCATGTGCGACGCCAAAGCAGAAATCCGATGAAGCCCGCGACAATGAACATATTGATCGCCATTCCACCAACCTGGTTAACGTGCAATGTCTCGAATCCAAAAGCATGCAGACCAATGTAGGCAACTGGCTCAACTAGTAGCCACAGCCAAGCGGCACGCCCTTCGAACAGACGATCAACCGCCTCACGCAAAAAAATAGCGCGCCAGACCGAAAACGTAATTTCGCTCGGACTACGAGTCTTTCCTGTCATAAGCCGCTACCGATTCATGTCGTAAGTGATGGTCGCCGCGGGATAGGCCACCATCGTGATATAGGACAGAAATTTGCTGAACTCGGCACCCGGCGAATTCGAAACGTAGATCAGGTCGTGGTTCTGAATCGGGAAATTCTGCGTCACAAAAAACGAGGCAGGATCACGCAGGTTGATTTCATAAACAACCGGCACGGTTCCGTTGACTGGCTGAACGGATGCATCCTTGCGATCGACCAACTTCGCATCCTCAAACCGGAACACAAATACTCCTCGCGCATCCGCGCGAGAATCACTGAGCCCGCCCGAGCGAGCGAGCGCCTGAGCCAGCGAGATTCCTTGGGCTTCAAGTGGAATTTCCTCATTCTTGCCCGTTGCGCCCAACACCGAGAACGTCTCGGGTTGATAAAGCGCTGTCACTACATCGCCGGGCCGGAGCGGCACGTTCTGATGCGGATCGCGAATCACGGAATCCAGCGGCATTGTCGCCGTCACATTGCCGCGTGAAAGACGAATAGCCATATGGCTGATCGTCTGCTTCCCTCCCCCTGCAAACGCCAACGCATCCAATAACCTCTCACCTCGCGGGGTAAGCGGCATCATCTTGCTGTCATTTACCTCACCAATAACCGTGACATTCGATGCGTTGTTCTTCGCCAGACTCACTAGTACCTGAGGCTGATTTGCCTTGCCTTTGAGCTGACGCAAAATGCTGGCCTCGATCTGCTCGATAGTCAGGCCCTTGACGAAGACCCGGCCAGCAAACGGCACCGAGATCGTGCCATCCGCGTCTACCATCTGAGGCGGCAATGGCACGCCCGTGCTGCCGCTCGGCGTTATGGCGGCGATCGATGTTGCCGGCGTCAGGCTCCCAAACAATATCGCTGGCGGCGCCTCCCATATCGTCACGTCGATCACATCGCCCGGGCCAATCACGTAAATGTTGGCCGTCCCGCTCGTGAAGATGTTCGAGAATCGGCCGAGCTGCTTGGCATTGGCCAACTTGCGTGCCAATGCATCGTTGACGTCCACGACCTGAATGCCCTCAACGCGCCCCGAATCGTGCTGTTCTAAAACCTGCTCTCGGCTCGCGCCCGACGACGGCATCCAACCCGGAAACGTAGCGCACCCCGACAACGTCAAAACCACCGGAAGGCAAGCGATAAAAAAAGTCTTATTCATGAACCCTGAAACCTGAACCGGGCGCGACCTGCGAATCGGGTTGCCACGATGCTGAAAACTTCCGGCGAAAGCCAGTCATCACATCGCGTTACGAGCTCACCCTGACGAGCGCACCGCTTTTAAAATTGAGCTGGCACATTTAGCGCTATTTTGGATAGCCAGCATTTTATCCAGTGTCAATTGCACGCGATAGCGTTTCTTATTTCCGTTGAAATTCGATTACGCTCCAAAACGTGCTAATAACAAGCGCACGATCAGCAGCAACAGCACTAACCGCGCGACAATCTCGCACCACACAAAAGGTTCAACACCCCGCCAGCCTCGCCACCGCTGCAACCGTCCGGCTAATCTGCTCCGGCTCATGCGTCGAGCAGATGAAGAAGCGCAAGCGCGCCGCTTTCTCCTCCACAGCCGGATAAAAAATCGGCTGCACGTTGATACCCTCTTCGAACAGCGCATTCGCCCACTGCGCGGCTTTCAGCGAACTGCCCGTGATGACCGGCACGACTGCATAGCCCGCGCTCGTGCCAGTGTCGAGTCCGGCTGCGTGCGCCGCTGTCAAAAACTGGCGACCGCGCGCCTGCAATTGCGTGACACGGTGAGGTTGCGCGATCAAACATTCAAGCGCGGCGAGCGAAGCCTCGGCAAGCGCCGGAGCGAGACCCACGCTATAGAGAAAACCCGGTGCAAGGTTGCGAAGCATATCGGCGAGCGGCTGGCAGCCAGCGATAAAGCCTCCGCAACCTGCCAGCGTCTTGCTCATCGTGCCCATCCACAGATCGACGCGGTCCGACGCCACGTCGCAGTGCTCGCGAATACCCCTGCCCGTCGCGCCGAGCACGCCAAGCGAATGTGCTTCGTCGACCAACAGGAACGCACCGTGCCGCTCCTTCACCTCGCAAAAGCGCTGCAGATCGGGAAAGTCACCGTCCATGCTGTAGAGACCTTCGATCGCGACTAACACGTTGCGATACTCGCGGCGCACGCGCGTAAGCAGTTCGTCGAGCGCCTGCCAGTCGTTGTGCGCGAAGCTCAGTCGCTTTGCACCACTTAGCTGTGCCCCCTGCACGATGCTGTTATGCGCGAGCGCGTCGTGCACGATCAAATCACCCGGCCCGAACAGCGAACCAATGACGGTGACGTTCGTCGCGTGGCCGCTCACGAACGCGACGCAGTCGTCCGTTTCATAGAACGCGGCGAGCGCTCGTTCGAGCTCACGATGCACGGGCCGCTCGCCCGCAACGATGCGGCTCGCCGAAGCGGACGTGCCGTACCGGTCGATCGCCGCCTTGGCGCGCGCCCCGATGGCCGGCTCACCTGCGAACCCGAGATAACTGTAGTTCGCGAAGTTCACATACTCGCGCCCGCCTATCTGCGTAGTCGCACCCGCAATGCCGTCGTGCACGCGAAAAAACGGCGACTCGACGCCCAGCGTCTCGCCCATCTCGCGCATCAGCTTGACCTGCTGGAATTGCGGCATCGCTTCGAAGCGGCTGCGCGCTGACAGTGTCTGCGCGGCATACGCCGCCTCACCATCAGGCATCCCAGGCGCCGCAACCGCATCGGTCGCGCGCTCCAGTTGCCGCTTCAGCGCTTTGGCCGCCAATTGCTGGCGTAGTGTTTCCCCGAGTCCCATGTAATCCGATCTAACCTGTTTATGTGGCATGCCTGCGTTATGCGTGCGCCTCGACCCACTCGTATGCGCCCGGTGTGCCCAACAGCGCAGCAAGCAGCCGGTAGTTCATTTCATGCGTTGGCCGCCGCGCGCTCACGTGAGCGAGCAGCGGCGCACCGGCGAGCGCGAGGTCACCGACCAGATCGAGCACGCGATGGCGCACGAACTCGTCTGGTTGACGCAAGCCGCCTACTACACGCTTGCCGACAATCGCCGCCGTGCATGACATCCGTGCGCCGCGCAGAATGGGCCAGCCGCGCAGATAGCCCACGACGATCGCGGGCACGGCCCACTTGATCTGCCCATACGAGCGCGACGAAGCGATCTCATCGGCAAAGGCGCGCGGCGTGAGCCGGCCGTGCCATTCCATGTCGCCGAACCCCTTGAGGTCGTTGTTGTGCACGCTGAGCGCATAGTCGTCGGCGGGCTCGACGCGCATTTCACGGCGCGCGGCGCCCTCACCGTCGGCGACGCTCACAGTCTCGAGCACGCGCAAGAAGCGCTTCGGCTGCGGCAGCGCGGCGCGCCCGCATGCCAGGATCGCATCGATCCATGGCTGCGCGCTGCCGTCGAGAATCGGCACTTCTTCAGCGTCGAGTTCGACGATCGCGTGATCGATCTCGCACGCGAGCAACGACGCGAGCAGGTGCTCGACCGTGCGCACGCCGAGGCCATCCTTCGCGCGCAACATCGTGCAGAGCGGCTGCCCCCGGCGCAACGACGGATCGGCGGCCACCGTGCCGAGCGCTTGCCCCTTGTGCAGGCGCCGAAACACGATGCCGTGTCGTCCGCCCGCCGTCGCCGAGGTCTCGACGGGCAAAATGCGCACGTTCACGCGCCGCCCGGTGTGCAAGCCGTGCCCCGACAGTTCGAGCGGCCGCGCCAGCGTGCCTTCGCTCGGCCGCCAGCCCGCAGGCAGCTTCACTCCGCAAACGCCGGCGTCGACTGACATGACTCGTCTCCCTGTTGATCCTGATAGTTGTTGCCCGCGTTTCGATTACGTTTGAGCAGCGCGCGCGCCTCGTTCTCGTCGAGCGCGTGGCGCGCGGCCAGCGCCGCGAATTCCTCGTTCGCGCCATTCGCGGCCCCCTGCGTGCCGGGCTCGTTTTCGCCGCTCTCGTCGTCGAGCATGTCGACGATGCGCACGGCGAGCGTGTGCACCGTCGCGCCTTCGGCGATCGCCATGATCGACAGCTTCACGCCGAACGACTCCTCGACCGCCATGCCGAGTTCCATCCCCATCAGCGAGTCCATGCCAAGATCGAGCACCGAGCGGTCGAGCGCGATGCGCTCCGGCGACATGTGCAGGATGCGCGCGATGTGACCGCGCAGCGCGGTCTCGACCGCCGCGACCGCTTCGACTTTCGGGAGAGCGCGCAACTGTTCGAGCAGTGCGCCGTCCTCGCTCGTTGTCTCGCTAGCGCCGCCGCCTTGCAATGCCATGTAGCGACGCGCCTGCGCGGCGGGCATGCCGCGCGCGATCGCCGCCCAGTCCAGACGCACCACAGCCTCGCCGACCGCACCGGTTGCGAGCGCGTGCTCGAGCGCCGTCATCGCCTCGTCAGAGGTGATCGACGCACCGCCGATGCGCGCCTGCAGCGCTTCACGCGTCGTGCTGTTGCGCGCGAGGAAGCCAACATCCTCGATCGGCCCCCACGCCATGAAGGTGGCGGCCAGCCCGGCCGCGCGGCGATGGGCGACAAGCGCTTCGAGGAAGCTATTAGCCGCCACATACGCGCCCTGGCCCGGATTGCCGAGATAAGTCGTGGCCGAGGAATACAGCACGAAGAAGTCGAGCGCGCAGCGCTGCGTCGCGCGGTGCAGATTCCATGCACCCGCAACTTTGGGTTCGAGCACGGCGAGCATGCGCGCGTCGTCGATGTTGCGCAGCAGGCCGTCGTCGATGCGCATCGCGGAGTGCAGCACGCCCTTGAGCGGCGTTCCGCGCGCCTCGATGCGCTCGATCAGACCATCGAGCGCCGCCGCATCGGTCACGTCGCACGACACCACTGTCACGGTCGCGCCATGCTCGGCACGCCAGCGCTCGAGTTCCTGCTGCTTCGCCGAGTCGAGTGCGCCGCCGCGGCTCGCGAGCGTCACGTGACGCGCGCCGCGCGCGATCATCCAGCGCGCGCTTGCGTAACCGAGACCACCAGTTCCGCCGACTATCAGATACGCCGCCTGCGGGTCGAGGCGCAGCACGGGCTGCGCGACGCCCCGCGTGGGCGCCGGCGTACCCGACGGATAGGTGACGAGCACCTTGCCGATCTGGCGCGCCTGCTGCATGTAGCGGAACGCCTCCTCCGCGCGCGCGGCCGGGAAGGCACGATACGGTAACGGATGCAGCACGCCGTTCACGAAGAGCGCCATCACTTCCTCGAAGAGGCGCGTGGTGAGTGCGGGCAGCACGCCCATGAGCTGATCGGCGTCGATGCCGAAATAGCTGATGTTGTTGCGGAACGGCCGCAGGCCGATCTGGCTGTTCTCGTAGAAGTCGCGCTTGCCCAGTTCAAGGAAGCGGCCGAACGGACGCAGCGTGTCGATGCCGCGCACCATCGCCTCGCCCGCGAGCGAGTTGAGCACGATGTCGACGCCCTCACCGTTCGTGCAGACGCGCACCTCGTCGGCGAACGCGAGGCTGCGCGAGTCGAACACGCGATCGGCGCCGAGCAGGCGCACGAACTCGCGTTTTTCGTCGGCGCCAGCGGTGGCGAACACTTCCGCGCCGAGATGGCGGGCGATCTGGATCGCGGCAATGCCGACACCACCCGCACCGCCGTGTACGAGCACGCGCTCGCCCCGGCGCAGCCGTGCGAGCTCGCACAGTGCGTAGTACGCGGTGAAGAAGGTCGTGGGAATCGTAGCGGCTGCTTCGAAGGAAATCGTTTCGGGCTTGCGCGCGATCGCGCTCGCACGCGTGACCACCCGCGTGGCGAACGAAGCCGGCGCGAAGCCGAGCACCGCGTCGCCGGGCGCCCAGCCTTTGACGCCCGCGCCGACGCGCATGATGCGGCCCGAGAGTTCCATACCGATCGTCGCGCCCGCGAAACCGGTTTCGACCGCCTCGTCGGAGAGCAGGCCCATCGAATACATGACGTCGCGGAAGTTCAGACCGGTCGCCATCGGCGCGATCTCGACTTCGCCTGGACTCAGTTCGCGCTCGGGCAACGCGAACCATTCGAGGTTGCGTAGCGAGCCGGGCATATCGAACGCCAGCACTGCGGGCACGGGGTCGGCCACCTGTTCAGCCGTGGATTCGTCGCGCGGCGTCTGCCGTTCCGCTGTTTGCGCCGGCAGCATGCGTGGCACGTAGCGGCCCTGCGCCGTGAGCAGCACCTCTTCCTCGCCGTCATAGTGCGTGAGCGCGTGCGCCAACTGCGATACGGCCTTGCCATCCGCGCCCGCCACGTCGATAAGGCGCAGCGCAAGCGTCGGGTATTCGTTCGCCATCACGCGGCCGAGGCCCCATAGGCTCGCCTGCTCGGGCTGCGCCGCTGTGCCCGAGCCTTGACTGAACGGCGCGCCTCCGCGTGTCACCACGGACAGGCGCGCCAGCGCGGCCACGCAGGCTGTTTCGAATTCGCGTGCGAGCATGGCGAGCGCGAGCACGCCGTCCTGCTGCGCGCGCATGATGTCGGCGCCGCTGGCGTCGTCGAGCTGTACGAGCGGTGCCACGAACACGATCTGCGCTTGCGTGTTCTTGCGTTCGAGCCATGCGGCCGCTTCGCGCACGCTCGTCGCTTCAACCTGGCAGCCAAAGCGCTCGAGTTCTTCCGCGAGCGCAGACCCGAACGCGTCGTTGCCGCTCTGCACGATCAGCCACGGCTGCGCGTCGGTCGAACGGGGTTGCATCTGCTGAGCGGACGCAGGCTTGCGCGCGACCATCAGCGTCGGCGCACCTTCGAGATCGAGGCCCTGCTCTGAGTGACGCACGACGTCCTGCAGACCGGCGCGTTCGCAAAGCGTGCGAAGCGCGGCCGGTGCGAGCGCGCCGTAGGCCTGTGCGGCGACCTCGTGGCCCGCCACGCCGAAGACGATGTCGGCGAAACGGCTGCGGCGCGCGTCGGCGAGCACGACTACTCCGCCCGGCGCGAGCCGTTCGGCAATTGCTTGCAGCGTGGAGAGTGGATCGGCCTGTTCGCCGATCATGCGATTGACGACGATCACGTCGAACGGCGCGGCGTCACGGTAATGCGTGAAAAGCGGTTCGTTCACTCCGAGCTGCAGCGTCTGAACGTGCGCGTGCGCTTCCGCGTCGAGCGCGGCGAGCTGCTGGTGCGTGCCTGCAATCACGTGTTCGCACCGCGAAGCCGGCACGCCGATGTCGAGCGGCTGGAGCACTTCGACGCTCGTCGCGCCGATTTCCAGCATGCGCAGGCGACGAGTGCCCGGCCACGCTGCCAGCGCTTCTTTCGCGCAGGCGGCGAGCATCGCGCGGGCATGCGACCACGTGGGCGAAGCGTCGAAAAACTGCTCGACGAGGCTGCGCCCCGTCGGCGACAGCAACGCGGGCGCATCGGCATCGGATGCTCCATCGCGCAGCACGCGTGGCAGCGCCGCGCCCACGTGCGCGAGCAGTGTCAGTTCGGCGACGTGCGCGGGCGAAACCGCCAGCACATCGCGCCACAGCGCATCATGCGAAGGCATCGCCGCGAAGACGGCCGCGTCGTCGCGCACGAGACGCTCGCCCTCGAAGCGGGCGAGTCCGTCTTCCACGACGATCTGCGCAAGGCGCGCGAGCAGTGGCGTATTGGCGAGCGTGGGCAGCACGAGCTGCGCGAATGCGCCGATCGCTTCTAGCGCGTTCAACGCGTACAGGCCCGCGAGCACGTCGAGCAACGGCAGCGTTTCGTTCAAGTGACGCGTACGTTGCGCGCTGTCCTCATGCGAAGCGAGACGCGCGCTCGCACGTTCGACGAGCGCAGCCGGCGTGGGCAGCGCGGCAGCCGTGAAGCCCTCAGGCAGCGGACGCGCTTCAAGCGCGTAGGCAAAGCGCGCCGGTGCGGCGTGGCGTCGGCCCGTAAGGTCGACGCGGCGGAAACGGCACGCAGAAAGACGCGCGACGATTGCATTGTCGGCGTCGAGGAATTCGAACGACGCAACGATCGAATGCGGGCTGCGCCGCTGCACACGCGCCAGCACACGCCGTACCGAGTCGCCACGCAGAAAGTCGACGCGGCCGATCTGTACCGGCACGAAGGCTGCTCGCGCTTCGCCTGGCGCGGCGCCGGCCTGGCCCAGCACGGCGAAGAGCGGATGAAAACCGCTGTCCATCAGCGCGGGATGCAGCAGCCAGCCGGCCACCGCGTGCGCGCCGGCAAGCACCTGCGGCACTTCAAAGTCAGCGAGCGCGTCGTCGCCTTGCACCTGCACCTTGTGCACCCAGCGGAACGCCGGACCATAGCTCAGACCGATAGCGGTCGTGCTTGCGTAGAGGGCGTCGCCGGGCATCGCGGGGATAGCTTCGAGGCGCGCCAGCACCGATTCATCGGCCGTGCTCTGCGCGCCTAGCGTGCTGCCGCTTTCGAGCAGGCGGCCCGTCACGTTGAGATTCCACGGCCCGTCGCTCATGCGCTCGCGCGTCTCGATCGTAAACGACGCGGTGCGCGCGTCGATCACGAAGCGCAACAGCTTCGCGTGCTGCGGCTGGAACACGACCGGCATGCGGATCTCGAGGTTCTCGAGCGCGACGTCCGACGTGCGGAAGAACACGCGCGCAGCGGCCAGCGCCATTTCCACGTAGCCCGCGCCCGGAAATGCAACGCCACCATCGACGACGTGATCGGCGAGCATCGGCACGCGCTGCGGATCGAGCTGGTTTTCCCATGCAAACGCATGCTCGTGCAGACGGTAGCCGAGCAGCGGATGATCGACGCGGCGATTCACGAGGTTGTAGCCTTCGATGGTGGCCGTCTGCCAGTGGCGTTCGCGCTGCCACGGGTAAGTCGGCAGCGCCACATATGAGCCCTGAGACGCTACTGGCACGAAGCGGTCGACATCGACGCGCGCGCCGTGCGCGACCGCCGATAGCGTCGAATGCGCGAGCATCTGCGCGCTGTCGTGATGGCGCTTGAGTGTGGGCACGACCTCACCGGCGAGATTCAGGCTCGCGAGCGTCTGCTTGACGTAGTGGCGCAGAATCGAGTGCGGGGCGATTTCGATGAACACGCTTACGCCTGTATCGGCGAGACGCGTGAGCGCTTCGCCAAAACGCACCGGCTCCCGGATGTTGCGCCACCAGTAGCCTGCGTCGAGCGACGTGCCGGCAAGCGTGTCGCCGGTGACAGTCGAGACGTAGCGCTTCGTGCCTTCGCGCGGAGCCAGATCGGCGAGACCGGCGCGCACGACCGGCTCGATGGCGTCCATGCGGCTGCTGTGGAACGCGTAATCAAGATCGAGCAGTTGGAAGAAGCTGCCGTTCGCGGCGAGCGAAGCGCCGATCGCTTCGAGTTCTTCGGGCGATCCGGCCAGCGTGACGGCTTCGGGGCTGTTGGTGCCGGCCAGTTCGACCATCTCCGCGAGACCGAGGTGTGCGATCAACTGCCGTGCCTCGGCTTCGCCAATGCCCGCCGCAGCCATCTTGCCGGTGCCGCGCGTCAGGCCCTGCGCGCTGCTGCGAACGCGGATCACGCGCACGGCCTGGGCAAGCGTCAGCGCGCCCGATGCCCACGCGGCCGCGATTTCACCAACGCTATGACCGACCGCCGCATCGAAACAGATGCCGCGCGCTTCGAGTGCGCGCGTGATGCCAACTTGGATAGCGAAGAGTAGCGGCTGCGCGTTCTCCGTCGCGGCGAGCCATTCGGCGCTCGCGCCGGCGCGCAGCACGTCAACGAGCGAGTCGCTGCCGTCGGCACGCCAAAGCACGTCGACTTCGTCGAGCGCCGTGCGGAACACTGCGTCTTCCGCATAGAGCTGCTTGCCCATGCCGGCCCATTGGCAGCCGTTGCCAGCATAGACGAACGCCACCTTGGCGGCCGCCGCCAAGGCCTGGCCGCGAGCGACGTAAGCCGGGAGCGCCTGATCGGACGAATCCGCCAGCATCAAGAGTGCGGCGCAACCGGCTTTCAGGCCGGGCGGCGCAATGACTACGCGCTGTTCGAGCCATTCACGGCGGCGCGCGGCGCCGACCGCGAGCGCAGACCAATCGGCGCCGCTCGCGAGGCGCGCGTGGTAGCGCGCGGCGAGTGCGGCAAGCGCAACCTGCGAGCGCGCCGTAAGGACGAGCGGCGGCAAGGCTGCGTGCGCAACCGCCAGCATGCCGGCGACAGGCGCGACGGGCGCGGCTACCCTCACCGCCTCCGCTAGCACGACGTGCGCGTTGGTGCCGCCGAAGCCGAACGAGTTGACGCCAATCGTCAGCGGCGCACCATCACGCCGCGAGAGTGGGGTGAAGCGGTCGACGACGCGTAGGCGTCCGCCCTCGAAATCGATGGCGGGATTGGGCGTTTCGAAATGGAGCGAGCGCGGCACCGCGCCGTGCTTCAGGCAGAGGATCGCCTTGAAGAGGCCGGCCATGCCCGAGGCGGTTTCGAGGTGCCCGACGTTGGTCTTGACCGAGCCGATCAGGAGCGGATCGTCGGCCGGACGGCCGCCCGCGACTGCCTCTATTAGCGCGCGCGCCTCGATCGGGTCGCCGACTGCGGTACCCGTGCCGTGAGCTTCCAGATAGGCGAGCGAGCGCGGATCAACGCCCGCGCGGCGGTAGACCGAGCGCAGCAGTTCGGTCTGCATGGCCGTCGTCGGCACACTGATACCGCCGTGCGAATGGCCGTTGGAATTCACGCCCGAACCGGCGATGACCGCGTGAATTGTGTCGCCGTCCGCAAGCGCGCGCTCGAGCGGCTTGAGTAGCACGAAGGCGCCGCCCTCGGCGCGCACATAGCCGTCGCCGGTCGCATCGAATGCGCGGCAGCGGCCTCGCGGCGACAGCATCGACGCCTTCGAGAAGCTCACGAAGCCAAACGGATGAAGCAGCAGATTGACGCCGCCCGCGAGCGCCATTTCGGTTTCGCCCGACTGCAATGCCTGCACGGCCTGATGCAGCGCGACGATCGACGACGAGCAGGCAGTGTCCACCGACATGCTCGGACCGCGCAGATCGAACAGATAGGAAACGCGATTGGACGCAATGCTGAGCGTGTTGCCCGTGGCCGAGTATGGATCGATCCAGTTCAGGTCGTCCATGCTGCGGTTGCCGTAGTCCATGCTTGCGGCGCCGACGAACACGCCGCAGTCCCGGCCGCGCATCTCCGCTGGACGCACACCGGCGTCCTCGAACGCTTCCCACGCGAGTTCGAGCAGCAGACGCTGCTGCGGGTCCATCTGGGTCGCCTCGCGCGGCGAAACGCCGAAGAAAGCGGCATCGAAACCGGCCACGTTGTCGAGAACACCCGCCGAGAACGTGTAGCTCTTCCCCGGCTCTTTCCTGGACGGATGCTGGTAGAACTCCGTGCCGAATCGATCGGGTGGCACGACGGTCACTGCGTCGCGCTCATCGCACAGCAGTTGCCAGAAGTCTTCGGGTCCGGTCACTCCGCCGGGAAAGCGACATGCCATCCCGATAATTGCTATTTTTCTTTCCATCATCATGCCGGCATCTGCTGCAATTCGTTTCGCGAATCGGTGTCGCCACCATCGGCAGGCATCATCGCGCGCTGTATCGTGGAACCGAGAGTCTCGACACCAACATCTCGGCGCTTGCCGATGTCGCTTCCGAAATTGCGCCAAATAAAGTAATCACTGTTCGTCGGTTCCGTTTCGAGCGCATCGAACACGGAAGACATAGCAGGAACGTGATCGCCATAAAAACACAGGACCGTCGGCCGATTACGCCCGCGCAGATAGTCGGTCAACCTGCCGATCATCGCGTCCGCGTTTTCCACATGCCGAAGGTACGCGGTCAGGTCGCGCCAGCGTGCGTCGTCTCCTAGCGTGTGCCGCGATGAGGACTCCCCAGGGGAAACCGTCTCCAGATGCAAAGGGCCGTGATTTTCCATCGTGATCGCAAACGCAAACAGCGGTTTGTCGTCACTGGCCTGCAGGAGGGCGATGAGCTTGTCCGCTACCGCAAGATCCCCAACGTATGGCCCCACACGAGACGCACTTTCGAAATGCTCAATGTCCAGAAAGCGGTCGAAGTGCATGTGCGCGAATGCCCGTCGACGGCCAAAGAAGTTCGCGTGGTACGGATGCAGGGCCACCGTGCGATATCCTCCGCGCCGGAAATAACCCGCCAGCGACGCGCACGCCCGGCGCACGAACATATACGGATAAAAGCGCGCGTATCCAAGTTCGACCGACGTCAGGCCGGTGAGCATGGCGAATTCGCTGCGCATCGTATTCGCGCCCCAGGCCGGCACGGACAATTCGCCTTGCTCGAACGACTCGCGTTTTGCGCGATCGAAGTGCGCATAGGGCTCGCCAGACACGCATTCGCCGAGCCGGCGGGCGTCGAAATACGACTCGCTTTGAATGACGATGACGTCCGGATGAACGTCTGGGCGCCCGACCGAAAACGGGCTGTTACCTTCGGCGCGAGTGAACGCGCGCCGTTGCGCACTGCTCAATCCGTTGATCAAATAGGCAGCGGACGCCGAGAAAAAACCGAATCGGCGCTGGTCCGAAAAGGGTTGCAGCGTGAGCGGCAAGCGACGAGAAAGCGCGATGCACACTGGTAGACAAATCAATGCGACGACGGCTTCAGCCCATCTTTGCCGCAGCGTCACGGGACGTTCGGCAATGAACGCCCCCGCCGCTGCCCCTATTCCGACGAGCACGATGATGAGCTTGCCAAAACCAAGAAACGGCAAATACAGGCGAGGATGCGAGAAGACCTGGCTGAAAAGGCTCAGGTCGCTGAAGACCAGCGGTTCGCGCAGCGAGGCGTATTTGGCGTTGCCGACGACCGCGAGCAAGCCAATCAACACGAACGCGACGCCCATCGAAAATAACGGCCGCCCCGTCAGGGCGATGCAACCTGCCGTCACCGCAGCGAGCGCCGCCAGATGCAGCATCAGCGCGACAGGCGGCCTACGAAGCGACGATCTTGTGACAGAGATCGCTTCAACGGCGAAGGAGCATGCGACCATGGCGGCCGCGATCGTAATACCGTGCGGCACTTCACATATTCCGACGAGGGATCTGAAACAGGAGACCCAGGATTGCGTCACCGACAGCCGCTGGCAACAGGCGTAGTAACTTGAGGCCGAGCGTCAAACCGAAAGGGAAAGCGATTTCCACGCGGCGCCGAGTCAGGCGCTTCTTGATAAACAAGGCGGCCTTTTCGGCGCTCCATATGAAGGGCTTGTTGCCAGGAAAAACGTCGCTCATCCCAGTTCGCACGAAGCCGGGCATCACGACTGAAATTCCAATATGGTCGCGTGCGAGAACCGGACGCACGGAATCGCAGTACGCCACGAGCGCGGCCTTGCTCACGCAATAGGCCGGCGAGATTGCCATCCCCCTCAATCCGGCGAGCGAACTGACAATAGCGATCTGGCCGCCCCGCCGATTCCGCATGCGCTCGATGGAAGGCAGCACTGCGTGCAAAGCACCGTAGAGATTGGTATCGACGACTTCGGCAGTCCGACTAACGCCTTCCCAGTCGTCAGATGAGCGGAGTGTGCTGGCAACGCCGGCATTGGCAATCAGCAAGTCGATTGGATGTCGCGAGTCGAAATCGAAGATCCACGCCTGAAGCGCCGCTGCATCACGGACGTCCACGCTGCCAACCACGACCTCGGCGCCGCGCGCGCGACACGCCTCGGCAACGTCCTCGAGACGTTCAGCGTTTCTTCCGATTAAGCCTAGCGTGATACCGGGCGCGCAATAGCTTAAGGCCAGCGCACGCCCGAGTCCGGCACTACCGCCAGTGATGACGACTACACGCGGCACACTCGTTCTCACTCTCCCCCCGATCTCAAGCAATATTGTTTTGCCACGGTCTGTGAATGAAGTTGTTTGCTTCTTTGCCGTGGTCGCACGGAATAAAACGCGCAGACCTTCATTGAAAAACATGCGAGGCCGGACAACCACTGTTTCCGCTAACGTCGATTTGAGCCAATCAAAACTTTGAAGTCGGAACGTCTGCTCCTGCAGCGCCGATCCTTTCACCGTCCTCTAGCGACGACACGGGAACATTCAATCCTGCGCAACACGGATAGTGCCGAGCGAAGAGACGTACTGAAAGAGACGAAATGGCAAGCTTGTAAGCGCCGGCAGAATATTAGCGCAGGAAGATTCTTTCGCACCATTACAATTGACGAATATTTCTGTAAGAGTCGCGTCTTCACAACAGACGGAAAATTTCCAGTTGTTACAATCCCAATCCATTGCCGCCCTCGCGTGAGCGGTAAAAATTTCTTCTTGCTTGGGTCGCAAATATCTGCATCTTCAACTGTCCAGGGTTGCCGGTAGCCATTGGCAGGCTTTTCCACTGAAGATCAATGCAGTAGTTCGCAAAGTGCAAAGATTATTTTTCAAAATGGCACCTGAATTTCCGTAAAACAAGCCAGCACCGCAAACGTTTGGTCATGCTCAAATGAAGCGAAAATAGTTCAATTGGGACAATTGTTAAAATAGGTTGGCGTCACCGCCTCTGTTTTAGTGGCTTATGGCAGGTACCCTCGCCCGACGTCCAGTACACCGCAATAGCTTCTTCTTTCGGCACGAATTTCTTTCTCAACAATACATATAGGACCCGCACCTAACATAGCGAAAAAGGTCCTCTGTAACCATGCGTGGCCATGGCGATCAGCATCGCGGACAGCGCCGGCAGCAACAGATCTAGTACTTTGTAGGCGTCCCAGTGCCATGGGAGCCAGCCAATCGCCCAGGTATAAGCGTGCGACTCGAAAGCAAGCAATTCTTCCTTATCCAAGGTTTCGAGTTCACACTCGAGTTTTTTGCGCGACCAATACCAGACGATTACGGCAAGGGCTCCAATTCGGAAGTCGAACAGTAGCCCAACCGGTGTCTGCACCAGCAACCCCTCCAGACAGTGAGACAGGGACATGCGCCACCTTGCCGCCGCGAACCAGTCAAGTAGAGACGTCATTGGAATATCCTCCTTGTTCCAACATGCCAATGTGTCAAATTGAATTGGCTTCATCTTAACTGCACGTTGAGTTTCCGGGTTATGCGGTATTCCGATGCTATCGCGTGCCAACTGCCGTCATGCCGCCCGCGCCGATAGCCCGTGGACGTATGTGATTTAACCAGGCTGTGCCGACACCCGAATTATGCCGCGCCAAGGTCGCGGATCAGATCGATCATGTCTTTTCTGACCGTGGAGTCGGCATGCGGTCGCAACGGGTACCCCGGCCTCGGGAGATACCACGAGTTGGAAGCGAAAGATCCGCCTTCGGCCAGCCAGATATTACCCTCCGCTGTAGGGTGTGGCACTCCCTCATCCGGGCGCGAGAGAGACTTGAACCGTCCTGAACAACGCGCTACTCAGGGCACACTGCGGTATCTGCCGAGTTCTCGCCCCGGCTCGAAGCCCCTTTCCTTTCAGGCATGAGGCGAGATCTCCCAGGTAAAAGCGCACTCCTTCATCGCACAATCAACGCATCTACGCCATTTCGCCTTGCTCACTAAAGCTCCGCGATTTCGTACTTGCTCGCTCCGCTGGACAACGCCTTCCATACGGTTTTTGCTCATCGTCTCGCGATTCACGCTCCACATCGGGTCTCGTCACTCGGTCACCCTCCTGCGGTTGCGCTTCGCTTCGTCCGCCGTGACCAGCGTATGGCGAGACTTGCACCAGCAGGAATGCGCCGATTCCAGGCGTACATGACAAAAGCCCCGCAAGAACTTTCATTCTTACGGGGCTTCTCTTTTGACGCTAAAGCGTTATCCGCTTAGCGCGACATCATATTCATGCTGACGTTATGCAACACCCACAACGTCCCGCCAACCACGATAACAGCGGTCAGCACGGTGAACGCAAACGCCGTCACATTCCAGCGCTGCGACGACGACGTGTTCATGTGCAGGAAGAACACCAGATGCACGAGGATCTGCACGAACGCCAGACCCGCGATCGCGAGCAACGCGCTCTGGCCCGTCAACGTGCCGGTCATCACGATCGCGAAGGCCGCGACGGTCAGAACGACGGAGAGCACGAAGCCCGCCGTATAGCTGCCGAAGCTGCCGTGACCGCCTTCCGAGTGTGCGCCATGGGCGCTATGACTATGGTCCATTTAGATCACGCTCGCAAGATAGACAAAGGTGAAAACGCCGATCCACACGACGTCGAGGAAGTGCCAGAAAAGGCTCAGGCACGTCAGACGGATCATGTCGCGTTCGGTCAGGTCGCGATGACGCATCACCTGCAGCGCCAGCACGACCATCCAGATCAGGCCGAACGTCACGTGCAGACCGTGCGTGCCGACCAGCGTGAAGAACGACGACAGGAACGCGCTGCGGCTCGGACCCGCGCCTTCGGCGATCAGGTGCGAGAACTCGCGCATTTCCAGCACGAGGAACGCGAGGCCCAGCAGGAACGTCACGCCGAGCCAGCCGAGCAGCACACCCTTGCGGTTCTTGTGCGCGCCGAGCATCGCGAAGCCGTACGTGATACTAGAGAGCAGCAGCATCGTCGTTTCAAGTGCGACGCCCGGAATCTCGAACAGGTCCTTGCCGCTCGGACCGCCCGCGAACTGGTGGCTCATCACCGCGAACACCGCGAACAGCGCCGCGAAGATGATGCAGTCGGTCATCAGGTACAGCCAGAAACCGAACACCGAGTGCGACGGCACGTGGTCCGGCGCGAGTTGCGGCTCAACCGCAATTGTCTTCTGTAACATCAGTCCACCTCCAGCGCGACCTGCTTGCCGGCGCTTGCGCCGACACCGGCCACGGCACCAGCACCGCCGTTGCGATTCTCTTCAATCAGCGCAACAGTGTCGGCAGGAATGTAATAACCGTCGTTGTCCATGAAGCTGTAGATGATCACGGTGGCGATCGCGCCGACCGCGCCAACGATCGCAAGCCACCAGATGTGCCACACACCGGCAAAACCGAGCACCAGCGAGAACAGACCCACCAACAGACCCGCGGACGTATTCGACGGCATGTGAATGTCGCGATACGCCGGCACTTTCACACCGCCCTTGCGCGACTTCATTTCGGTGAACGCGTCGAGCGAGCGAACGTCCGGGATGTGCGCGAAGTTATAAGCCGGCGGCGGCGAACTCGTCGCCCATTCCAGCGTATGACCGTCCCACGGATCGCCCGTGAGGTCGCGGTTTTCCTTCAGGTTGCGATCGCGGATGCTGACGACCAGTTGCAGCAGTTGGCAAGCGATACCGATTGCGATCAGCACCGCGCCGAACGCGGCGGCGATCAGCCACGGATGCCAGGTGGGGTTGTCGTAGTGGTTCAGACGACGCGTCATGCCCATGAAGCCGAGCACGTACAGCGGCGTGAACGCAACCCAGAAACCGATCTGCCAGAACCAGAACGCGGCCTTGCCGAGCTTCTCGTTCAGCTTGAAGCCGAACGCCTTCGGGAACCAGTAGTTGAAGCCGGCCAGATAGCCGAACAGCACGCCACCAATAATTACGTTATGGAAGTGAGCGATCAGGAACAGGCTGTTGTGCAGCATGAAGTCCGCGCCCGGAATCGCCATCATCACGCCGGTCATACCGCCGATCGTGAAAGTGATGATGAAGCCAATCGTCCACATAACCGGTGTCGTGAACTGCAGACGGCCCTTGTAGATCGTAAACAGCCAGTTGAACACTTTGACGCCGGTCGGGATCGAGATGATCATCGTCGCGATACCGAAGAACGCATTCACGTCCGCGCCCGAACCCATCGTGAAGAAGTGGTGCAACCACACGAGGAACGACAGCACCATGATCGCGCAGGTCGCCCACACCATCGTCTTGTAGCCGAACAGCGGCTTCTTCGCGTAGGTCGCAACGACTTCCGAGAAGATACCGAACGCCGGCAGGATCAGGATGTACACCTCGGGGTGTCCCCATGCCCAGATCAGGTTCAGGTACAGCATTGCGTTGCCGCCGGCATCGTTCGTGAAGAAGTGCATGCCGAGGTAACGGTCCAGACCGAGCAGCGCGAGCGTGACGGTCAGGATCGGGAACGACGCCATGATCAGCACGTTCGTGCACAGCGCGGTCCAGGTGAACACCGGCATCTTCATGAACGACATGCCCGGCGCGCGCATCTTCACGATAGTCACGAAGAAGTTCACACCGGTCAGCAACGTGCCGATACCGGAGAGCTGCAAGCTCCACAGGTAGTAGTCGACGCCGACCCCGGGGCTGAACTGCAATTCGGACAGCGGCGGATAAGCGAGCCAGCCCGTCTGCGCGAATTCACCGATCACCAGCGAGATGTTGATCAGGATCGCGCTGATTGCCGTCATCCAGAAGCTCAGCGAGTTGATGAACGGGAACGCGACGTCGCGTGCACCGATCTGCAGCGGCACGATGAGGTTCATCAGACCGACCATGAACGCCATCGCCATGAAGAAGATCATGATGACGCCGTGCGCGGTGAAAATCTGGTCGTAGTGATGCGGCGGCAAAAAGCCCGGGGCGAGGTACGACAGGGCCAGTTGCATACGCATCATGATCGCGTCGGCAAAGCCGCGCAGCAGCATGATGAAGGCAATGACGATATACATGACACCGATCTTCTTGTGGTCGACCGAGGTCAGCCATTCGGTCCACAAGTAGCGCCATTTGCCGAAATACGTGATTGCGCCGAGCACAGCCAGCGCGGCGAGGATCATCCCCGCGCCCGCCGTAACGATGATTGGCTCGTGATACGGAATCGCATCGAGCGTTAGTTTTCCGAACATGAGTTACCCCTTAGGCGCACAGTTGGCGTCTTTCATGTTGTCGATGACGTTGCCGTTGTTGTAGCGGGCAATGATGTTGTTGAAGAGCTTCGGATCGACCGTCGAGAAGTACCGCACCGGGTCCTTTTCGCTCGGCTCGGACACCGCGTGATAGCGGTCCATGTCGAGACGGTCCGACGAAGCGCGAACCTTAGCGACCCACGCGTTGAAGTCTTCAGGCGAGCTGGCGAGCGTGCGGAACTTCATGTCCGAAAAGCCCTTGCCGCTGAAGTTTGCCGAGGTGCCCGCGTAGTCGCCGGCGTGATCGGCGATCAGGTGCAGGCGCGTCTGCATGCCCGCCATCGCGTAGATCTGGCCGCCCAGCTGCGGGATGAAGAACGAGTTCATCACCGTGTCCGACGTGATCCGGAAGTTCACCGGCGTGCCGACCGGGATCGCGAGCTGGTTCACCGACGCGATGCCGAGGTCCGGGTAAATGAAGAGCCACTTCCAATCGAGTGCGACGACTTCGACGTTGATCGGCTTGACCTGGGATTCGAGCGGGCGATACGGATCGAGTTCATGCGTCGTCCGCCACGTCAACACGGCGAGGAACAGAATGATCAAAGTCGGAATCGTCCAGACGACGACTTCAACCGCGGTGGAGTGCGTCCACCCTGGCTGGTAGTCGGCGTTCCTGTTCGACGCGCGATAACGCCACGCGAAAAACAGTGTCATCAGAATGACCGGCACCACGACGATCAGCATGGCCCACACCGAAGTCGCGATCAGATCACGCTCCGCGAGTCCCACACTCCCCTTCGGATTCAGAATATCGAGGTTGCTGCAACCCGAAAGCAGCAACATGAGGCTGGCGGAAATGAAACTTGCCGGCCTTCTCAGCGTCCGTCCTTTCATATCCACTGCCTCGTTTTTTTGACTTCAACGAACGTCATTCGACGGCTCTCCATTAATAAGCGCTCGCATAATAGGGGGGCATCGGATGCTGATAAACACTCGATTCAGCAACGAACTATTGCGTCGCGACGCAGTGCGACACGTTGCCGCATTTCCCCGCGCACCCTATTCACCAGCGTCGTTTGCGACGCTTCGAAACGAAGCATCGAAAAGCTGACGCATCGCAAAAGTCCCCTGAAACAAGCGCTAAAAATCGCTGGACGCGCAACGGTTTTCGACGTACTGCAACACGCATGCATTCACAAAGGGATTGATAACGACGCGCAAAAGCGCAAGAGCGTCGCCGCATCCTGACGCGCGGATGCGACAACGACTCTTGCGCTCTGTTCTTTTAACCCGGAGTCTGCGTGGCGACGGGAGCCGGTCCGGGCGCCGCTGCCTGCAGATGCTCGCCGCCCTCCGTCGGCACGGAGTCCGAAGGCAGCGCCGAGCGTTCCGATTGCGCGAGCAGCGTGCCGACCGACGGATCGATCGCATCGGTGAACGGCTTCGGGTCGAGACCGATCGCGAGCACCAGCAGCGCCAACGCACCGAGCAGCGCGAACTCGCGCTTGCCGAGATCCTTGAGCTTCGCGACGCGCGCGTTGGCGATCGCACCGAAGATCACGCGCTTGTACATCCACAGCGTGTAGGCCGCGCTCAGAATCAGGGTGGTCGCGGCGATCGCACCGATCCAGAAGTTGAAGCGGATCGCGCCCATCAGCACCATGAATTCGCCGACGAAACCCGACGTGCCCGGCAGACCGATGTTGGCCATCGAGAACAGCATCACGAAAGCGGCAAAGCGCGGCATCGTGTTGGCGACGCCGCCGTATTCGGCGATCGACGCGGATTTCGTGCGGTCGTAGAGCATGCCGGTGCACAACAGCATCGCGCCGGACACCACGCCGTACGAGATCATCTGCACGATTGCGCCGGACTGGCCGAAGCGGTTGAAGACGAACAGACCGAGCGTGACGAGGCCCATATGCGCGACCGTCGAATACGCGAGCAGGCGGCGCATGTCGGTCTGCACGAGTGCGAGCAGGCTCGAATAGATCACCGCGACGAGCGACAGCGTGATCATCATCGGCGCGAAGAAATGGCTCGCTTGCGGCGCGATCGGCAGCGCGAAACGCAGCAGACCGTAACCGCCGATCTTCAGCATGCCGATCATCACCGCGGCGCCCGTCGGGCCGTCGAGGTGCACGTCGGGCAGCCACGTGTGCAGCGGCCACATCGGCACCTTCACGCCGAACGCGGCAAGGAAGCCGAGGAAGATCAGCGCCTGCGGCACCATGTCGAGGTGCGCTTCGCGCCACACGGCGAGGTCGAAGCTGTGCGTCTGGCTATACAGGTAGAGCAGCGACATCAGCATCATCAGCGAGCCGAGGAACGACACGAAGAAGAACTTCACCGCCGCATACGTGCGGTTCTTGTGACCGTAGGTGCCGATCAGCAGATACAGCGGGATCAGCGTCGCCTCGAACGCAATGAAGAACATCATGCCGTCGAGCGACGTGAACACGCCCTGCATGAAGCCCGACAGCATCAGGAACGCGCCGAAGTACTGCGCGGTGCGCTGCGTGATCGACTCCCACGATGCGATCACGATGATGATCGTCGTCAGCGCGGTCAGCGCGACGAGCCACAGCGAAATCCCGTCGATTCCCACATGCCATGCGATATCGAACGTCGGCGACCAGCGGACGTTCTCGACGAACTGCATCGAGGTCACGTCGTTACGGAAACTCGCCACGAGCGGGATCACCGGCAAGAAACCCGCCACCGCGCCGATCAGCGCGAGCCAGCGCGTGCGATCACGCGCCGCGTCCGACCCGGCGCGCAGAACGACGAACCCGGCGACGATGGGGATCCAGATGAGAAGACTTAGGAGAGGCAATGGCATGTGCTCTGTCAAAACTTGAAGTACAAAACGCCGCGTCAACGCCCCCTGAAACAAGCAGGCATTGAAATGGAAATGTAAGTTGGAGTTCGCTGAAATTGACGCGTGGCGGGGATTCCCGCTACACGTTTACCCGCAGCCGACTGACCAAGGGTGGGAGATTACCAAGATAAGAATAATTTTGCATCGCAACAGCCGCGAAATCCGCGCCACAATACATTGTTGCGACATGGGCGCTTGCAAAATGCAGCGAAATGTGCGCTTGCACATTGTTACAAAGGCGTCGTTAGGCCTTGGCAGTTTGGCAGCAAAAGCTGGCAATTAGCCGGAGGTTGGCCGCTGTTAGACATTCGCTGTTTATGGGGCTGGTTCGACTGGAACGGATCGTGCTCTCGCGTGCTTTTTGACGGTCGGGGACGAGCGGCAACCGTCGGCGATAAAAAAATTTTTGTGCGGGCGGTCTAAACCGACCGGCGAGGAGGTCGCTAGCGGTGCCGCGCGCCTCCATCAAGGTGCGCTGAAAATATTCCGCTCCAGGCGGACGAAGCTTCCGTTTTCCTTACACAGACCAGCGCCGCGCCATGGTAACTGCTGCAGAAACTCGCGCGGCGAGGCACACTCAATTCGCGCAACGGGCTCCCCTCGCCCGACTCCTTTTCCGGACCTCCTCGCATGGCGCTTCGTGACGACGTCGTACCCGCACTCGAATGCCGCGGCCTGAGCAAGCGGTACGGCACCGGCCGCATCGTGCTCGCGCAGCTCGACTTCACACTCGCTGCGGGCGAGTTCGTCGCGATCATGGGCGACTCGGGCGTCGGCAAGTCGACATTGCTCAACCTGATCGCCGGGCTCGACCGCGCCGATAGCGGCAGCGTGCTAATCGACGGACGACCGGTCGAACAACTCGACGACAACGCCGCGACGCGACTGCGGCGCCAGAAGCTCGGCTTCGTGTTCCAGGCGTTTCACGTGCTGCCGCATCTGACGCTCGCGCAGAACGTCGCGCTGCCACTGCTGCTCAATGATCTACCGACGGCCGCCTCGCTCGACATGCTCGCGGCGGTCGGCCTCGGCGGACGCGGCGACGACTTTCCGCGCGATCTCTCCGGCGGCGAGTTGCAGCGTGTAGCCATTGCACGCGCACTCGTGCATCGTCCGACGCTGCTTCTCGCCGACGAACCGACCGGCAACCTCGACCCTGCCACCGCGCGCGACGTGCTCGGCCTGTTCCGCGCGCAAAGCAAGGCGACCGGCGCGGCGACGATCATGGTCACGCATTCGGAGGCCGCGGCCGCCGTGGCGGACCGCGTGTTGATCCTCAGCGAGGGCGGCTTGCATGGCGCGCGCGATAAGGCCGCGAACGTCGCGCACGCCGCGGCCCGCTCGACCCACGATGGCCGCTGACCTTCGTCCACTGCCGCGCGCGCCGGGATATCGTGTTCTCGCGCGCTGGCTGATGGTCGCGGAATGGCGCAGTCATCGCGCACGCGCACTCGTCGCCATCGCGACGATCGCGCTAGGCGTCGCGCTCGGCTACGCGGTGCAATTGATCAACAGCGCCGCCTTCAACGAATTCTCGGCGGCCGCGCGCAGTCTGTCAGGCGAAGCGGATCTGCAGGTGCGCGGCGCGCAGCCTTTCGTCGACGAGTCCCTCTATCCGCGACTCGCCAACGAACCGGGCGTGGTGCTGGCGAGTCCCGTGCTCGCGCTCGACGTCGCGGTGCCGGGCCGCACCGGTGCACTGCCCGTTCTCGGCATCGATGTCTTCAAGGCGAGGTCGATCACGCCCGATCTGATCGGCGTGCCCTCGCCCGATCGCCCGTTCGACACGCTCGCCTCCGATGCGATATTTCTGTCCACGGCCGCGCAGCAATGGCTGCACGTCAAGACCGGCGACGATGTCACGCTACGCAGCGGTACGTCGGACCTGCATCTGCGCGTCGCGGGCGGGCTCGTGCGCACGCGGCCGGGTCAACGGCTCGCGGTGATGGACATCGCCGCCGCGCAATGGCGATTCGGCAAGGTGGGCAAGCTGACGCGCGTTGACGTGCAACTCGCACGCGGCGTCGATCGGCAACGCTTCAAACGCGATCTGCAACAGCAGCTCGGCAGCACATGGGTAGTCGCCGAGACGCGCGACACTGAGAGCCGCACTGATCGCCTGTCGCGTGCTTACCGGATCAACATGAACGTGCTCGCGCTGGTCGCGCTGTTCACGGGCGCGTTCCTCGTGTTTTCGACTCAGGCACTCGGTGTCGTGCGACGCCGATCGCAATTCGCGATGCTGCGCGTGCTCGGCCTCACGCGCGCTCAGCTATTGCGGCAGATCCTGCTTGAAGGCGCGCTGCTCGGGTTACTCGGCTCGTTGTGTGGACTTGCGCTCGGCTACGCGATGGCCAGCGGTGCGCTGCGCTTCTTCGGCAGCGATCTCGGCGGCGGCTATTTTCCGGGCGTGCAACCGCGAGTCGGTTTCGAGCCGCTCGCGAGCGCGGTGTTTCTCGCGCTCGGGGTCGCGGTGTCGGTGTTGGGCAGCGTAGCGCCCGCTATCGACGCGGCGCGCGCACGGCCTGCCCCGGCACTCAAGGCCGGTGCCGAGGAAAGCGCATTGGCGCGGCTCGCCACGCCGTGGCCGGCATTCGGCTGTTTGCTGGCGGCCGCCGCGCTGACGCGCGTGCCGCCGTGGTTCGATGCGCCGATCGCCGGTTATCTGGCGGTCGCGTTGCTGCTCGTCGGCGGCATTGCGCTGATGCCGCGCGTGACCGCGCTGATATTCGGCGCGGCAGGCCGCGCGCGCGTCACGCGACGCCGCGCGGGCGCGACGGGCACGCTCGCGATTGCGCGTCTCGCGAATGCGCCGGGGCAGGCGTCGATCGCGATGAGCGGCGTGCTGTCGAGCTTCGCGCTGATCGTCGCGATGGCGATCATGGTGGCCAGCTTCCGCGTGTCTGTCGACGACTGGATCACGCATCTGCTGTCCGCCGATCTGTATGTGCGCGTGGCGTCGGGCGGCAATAGCGGCGACAGTGGCGGCTTGCGGCCCGACGAACAGACGCGCATCGCGACGGTGCCCGGCATCGCCAACGCCGCGTTCGCGCGCATCACACATCTGACGCTCGATCCCGCGCGCCCGGACGTCGCGCTGCTCGCCCGGGAAATCGACGCGACCGATCCGGGCGCGACTCTGCAGATGACCGGCGCGGTGCTGACGCCGTCCGCGCTTCGCGCCGGCGACATACCTATTTGGGTTTCCGAAGCAATGATCGACCTGTATGGGTATGAGCTTGGTCAACGTGTGCGGTTGTCGCTCGGCGAGCATGGCCAGACGTTCGTCGTAGCCGGCGTCTGGCGCGACTACGCGCGCCAGAGCGGCGCGATCCAGATACGGCTTGCCGATTATCGGTGGCTGACCGGCGACTCCACCGCAACCGATGTCGCCGTGACCGTCGAGCCGGGCGTGACCGTCGAACGCGTCGTCGCAAGTTTGAAGGCGCTGCCGTTCGGCGCTTCGCTCGAGGTGTCGCAACCGGGCGAGATCCGTGCGCGCACGCTGGTGATCTTCGATCGCAGTTTCGCGGTCACGTATCTGCTCGAGGCGGTGGCGATCGTGATCGGATTGTTCGGCGTCGCAGCGACGTTTTCCGCGCAGACGCTCGCGCGCGCCCGTGAGTTCGGGATGTTGCGCCACGTCGGGGTGACGCGCGCGCAGATTCTCGCGATCCTCGCTTCGGAGGGCGGTCTGCTCACCGCATGCGGCATTGCGCTCGGTTTCGCGCTTGGTTTCGCGATCAGCCTGATTCTCGTGTTCGTCGTCAATCCGCAGTCGTTTCACTGGAGCATGTCGCTGCATGTACCGTGGTTCGTGCTGGGCACAGTCGCGTTGGTAATGCTGGTGCTGTCGTGTACGACGGCGCTGGTCGCGGGACGCGGCGCGGTGTCGGTGGATGCAGTGCGTGCGGTGAAGGAGGACTGGTGATGCCAGCTGCGCGGCGTGCGTGGAAAATTCGGTTGATCTGGGATAGCGTGGCCACTCGCGAGGTTTGCTCTGCGCTTGATGGCTGCGCAACGTGCATCGCGCGCCGACACGGCAGGTCACCTCCGCGGCGCCTTCAGCTTTTTTTCCGAGGGCTAGTTTGGATTGGCATAGCCGCTGTGTCGCCCTCTTTCGCCGCTAGTAGCGACTCCACTCGATCCAGCCCGGTCGCCTTCGCGGCAGTCACGCCAGACCATCCGATCTCGTTTCCGCGGGACAGCGGTGCTCATCCGGCTTTCCGCACCGAATGGTGGTACGCGACAGGCTGGCTCACGACGCCCGACAACCGACCGCTCGGATTCCAGATCACGTTCTTCCGTACGGCGACTGGTCACGATGCCGCCGATCCAAGCGATTTCGCCCCGTCGCAACTGATCATCGCGCACGCTGCGCTGAGCGATCCGGCCATCGGACACCTCGTTCACGATCAACGCATCGCTCGACAGGGTCTCGGGCTCGCCTACGCGAAGACCGCCAACACCGACGTCAAACTCGACGCCTGGAAAATGATTCGCGCCGCGGACGGCCACTACGACGTCACCGCCGATGCAAGCGGATTCTCGCTACGCCTCCAACTCGCGCCAACGCAGCCTCCGCTGATTCAGGGCGAGCGCGGTTACTCGCGCAAAGGACCGCGGCCCGAACAGGCGAGCTATTACTACAGCGAACCGCAACTCCGCGTGACGGGCACTGTGGTGCGCCCAGCCGGAGGTGAAAACGACACGACGCGCGATGCAGCAGTGACGGGGACCGCATGGCTCGATCACGAGTGGTCGAGCACGTTGCTCGACGCCAATGCGGTCGGATGGGATTGGCTCGGCGCCAATTTGACGGACGGCTCGGCGCTAATGGCATTCAAGATCCGCAGCCGCGACGGACATGCAATATGGGCCCACGCGACGCTTCGCAGACCCGATGGTCAGGTAACGAATTTCAACCCCGGTGAAGTGGACTTCACGCCGCGTCGCATGTGGCGCTCGCCGCACACGAATACTTTGTATCCGGTCTCGATGACGGTTAGAGCGGGAACGCTGACATGGCAACTCGATCCGCTGATGGACGATCAGGAACTCGACTCACGACAGTCGACCGGTGCCGTGTATTGGGAAGGCGCAGTACGGGTGAGTCAACAGAATGCGGATGTAGGGCGAGCCTATCTGGAACTGACGGGATACGCGGATGCGTTGCGGATCGGAAAGTAGTGAAGCGCGCAAAGTCGGCCGCGTAAACGCAAAAACCCCACCGCGGCGGGTGGGGTTTCTGACTGGGGGGGAGCCTGACGATTACCTACTTTCACACGGGCAATCCGCACTATCATCGGCGTGGAGTCGTTTCACGGTCCTG
>NZ_VZQO01000012.1:0-164377 GCF_014397665.1 Paraburkholderia sp. UCT2
TGTGAAAGTAGGTAATCGTCAGGCTCCCCCCCAGTCAGAAACCCCACCCGCCGCGGTGGGGTTTTTGCGTTTACGGACGGCTAACAGTCAATCACTATATAAATGAGAGCGTTGGGATCGGAACGGTCAAGCAGCCCTTGACAAAGAGACATTGTTCCCCCATAATCGTCAGTTCTCTGCGGAGGGGTGCCCGAGTGGCTAAAGGGGGCAGACTGTAAATCTGTTGGCTTACGCCTACGTTGGTTCGAATCCAACCTCCTCCACCAGAATGCAAGATGTAGCAGTTGTTGGGAATCCATGATCCTGCGGGTGTAGCTCAATGGTAGAGCAGAAGCCTTCCAAGCTTACGACGAGGGTTCGATTCCCTTCACCCGCTCCAGCAACACAGAGGTAGCGCCCATGTGGCTCAGTGGTAGAGCACTCCCTTGGTAAGGGAGAGGTCGGCAGTTCGATCCTGCCCATGGGCACCAGAAGTAATCGGTGATTGTTTGCGCCCGGCGCAACGTACGGAAAATCCTCTTAGGAGTCGAAAATGGCCAAGGGTAAGTTTGAGCGGACCAAGCCGCACGTGAACGTGGGCACGATCGGTCACGTTGACCACGGCAAGACCACGCTGACGGCAGCGATCACGACGGTCCTGACGCAGAAGTTTGGCGGCGAAGCGAAGGCGTACGACCAGATCGACGCGGCGCCGGAAGAAAAGGCGCGTGGCATTACCATCAACACCGCGCACGTCGAGTACGAAACGGCTAACCGCCACTACGCACACGTCGACTGCCCGGGCCACGCAGACTACGTGAAGAACATGATCACGGGCGCGGCGCAGATGGACGGCGCAATCCTGGTGTGCTCGGCTGCCGACGGCCCGATGCCGCAAACGCGTGAGCACATCCTGCTGGCGCGTCAGGTTGGCGTTCCGTACATCATCGTGTTCCTGAACAAGTGCGACATGGTGGACGACGCCGAGCTGCTGGAACTTGTCGAGATGGAAGTTCGCGAACTTCTGTCGAAGTACGACTTCCCGGGCGACGAGACGCCGATCATCAAGGGTTCGGCCAAGCTGGCGCTGGAAGGCGACAAGGGCGAGCTGGGCGAGGTAGCGATCATGAACCTGGCCGATGCGCTGGACACGTACATCCCGACGCCGGAGCGCGCGGTTGACGGTGCGTTCCTGATGCCGGTGGAAGACGTGTTCTCGATCTCGGGTCGCGGCACGGTGGTGACGGGTCGCGTCGAGCGCGGCGTCATCAAGGTTGGCGA
Source organism: Paraburkholderia sp. UCT2 (assembly GCF_014397665.1). NCBI lineage: Bacteria > Pseudomonadati > Pseudomonadota > Betaproteobacteria > Burkholderiales > Burkholderiaceae > Paraburkholderia > Paraburkholderia sp. UCT2. The sequence goes on from NZ_VZQO01000012.1 coordinate 1,261, forward strand.
GGAAATCGAGATCGTCGGTATCCGCGCAACGGCCAAGACGACCTGCACGGGCGTGGAAATGTTCCGCAAGCTGCTCGACCAGGGTCAGGCAGGCGACAACGTTGGTATCCTGCTGCGCGGCACGAAGCGTGAAGACGTGGAGCGTGGTCAGGTTCTGGCCAAGCCGGGTTCGATCAACCCGCACACGCACTTCACGGCTGAAGTATACGTGCTGAGCAAGGACGAAGGCGGCCGTCACACGCCGTTCTTCAACAACTACCGTCCGCAGTTCTACTTCCGTACGACGGACGTGACGGGCTCGATCGAGCTGCCGAAGGACAAGGAAATGGTGATGCCGGGCGACAACGTGTCGATCACGGTGAAACTGATCAACCCGATCGCGATGGAAGAAGGTCTGCGCTTCGCAATTCGCGAAGGGGGCCGTACGGTCGGCGCTGGTGTCGTCGCCAAGATCATCGAGTAACGCCAGAGAGTTCTCGATAATCGGTTGTATCGGGGTTGGCGGTGTCGTCAACCCCAAATGGTTTAGGGGTATAGCTCAACTGGCAGAGCGTCGGTCTCCAAAACCGAAGGTTGGGGGTTCGATTCCCTCTGCCCCTGCCAACTATCGCGCCGTAGTGGCGCTTGTTAAGGTGTTATGGCGAATCCTTCCGTCGAAACTGTAAATGCATCCGGCGACAAGTTGATGTTGATCGCAGGTGTGTTGCTGGTCTTGGCCGGGTTCGTGGGGTTCTTCTGGCTTAATGGCCAGGAATGGTACATCCGCGGAGCCGCCTTGGCTGTTGGTGCGATCGCGGGTGTCGCAGTCGGTCTTCTCTCGGCGCCTGGCAAGGGTTTCATCGCTTTCGCCAATGACTCATACAAAGAGGTCCGCAAGGTAGTTTGGCCGAGTCGCAAAGAGGCGACCCAAACAACACTCGTGGTCTTCGGCTTCGTAGTCGTGATGGCTATCTTCCTCTGGGTTTGTGATAAATCCATTGAGTGGGCGATTTTCTCGGCGATTCTGGGTTGGAAATGATATGAGTGATACTCCGGCATCCCCGAGCGGCAAACGTTGGTACGTAGTGCACGCATATTCCGGTATGGAGAAGAGCGTGCAACGAGCGCTTCAGGAGCGCATCGAGCGGGCTGGTATGCAGGATCAGTTCGGCCAGATCCTCGTTCCAACGGAAGAGGTTGTTGAGGTAAAGGGCGGTCACAAATCAGTAACCGAACGTCGTTTCTTCCCGGGCTATGTTTTAGTCGAAATGGAAATGACAGACGAAACGTGGCATCTCGTGAAAAATACGGCGAAGGTGACCGGCTTCGTCGGCGGGGCGCGTAATCGGCCGAGCCCGATCTCCCCTAGGGAAGTTGAAAAGATCATGTCGCAGATGCAGGAGGGCGTGGAGAAGCCGCGTCCGAAGACCCTGTTTGAGGTAGGCGAGATGGTGCGCGTGAAAGAAGGCCCGTTCACAGATTTCAACGGCAGCGTCGAAGAAGTGAACTACGAAAAGTCGCGAGTCCGTGTTTCCGTTACAATCTTCGGCCGCGCAACGCCGGTCGAGTTGGAATTCGGCCAAGTCGAAAAGTTGTAGTCTAGATTTTATGGAACGCACGGCTAGGTGCGTTCCGTATTTCGCGCTTACGGTCCGCGTAATGGCCGTTGAGGAGCGTAACTAGCCAGTTTGTCGGCGAACACGCGCTACTACTCACTGAGCGTCCGCCCGTAAGGCGGCGTTCCACAAAGGTTCTCGAAATGGCAAAGAAAATTATCGGCTTTATCAAGCTGCAGATTCCTGCAGGTAAAGCCAATCCGTCGCCGCCGGTTGGTCCGGCGCTGGGTCAGCGCGGCCTGAACATCATGGAGTTCTGCAAGGCGTTCAACGCGCAGACTCAAGCGATGGAACCGGGTCTGCCGATTCCTGTCGTGATCACGGCATTCGCGGACAAGAGCTTCACGTTCGTTCTGAAGACGCCGCCGGCTACGGTTCTGATCAAGAAGGCAGCGAAGCTCGACAAGGGTTCGAGCAAGCCGCATACCGACAAGGTCGGCAAGATCACCCGCGCTCAAGCTGAAGATATCGCCAAGACCAAGATGCCCGATCTGACGGCTGCTGATCTGGACGCAGCGGTTCGTACGATCGCTGGTAGCGCCCGCTCGATGGGCATCACCGTGGAGGGCGTGTAAATGGCTAAGCTTTCGAAGCGTCTGCAAGCATTTGCAGCCAAAGTGGATCGTCAGAAGCTGTACCCGATCGAAGACGCTCTGTCGCTCGTGAAGGAATGCGCAAGCGCGAAGTTCGACGAGTCGATCGACGTCGCCGTGCAACTCGGCATTGACGCAAAGAAGTCGGATCAAGTGGTTCGCGGCTCGGTCGTGCTGCCCGCTGGTACCGGTAAGTCGGTCCGCGTCGCTGTGTTCGCGCAGGGCGAAAAGGCTGAGCAGGCTCGTGCCGCTGGTGCTGACGTCGTCGGTATGGAAGACCTGGCCGAACAGGTCAAGGCCGGGAACCTGAACTTCGACATCGTGATCGCTTCGCCGGACACGATGCGTATCGTCGGTACGCTCGGGCAGATTCTCGGCCCGCGTGGCCTGATGCCGAACCCGAAGGTTGGCACGGTCACGCCGGACGTCGCGACCGCGGTCAAGAACGCCAAGGCTGGTCAGGTGCAATTCCGTGTCGACAAGGCCGGCATTATCCACGCAACGATCGGCCGCGCTTCGTTTGAACCGGTAGCACTGCGCAACAACCTGAATGCGCTGATCGAAGCGCTGCAGAAGGCGAAGCCGGCAACGAGCAAGGGCGTGTATCTGCGCAAGGTCGCCCTGTCGAGCACGATGGGTGTTGGTGTTCGTGTCGACCAGACGTCGATCGCTGCCCAGTAATGAATTTTCGCCGCTCCGGCGCGAGTTGGGGCGGCTTTTAAGGGCTTTGGGCGGTTGCGAGGTGGCAGTCTGCATCGCGCGACCGGTTGTCAAAGACCGTTGGTGGGCACGCAGCAAGTAGGCGGGCCCTTAATGTAAAGCCAACGCAGATGGCGAACCCGAAAAGGTTTTGTAGTGATGAAGCCGTTGGATGTCTGTAGCGATACGGATTTTTGACGGTCGAAATACTCCTGACTGGTCGGACGCCGTTATTGAATGCGGTACACAAGGCGCACGCTGCGTGTATCGAATCTGGAGGTTAACCGTGCCACTAAACAAAGAAAGCAAGCAGGCCGTCGTCGCTGAGGTTGCCGCGCAAGTCGCGAAAGCTCAGACCGTGGTTCTGGCTGAGTATCGTGGAATCGCGGTTGGCGATCTGACCAAGCTGCGCGCGAAAGCGCGTGAGCAACAGGTTTACCTTCGCGTGTTGAAGAACACGCTGGCGCGTCGCGCCGTCGAGGGTACCCCGTTTGCTCCGCTGGCAGAGCAGATGACTGGCCCCCTGATCTACGGCATCTCGGAAGATGCGATTGCTGCTGCTAAGGTCGTCAATGACTTCAGCAAGAGCAATGACAAGTTGGTCATCAAGGCTGGTTCCTACGAAGGCAAGGTGATGGACAAGGCTGGCGTGCAAGCGCTGGCAAGCATCCCGAGCCGCGAAGAACTGCTCTCCAAGCTGTTGTACGTTATGCAGGCACCTGTTTCTGGCTTCGCGCGCGCTCTGGCCGCGCTGGCAGAAAAGAAGCAAGGCGAAGAAGCCGCTGCGTAATGCACTTCAGTCGAGCGTGATTGATCGCTGGCTGTATCCGAATTCAATTTAGGAGTATTTCAAATGGCAATCGCAAAAGAAGACATCCTCGAAGCCGTAGGCTCGATGTCGGTTCTGGAACTGAACGAGCTGGTCAAGGCATTCGAAGAAAAGTTTGGCGTCTCGGCAGCTGCTGTTGCAGTGGCTGGCCCGGCAGGTGCAGCCGGCGGCGCTGCTGCTGCTGAAGAGCAGACCGAATTCACGGTCATCTTGGCTGAAACCGGTGCAAACAAGGTTTCGGTCATTAAGGCTGTTCGCGAACTGACGGGTCTCGGCCTGAAGGAAGCGAAGGATCTGGTCGACGGTGCACCGAAGCCCGTTAAGGAAGCGGTGCCCAAGGCTGCTGCTGAAGAAGCCAAGAAGAAGTTGGAAGAAGCCGGCGCGAAGGTTGAAATCAAGTAAGCTTCAACGCGCTGTGCGAAGGCTGGCGGTTTTTCACCGCCGGCCTTTTTGTGCTTTGTGGAGGACGCGTTTTTGCGGGCGTATGCCGGCAGGAATGTGATTCCCAGAAGCCAAAGAAAAACGCCCACGGTAATTTTGACCGGCATTTCTCTTTGTCTTCTGAAGCGACTGCAGAAGGCAAGTTTGGTCGGGTAGCGGGCAACACAGGCATCCGCTGCCGTCAGCCAGCGGTTGGTAGCGGCCAACCACCAAGCTTCTAGGCTCGTTCAAGCCATCGGACGGCCATCGGGTCTCAGTCGGTGAACACTCGGGTTGTCTCATCAAGGTATCCTGCCTCGACAACTATGCCCGCCGTGATTCGGAGATCGTATGCAATATTCCTTCACCGAGAAGAAGCGTATTCGCAAGAGTTTTGCGAAGCGCCCCATCGTTCACCAAGTACCTTTCCTGCTGGCAACCCAGCTTGAATCATTCAGCACGTTTCTGCAAGCAGATACGTCATCTACGCAACGCAAGCCGGAAGGCTTGCAGGCCGCGTTTACTTCCGTTTTTCCGATCGTTTCGCACAACGGCTTCGCGCGCCTTGAGTTCGTCAGCTACATGCTGTCGCCGCCGGCATTCAACATCAAGGAATGCCAGCAGCGCGGTCTGACGTACTGCTCGGCGCTGCGCGCCAAGGTGCGTCTGGTGCTGCTCGACAAAGAATCACCGAGCAAGCCGGTCGTCAAAGAAGTGAAGGAACAGGAAGTGTACATGGGCGAAATCCCGCTCATGACGCCGACCGGTTCGTTCGTCATCAACGGCACGGAACGTGTGATCGTTTCGCAGCTGCACCGTTCGCCGGGTGTTTTCTTCGAACACGACAAGGGCAAGACGCACAGCTCGGGCAAGCTGCTGTTTTCGGCACGTATCATTCCCTACCGTGGCTCGTGGCTCGACTTCGAGTTCGACCCGAAGGACGTGCTGTACTTCCGCGTCGACCGTCGTCGTAAGATGCCGGTCACGATCCTGCTAAAGGCCATCGGCCTGACGCCGGAACAGATCCTCGCAAACTTCTTCGTGTTCGACAATTTCACGCTGATGCCGGAAGGCGCGCAGATGGAATTCGTGCCGGAGCGTTTGCGCGGTGAAGTCGCGCGCTTCGATATCACGGACCGCGATGGCAACGTGATCGTCCAGAAGGACAAGCGGATCAACGCAAAGCACATTCGCGACCTCGATAACGCGAAGACCAAGTTCATCTCGGTGCCGGAAGATTATCTGCTCGGCCGCGTGCTCGCGAAGAACGTGATCGACGGCGATACGGGTGAAGTCATCGCGAACGCCAACGACGAAATTACCGAATCCGTGCTCGAAAAGCTGCGCGAAGCGAAGATCAAGGACATCCAGACGCTCTACACGAACGATCTGGACCAGGGTCCGTACATCTCGTCGACGCTGCGTATCGACGAAACGGCCGACAAGATGGCCGCACGTATCGCGATCTACCGCATGATGCGTCCGGGCGAGCCGCCGACCGAAGAAGCGGTCGAGGCACTGTTCAACCGTCTGTTCTACAGCGAAGAAGCGTACGACCTGTCGAAGGTGGGTCGTATGAAGTTCAACCGGCGCGTCGGCCGTGATGAAATCGTCGGTCCGATGACGCTGCAGGACGACGACATTCTCGCGACGATCAAGATCCTCGTCGAGCTGCGCAACGGCAAGGGCGAAGTGGACGACATCGACCACCTCGGCAACCGTCGTGTGCGCTGCGTCGGCGAACTCGCTGAGAACCAGTTCCGCGCGGGCCTCGTGCGTGTCGAACGTGCTGTGAAGGAACGCCTCGGCCAGGCCGAAAGCGAAAACTTGATGCCGCACGACCTGATCAACTCGAAGCCGATCTCGTCGGCGATTCGCGAGTTCTTCGGGTCGTCGCAGCTGTCGCAGTTCATGGACCAGACCAATCCGCTGTCGGAAATCACGCACAAGCGTCGTGTTTCTGCACTAGGCCCGGGCGGTCTGACTCGTGAGCGCGCAGGCTTCGAAGTCCGCGACGTGCACCCAACTCACTACGGCCGTGTGTGCCCGATTGAAACGCCGGAAGGTCCGAACATCGGTCTGATCAACTCGCTCGCTCTGTACGCGCACCTGAACGAATACGGCTTCCTCGAAACGCCGTATCGCAAGGTGGCGGACGGCAAGGTGACCGACCAGATTGACTATCTGTCGGCGATCGAAGAAGGCCGTTACGTGATCGCTCAGGCGAACGCGGCGGTGGCCGACGACCGCACGCTGACCGACGAACTCGTGTCGTCGCGTGAAGCGGGCGAAACGCTGATGGTCACGCCGGACCGCATTCAGTACATGGACGTGGCGCCGTCGCAGATCGTGTCGGTCGCAGCTTCGCTGATTCCGTTCCTCGAGCACGACGACGCGAACCGCGCATTGATGGGCTCGAACATGCAGCGTCAGGCCGTCCCGTGTCTGCGTCCGGAAAAGCCGGTCGTCGGTACGGGCATCGAACGCACCGTGGCGGTCGACTCGGGCACGACGGTTCAGGCACTGCGTGGCGGTGTGGTCGATTACGTCGACGCAGGCCGTATCGTGATTCGCGTGAACGACGACGAAGCGGTCGCGGGTGAAGTCGGCGTCGACATCTACAATCTGATCAAGTACACGCGTTCGAACCAGAACACGAACATCAACCAGCGTCCGATCGTGAAGATGGGCGACAAGGTTGCGCGCGGCGACGTGCTGGCTGACGGCGCATCGACCGATCTGGGCGAGCTCGCGCTCGGCCAGAACATGCTGATCGCGTTCATGCCATGGAACGGCTACAACTTCGAAGACTCCATCCTGATTTCGGAGAAGGTCGTTGCGGACGACCGTTACACGTCGATTCACATCGAAGAACTGAACGTCGTTGCACGCGACACGAAGCTCGGACCGGAAGAAATCACGCGCGACATCTCGAATCTCGCCGAAGTGCAGCTTGGCCGTCTCGACGAGTCGGGCATCGTGTACATCGGCGCGGAAGTCGAAGCGGGCGACGTGCTGGTCGGCAAGGTCACGCCGAAGGGCGAAACGCAACTGACGCCGGAAGAAAAGCTGCTGCGCGCGATCTTCGGTGAGAAGGCGTCGGACGTGAAGGACACGTCGCTGCGCGTGCCGTCGGGCATGAGCGGCACCGTGATCGACGTGCAGGTATTCACGCGTGAAGGCATCCAGCGCGACAAGCGCGCGCAACAGATCATCGACGATGAACTGAAGCGCTATCGTCTCGACCTGAACGACCAGCTGCGTATCGTCGAAGGTGATGCGTTCCAGCGTCTCGCGCGCATGCTCGAAGGCAAGGTCGCGAATGGCGGTCCGAAGAAGCTCGCGAAGGGCACGAAGATTGAGCGCGCTTACCTCGAAGATCTGGACCACTACCACTGGTTCGACATCCGGCTCGCGGATGAAGAAGCAGCGGCACAGCTCGAAGCGATCAAGAACTCGATCGAAGAGAAGCGTCACCAGTTCGACCTCGCGTTCGAAGAGAAGCGCAAGAAGCTCACGCAAGGCGACGAACTGCCGCCGGGCGTGCTGAAGATGGTCAAGGTGTATCTGGCGGTGAAGCGCCGTCTGCAGCCTGGCGACAAGATGGCAGGCCGTCACGGTAACAAGGGTGTCGTGTCGAAGATCGTGCCGATCGAAGACATGCCGTACATGGCCGACGGCCGTCCGGCTGACGTTGTTCTGAACCCGCTCGGCGTGCCGTCGCGGATGAACGTGGGTCAGGTTCTCGAAGTGCATCTGGGTTGGGCCGCGAAGGGTCTCGGCTGGCGTATCGGCGAAATGCTGCAGCGTCAGGCGAAGATCGCTGAACTGCGCGAATTCCTGATCAAGATCTACAACGAATCGGGCCGCGCCGAAGAGCTGGACAGCTTCAGCGACGACGAAATCCTCGAACTGGCGAAGAACCTGCGCGAAGGCGTGCCGTTCGCAACGCCGGTGTTCGACGGTGCGACGGAAGAAGAAATGTCCCGCGCGCTGGATCTGGCGTTCCCGGACGACATCGCTGAAAACCTCGGCATGACGCCGTCGAAGAACCAGGTGCGGCTGTTCGACGGTCGCACGGGCGAGATGTTCGAACGTACGGTGACGGTCGGCTACATGCACTACCTGAAGCTGCACCACCTGGTCGACGACAAGATGCACGCGCGTTCCACGGGCCCGTACTCGCTCGTCACGCAGCAGCCGTTGGGCGGTAAGGCGCAGTTCGGTGGCCAGCGTTTCGGTGAAATGGAAGTGTGGGCGCTCGAAGCGTACGGCGCATCGTACGTGCTGCAGGAAATGCTGACGGTGAAGTCGGACGACGTGACGGGCCGGACCAAGGTTTACGAGAACCTGGTCAAGGGCGATCACGTGATCGATGCCGGCATGCCTGAGTCGTTCAACGTGTTGGTGAAGGAAATCCGGTCGCTCGGTATCGATATCGACCTGGACCGGAACTAATCGGACTACTGGAGAGAAGCGATGAAAGCTTTGCTCGATCTATTCAAGCAAGTCCAACAACCTGAAGTTTTCGACGCGATCAAGATCGGTCTGGCCTCGCCGGACAAGATCCGTTCGTGGTCGTTCGGTGAAGTCAAGAAGCCGGAAACCATCAACTACCGCACGTTCAAGCCGGAGCGCGATGGTCTGTTCTGCGCGAAGATTTTCGGTCCGATCAAGGACTACGAATGCCTTTGCGGCAAGTACAAGCGCCTGAAGCACCGCGGCGTGATCTGCGAGAAGTGCGGCGTCGAAGTGACGCTCGCGAAGGTGCGTCGTGAGCGAATGGGCCACATTGAGCTGGCCTCGCCGGTCGCGCACATCTGGTTCCTGAAGTCGCTGCCGTCGCGTCTGGGCATGGTGCTCGACATGACGCTGCGCGACATCGAGCGCGTGCTGTACTTCGAAGCATACGTCGTGATCGATCCGGGCATGACGCCGCTCAAAGCGCGGCAGATCATGACCGAAGAGGATTACTACAACAAGGTCGAGGAATACGGCGACGAATTCCGTGCCGAGATGGGCGCGGAAGGTATTCGCGAACTGCTGCGCGCGATCAACATCGACGAGCAGGTCGAGCTGCTGCGCACGGAGCTCAAGAACACCGGCTCGGAAGCGAAGATCAAGAAGTACGCGAAGCGCCTGAAAGTGCTCGAGGCGTTCCAGCGTTCGGGCATCAAGCCGGACTGGATGGTCCTCGAAGTGCTGCCGGTGCTGCCGCCGGAACTGCGTCCGCTCGTCCCGCTCGACGGCGGCCGTTTCGCGACGTCGGACCTGAACGACCTGTATCGCCGCGTGATCAACCGTAACAACCGGTTGAAGCGCTTGCTCGAGCTGAAGGCGCCTGAAATCATCGTCCGCAACGAAAAGCGGATGCTGCAGGAAGCCGTCGACTCGCTGCTCGACAACGGCCGTCGCGGCAAGGCGATGACCGGTGCGAACAAGCGTCCGCTGAAGTCGCTCGCGGACATGATCAAGGGTAAGGGCGGTCGCTTCCGTCAGAACCTGCTCGGTAAGCGTGTCGACTACTCGGGCCGTTCGGTGATCGTGGTCGGCCCGACGCTGAAGCTGCATCAGTGCGGTCTGCCGAAGCTGATGGCGCTCGAACTGTTCAAGCCGTTCATCTTCAACAAGCTCGAAGTGATGGGTGTCGCTACCACCATCAAGGCTGCGAAGAAGGAGGTCGAGAACCAGACACCGGTGGTGTGGGACATCCTCGAAGAGGTGATCCGCGAACATCCGGTCATGCTGAACCGTGCGCCGACGCTGCACCGTCTCGGCATCCAGGCTTTCGAGCCGGTGCTGATCGAAGGTAAGGCAATCCAGCTGCATCCGCTCGTTTGCGCGGCGTTCAACGCCGACTTCGACGGTGACCAGATGGCCGTTCACGTGCCGCTGTCGCTCGAAGCGCAGATGGAGGCGCGCACGCTGATGCTCGCCTCGAACAACGTACTGTTCCCGGCTAACGGCGATCCGTCGATCGTGCCGTCGCAGGATATCGTGCTCGGCCTGTACTACGCGACGCGTGAAGCGGTGAACGGCAAGGGCGAAGGCCTGACGTTCACGGGCGTGTCGGAAGTGCTGCGCGCGTACGAGAACAAGGAAGTCGAACTGGCCTCGCGCGTCAACGTGCGGATCACCGAAATGGTCCACAACGAAGACAAGTCGGAAGGCGCGCCGACGTTCGTGCCGAAGATCACGCTGTATGCGACCACGGTTGGCCGCTCGATCCTGTCGGAAATCCTGCCGCCGGGTCTGCCGTTCTCGGTGCTGAACAAGCCGCTGAAGAAGAAGGAAATCTCGCGTCTGATCAACACCGCGTTCCGCAAGTGCGGTCTGCGTGAGACGGTGATTTTCGCCGACCAACTGATGCAGTCGGGCTTCCGTCTGGCAACGCGCGCTGGTATTTCGATTTGCGTCGACGACATGCTCGTACCGCCGCAGAAGGAAACCATCGTTGGCGACGCCGCGAAGAAGGTGAAGGAATACGACCGTCAGTACATGTCGGGTCTCGTCACTGCGCAGGAGCGCTACAACAACGTGGTCGACATCTGGTCGGCGACGTCGGAAGCGGTCGGCAAGGCAATGATGGAGCAGCTGTCGACGGAACCGGTCACGGACCGCGACGGCAACCAGACGCGTCAGGAGTCGTTCAACTCCATCTACATGATGGCGGACTCAGGCGCTCGTGGTTCCGCGGTTCAGATCCGTCAGCTGGCCGGTATGCGCGGTCTGATGGCGAAGCCGGACGGCTCGATCATCGAGACGCCGATTACGGCGAACTTCCGCGAAGGTCTGAACGTGTTGCAGTACTTCATCTCGACCCACGGTGCACGTAAGGGTCTGGCTGATACGGCACTGAAGACCGCGAACTCGGGTTACCTGACGCGTCGTCTCGTCGACGTGACGCAGGATCTGGTCGTCGTCGAGGAAGATTGCGGCACGTCGAACGGCGTGGCGATGAAGGCGCTCGTGGAAGGCGGTGAAGTGGTCGAAGCGCTGCGTGACCGTATCCTGGGTCGCGTCGCCGTGGCTGACATCGTCAACCCGGAATCGCAGGAAACGCTGTTCGAAGCGGGCACACTGCTCGACGAAGACGCGGTCGAAGACATCGAACGCCTCGGCATCGACGAAGTGCGCGTGCGCACGCCGCTGACCTGCGAAACGCGCTACGGTCTGTGCGCGGCCTGCTACGGTCGCGACCTCGGCCGCGGCTCGCTGGTGAACGTCGGCGAAGCGGTCGGCGTGATCGCGGCGCAGTCAATCGGTGAACCGGGCACGCAGCTCACGATGCGTACGTTCCACATCGGTGGCGCGGCGTCGCGTGCGGCGGTGGCATCGTCGGTCGAAGCGAAGTCGAACGGTACGGTGCGTTTCACGTCGACCATGCGTTACGTCACGAATGCGAAGGGCGAGCAGATCGTCATCTCGCGTTCGGGTGAAGCGATGATCACCGACGATCACGGCCGCGAGCGCGAGCGTCACAAGGTGCCGTACGGCGCCACGCTGCTGCAGCTCGACGGTGCGCAGATCAAGGCTGGCACGCAACTGGCCACGTGGGATCCGATGACGCGTCCGATCATCACCGAGTACGGTGGTACGGTGAAGTTCGAGAACGTCGAGGAAGGCGTGACGGTCGCGAAACAGATCGACGACGTGACGGGTCTGTCCACGCTCGTCGTGATCGACGTGAAGCGTCGTGGTTCGCAGGCGTCGAAGACGGTGCGTCCGCAGGTCAAGCTGCTAGATGCGAACGGCGAGGAAGTGAAGATCCCGAACACCGAGCACTCGGTGCAGATCGGCTTCCAGGTCGGCGCGCTGATCACCGTGAAGGACGGTCAGCAGGTGCAGGTCGGCGAAGTGCTCGCACGTATCCCGACCGAATCGCAGAAGACGCGTGACATTACCGGTGGTCTGCCGCGTGTGGCGGAACTGTTCGAAGCACGTTCGCCGAAGGACGCGGGTATCCTGGCGGAAGTCACGGGTACGACGTCGTTCGGTAAGGACACGAAGGGCAAGCAGCGTCTCGTTATCACGGACCTCGAGGGCAACCAGCACGAGTTCCTGATCGCGAAGGAAAAGCAGGTTCTGGTGCACGATGGTCAGGTCGTCAACAAGGGCGAAATGATCGTCGACGGACCGGCGGATCCGCACGACATCCTGCGTCTGCAGGGCGTCGAGGCGCTGTCGCGCTACATCGTGGACGAAGTGCAGGACGTGTACCGTCTGCAAGGCGTGAAGATCAACGACAAGCACATCGAAGTGATCGTGCGCCAGATGCTGCGCCGCGTGCAGATTTCGGACAACGGCGACACGCGTTTCATCCCGGGCGAACAGGTCGAGCGGTCGGACATGCTCGACGAGAACGACCGTATGATCGCGGAAGACAAGCGTCCGGCAACGTACGAAAACGTGCTGCTCGGTATCACGAAGGCGTCGCTGTCGACCGATTCGTTCATCTCCGCGGCGTCGTTCCAGGAAACGACCCGCGTGCTGACCGAAGCGGCGATCATGGGCAAGCGCGACGACCTGCGTGGCCTGAAGGAAAACGTGATCGTCGGCCGCCTGATTCCGGCCGGTACGGGTCTCGCGTTCCACAAGGCGCGCAAGAGCAAGGAACTGGCCGACCGCGAGCGTTTCGATCAGATCGCAGCGGAAGAGTCGTTCGAATTCGGTACGCCCGAAACGCCGGCTGCCGAACAGCAACACTCGGGCGAGTAAGTGCTGGCGGCGCAAGCCGCCTTGCCTCACGAGCCACGAAAAAAAGGCCGCTCAGTTTCGACTGAGCGGTTTTTTTTTGCTCTTTTTTGCGCGTGCATGGGTGCGACGTGCCGGAGCAGTCCTAGGCCCGATGGCTAACGTTGTCGCAAAGCGCGGGCGCGGCACGAATGGGTTGGTAAAATTCGTCTCACCGCCTGCGTGCCGTTCCTTTCGCCGTCTCTCTCAAATACATGTCCCGACCGCTCGAAATCCTCAATGAAGTCTTTGGTTATCCCGCGTTCAGAGGGCAGCAGGGCGAAATTGTCGAGCACGTCGCCGACGGTGGCGATTGCCTTGTGCTGATGCCGACGGGCGGCGGCAAATCGCTGTGCTATCAGATCCCGTCGCTGGTGCGGCGCGAATGCGGCTTTGGCACCGGCATCGTGGTGTCGCCACTGATCGCGCTGATGCAGGATCAGGTGGCCGCGCTGACCGAAGTCGGCGTGCGGGCCGCGTACTTGAACTCAACGTTGTCGAGCGCGGAGGCGGTGGCCACCGAGCGGGCGCTCCGCGACGGCGACATCGATCTGCTCTACGTCGCACCGGAGCGGCTGATGACGCCGCGCTTCCAGGAACTGCTCGAACGCACGCGCATCGGTCTTTTCGCGATCGACGAAGCGCACTGCGTGTCGCAATGGGGACACGATTTCCGGCCCGAATATATTCAGCTGTCGGTGCTGCACGAGCGCTTTCCGAATGTCCCGCGCATCGCGCTGACGGCGACCGCCGACGCGATCACGCGCGACGAAATCATCCACCGTCTCGCGCTCGAAGATGCGCGCGTGTTCGTGTCGAGTTTCGATCGGCCGAACATCCGCTATCGCATCGCCGAAAAAGACAACGCGCGCACGCAACTGCTCGACTTCATCCGCGCCGAGCATACGAAAGCCGACGGTACGACCGACGCGGGCGTCGTTTATTGCCTGTCGCGCCGCAAGGTCGAGGAAACCGCGGAGTGGCTGAAGGAAAAGGGCATGCGCGCGCTGCCATACCACGCCGGCATGGAGTTCGAGGTGCGCCAGAAACATCAGGAGATGTTCCAGCGCGAGGAAGGCATCGTGATGTGCGCGACGATTGCGTTCGGCATGGGCATCGACAAACCCGACGTGCGGTTCGTCGCGCATCTGGATTTGCCCAAGAGCGTGGAAGGGTACTACCAGGAGACCGGCCGCGCGGGCCGCGACGGACTGCCGTCGAACGCGTGGATGGCCTACGGGCTCGGCGACGTCGTGCAGCAGCGCAAGATGATCGACGAATCCGAAGCAGACGACGCGCACAAGCGGGTCCAGACCGGCAAGCTCGACGCGCTGCTCGGTTTGTGCGAAACGGCGACTTGCCGGCGGGTGCGCCTGCTCGCGTACTTCGGCGAAACGAGCCAGCCGTGCGGCAACTGCGACAACTGCCTCGAGCCGCCGCCGACCTGGGATGCAACGCGCGAGGCTCAGATGGCGCTGTCGTGCGTGTTTCGCGCGCAGCGTGCGAGCGGCTTTCATTTCGGAGCCGGACACCTGATAGATATTTTGCGTGGCAACCGCAGCGAAAAAATCCTGCAGCGCGGCCACGAGAAGCTGACCACGTTCGGTATCGGCGCGGCGCTCGGTGAGCCGGAGTGGCGTGCGATCTTTCGCCAACTCGTCGCGTTCGGTTACCTGACGGTCGACCACGAGGGCTTCGGTTCGCTCGTGCTGACGGAGGCGAGCAAGCCGGTGCTCAAGGGCGAGCAGAAGGTGACGATGCGTCGCTACGTCAAGCCGACACGCACGCGTCAATCGTCGGGTCGTACGAGCGAGCGCGCCGATCCGACCATTGGCATGGGCCCTCGCGAGCGGGCCCGCTGGGAGCGTCTACGCATGTGGCGCACAGAAACCGCGAAGAGCGACGGAGTGCCGGCTTATGTGATTTTCCATGACGCGACGCTCGCGGAAATCGCCCGTCTCGGCCCCAATTCAATCGACGATCTGCGCGGGATTCCGGGCATGGGGGCGCGTAAACTGGACCGTTTCGGCTACGAATTGCTGCACGTCGTAGCGGCAGACTGACGTCGTCTGGCTGTTTAGCCGGATTGACAGGGGCGAAACACCGCAACCTGTTGACTCCCTTAGTATTTTCGGAATATTATGTTAGGTTCCGGTTCTTGGAATGCCTACGCGCAACTTCAGTTCGTGCGTGAGCGGGCCAGCCGGAAGTTCGATGCGCGGGCGTTTCTGCTTTGCCCGGAAACCGATGCGTCGATTTTGTTCAATTTCAGGAATAATCAATGCCAACCATCAATCAACTGGTTCGCAAAGGCCGCACGTCGGAAACGACGAAGAGCAAGAGCCCGGCTTTGCAGGACTGCCCCCAGCGTCGCGGCGTGTGCACCCGTGTGTACACCACGACACCGAAGAAGCCGAACTCGGCACTCCGTAAGGTCGCCAAGGTTCGTCTGACGAACGGCTTCGAAGTCATTTCGTACATTGGTGGCGAAGGCCACAACCTGCAGGAACACTCGGTCGTGCTGATTCGCGGCGGCCGTGTGAAGGACTTGCCGGGTGTGCGTTACCACATGGTTCGCGGCTCGCTGGATACCCAGGGCGTCAAGGATCGTAAGCAGGCTCGCTCGAAGTACGGTGCGAAGCGTGCCAAGGCTGGCAAGTAATTTAGCCGGTCGATCGTAGTTTCAGGTCGCCTGCAAAGGCGGTAATAGCGATGGTGCCGGAATCGCCGGTGCTATCGAGTAAGTGGTCACCCGACCAGGCTGGTTAGTCTTACGGATGAATCGGGTTAGTTGGTGGCCGCGGGGCTGTAAACAGCTCCAACTGAAAAGTAAAGGAAGAAACATGCCGCGTCGTCGCGAAGTCCCCAAGCGGGAAGTGTTGCCGGATCCGAAGTTTGGCAACGTTGATGTAGCAAAATTCATGAACGTGCTGATGCTCTCCGGCAAGAAGTCGGTTGCCGAGCGTATCGTGTACGGCGCTTTCGAACAGATCCAGACCAAGGGTGGCAAGGACCCGCTGGAAGTGTTCACGGTGGCGCTCAACAACGTCAAGCCGGTGGTCGAAGTGAAGAGCCGCCGCGTTGGTGGTGCGAACTATCAGGTTCCGGTCGAAGTGCGCCCGTCGCGTCGTATGGCATTGGCGATGCGTTGGCTGCGTGAAGCCGCGAAGAAGCGCAGCGAGAAGTCGATGGCCCTGCGTCTGGCAGGTGAGCTCTCCGAAGCGGCCGAAGGCCGTGGCGGCGCGATGAAGAAGCGCGACGAAGTTCACCGGATGGCAGAAGCCAACAAGGCGTTCTCGCACTTCCGTTTCTAAGCTTCCCCACCCCGGGTTTAGCGGAAAACGGAAAGAAATTCCGGGCGGGTGCGCTTCAAAGGCGCCTCGCCCGTTTGTGTTACAGCGCGATGGGCATCTCTCGCATCGCGTCATCCCAATAGAGGATCAAAGTGGCTCGCAAGACTCCTATCGAGCGCTACCGTAACATCGGTATTAGCGCTCACATCGACGCCGGCAAAACGACGACGACCGAGCGCATTCTGTTCTACACGGGCGTGAACCACAAGATTGGTGAAGTTCACGACGGCGCTGCCACCATGGACTGGATGGAGCAGGAACAGGAGCGCGGCATCACGATTACTTCCGCTGCTACCACGGCGTTCTGGAAGGGCATGGCGGGCGACCGCGCCGAACACCGCATCAACATCATCGACACCCCGGGTCACGTCGACTTCACGATTGAAGTCGAGCGCTCGATGCGCGTGCTCGACGGCGCGTGCATGGTGTACTGCGCTGTGGGCGGCGTGCAGCCCCAGTCGGAAACCGTGTGGCGTCAGGCTAACAAGTACAAGGTTCCCCGTCTCGCGTTTATCAACAAGATGGACCGTACCGGCGCGAACTTCTTCAAGGTCTACGACCAGCTCAAGCTGCGTCTGAAGGCGAACCCGGTTCCGGTCGTCGTGCCTATCGGCGCGGAAGAGAACTTCACGGGCGTCGTCGATCTGATGAAGATGAAGGCGATCATTTGGGACGACGCGTCCCAAGGCACCAAGTTCTCGTACGAAGACATCCCGGCAGAGCTCGTCGACACATGCAACGAATGGCGTGAAAAGATGGTCGAAGCCGCGGCGGAAGCGAACGAAGACATGATGAACAAGTACCTCGAGTCGGGTGAGCTGACCGAAGAGGAAATCATCAAGGGTCTGCGCGACCGTACGATCGCCTGCGAAATCCAGCCGATGCTGTGCGGCACCGCGTTCAAGAACAAGGGGGTGCAGCGCATGCTGGACGCCGTGCTCGACTTCCTGCCGTCGCCGGTCGACATCCCGCCGGTTACCGGCGAGCTGGAAAACGGTGAAAAGGGTGAGCGCCGCGCTGCTGACGACGAAAAGTTCTCGGCACTGGCATTCAAGATCATGACCGACCCGTTCGTCGGCCAACTGATCTTCTTCCGTGTCTACTCAGGCGTTGTGAATTCGGGCGACACCCTGCTGAACGCGACCAAGGACAAGAAGGAACGTCTGGGCCGTATTCTGCAGATGCACGCGAACCAGCGCGAAGAAATCAAGGAAGTGCGCGCAGGCGACATCGCCGCTGCGGTCGGCCTGAAGGACGCGACCACGGGCGACACGCTGTGCGATCCGACGAGCCCGATCGTGCTCGAGCGCATGGTTTTCCCGGAACCCGTGATTTCGCAGGCTGTTGAGCCGAAGACGAAGCCGGACCAGGAAAAGATGGGTCTGGCCCTGAACCGTCTGGCGCAGGAAGATCCGTCGTTCCGCGTTCAAACGGACGAAGAATCGGGTCAAACCATTATTTCGGGCATGGGCGAGCTCCACCTGGAAATTCTGGTCGACCGGATGAAGCGTGAGTTCGGCGTCGAAGCAACGGTTGGCAAGCCGCAGGTGGCTTACCGCGAAACGATTCGCGGCAAGGCGGAAGACGTTGACGGCAAGTTCGTCAAGCAGTCGGGTGGTCGCGGCCAGTACGGTCACGCGGTCATCACGCTCGAGCCGAACGAGCAAGGCAAGGGCTACGAGTTCCTGGACGAGATCAAGGGCGGTGTGATTCCGCGTGAATACATCCCGGCAGTCGACAAGGGTATCCAGGAAACGCTGAAGGCCGGCGTGCTGGCGGGCTTCCCGGTCGTGGACGTGAAGGTTCACCTGACGTTCGGTTCCTACCACGATGTCGACTCGAACGAAAACGCGTTCCGCATGGCCGGTTCGATGGCGTTCAAGGAAGCGATGCGCAAGGCACAGCCGGTCATCCTCGAACCGATGATGGCTGTCGAAGTCGAAACGCCGGAAGACTACATGGGCAACGTGATGGGTGACCTCTCTGGCCGTCGCGGTATTGTTCAGGGCATGGATGACATGGTTGGCGGCGGCAAGATCGTTCGCGCCGAAGTGCCGCTGTCGGAAATGTTCGGCTACTCGACGTCTCTGCGTTCGCTGACGCAAGGCCGTGCAACGTACACGATGGAGTTCAAGCACTACGCTGAAGCTCCGCGTAACGTGTCGGAAGCGATCATCAACGCGAAGTCGAAGTAATCGCGCGGCAAAGTCATTCAACGATTAACTTTCTGAAAGAAGAGAAACATGGCTAAAGGTAAATTCGAGCGGACCAAGCCGCACGTGAACGTGGGCACGATCGGTCACGTTGACCACGGCAAGACCACGCTGACGGCAGCGATCACGACGGTCCTGACGCAGAAGTTTGGCGGCGAAGCGAAGGCGTACGACCAGATCGACGCGGCGCCGGAAGAAAAGGCGCGTGGCATTACCATCAACACCGCGCACGTCGAGTACGAAACGGCTAACCGCCACTACGCACACGTCGACTGCCCGGGCCACGCAGACTACGTGAAGAACATGATCACGGGCGCGGCGCAGATGGACGGCGCAATCCTGGTGTGCTCGGCTGCCGACGGCCCGATGCCGCAAACGCGTGAGCACATCCTGCTGGCGCGTCAGGTTGGCGTTCCGTACATCATCGTGTTCCTGAACAAGTGCGACATGGTGGACGACGCCGAGCTGCTGGAACTTGTCGAGATGGAAGTTCGCGAACTTCTGTCGAAGTACGACTTCCCGGGCGACGAGACGCCGATCATCAAGGGTTCGGCCAAGCTGGCGCTGGAAGGCGACAAGGGCGAGCTGGGCGAGGTAGCGATCATGAACCTGGCCGATGCGCTGGACACGTACATCCCGACGCCGGAGCGCGCGGTTGACGGTGCGTTCCTGATGCCGGTGGAAGACGTGTTCTCGATCTCGGGTCGCGGCACGGTGGTGACGGGTCGCGTCGAGCGCGGCGTCATCAAGGTTGGCGAGGAAATCGAGATCGTCGGTATCCGCGCAACGGCCAAGACGACCTGCACGGGCGTGGAAATGTTCCGCAAGCTGCTCGACCAGGGTCAGGCAGGCGACAACGTTGGTATCCTGCTGCGCGGCACGAAGCGTGAAGACGTGGAGCGTGGTCAGGTTCTGGCCAAGCCGGGTTCGATCAACCCGCACACGCACTTCACGGCTGAAGTATACGTGCTGAGCAAGGACGAAGGCGGCCGTCACACGCCGTTCTTCAACAACTACCGTCCGCAGTTCTACTTCCGTACGACGGACGTGACGGGCTCGATCGAGCTGCCGAAGGACAAGGAAATGGTGATGCCGGGCGACAACGTGTCGATCACGGTGAAACTGATCAACCCGATCGCGATGGAAGAAGGTCTGCGCTTCGCAATTCGCGAAGGGGGCCGTACGGTCGGCGCTGGTGTCGTCGCCAAGATCATCGAGTAACATCGACGATTGCTGTAGCAGTCTGTAGCGCCCGGGCTCGGGCACTCGCTCTGCGCGAGCGTCCGAGCCTACGTTCTTTTTCTAATCGGCGGTGCAATATCGCCTCGCTCTTTTCAAGGAATTTGTCATGCAGAACCAGAAAATCCGCATTCGCCTGAAGGCTTTCGACTATCGCCTGATCGACCAATCGGCAGCTGAAATCGTCGATACGGCAAAGCGGACTGGCGCGATTGTTCGTGGTCCCGTACCCCTGCCGACCCGCATTCAACGCTTCGATATCCTGCGTTCGCCGCACGTCAACAAGACCTCGCGTGACCAGCTCGAAATCCGCACCCACCAGCGTCTGATGGACATCGTTGACCCGACGGACAAGACCGTCGACGCGCTCATGAAGCTGGATCTCCCGGCTGGCGTGGACGTTGAAATCAAGCTGCAGTAAGGCTTCCAGCCCTTGCCCGGCCACCCGGGCAACGCTAAGTCATTGATTGCTTGCGGAAAACGAAAAGGCTCGCTATACTGTTGAGCTTTTCGCGCATTTGCGTAAAAAAGTCGGCGTCCTGCAGCATGGTTTCATGCCCGAAGCGGTGCCGGCATTTTGTAAATTAGCCCCGACCAATCGCAGTCGGGAATGGAGAAAACGATGAGCCTTGGACTCGTAGGTCGCAAGGTTGGTATGACCCGTATCTTCACGGCTGAAGGGGATTCAATTCCCGTCACCGTGCTGGACGTGTCCGACAACCGCGTGACGCAGATCAAGACTGTTGAAACCGACGGCTACACGGCCGTGCAGGTTGCCTTCGGTACGCGCCGTGCATCCCGCGTGACGAAGCCGTTGGCAGGTCATCTCGCCAAAGCCGGTGTTCAAGCCGGTGAAATCCTCAAAGAATTCCAGATCGATGCCGCTAAGGCTGCCGAACTGTCGAGCGGCGCCGTGGTTGGTCCCGAGCTGTTCGAAGTGGGCCAGAAGGTCGACGTGCAAGGCGTGTCAATCGGTAAAGGCTACGCCGGTACCATCAAGCGTTATAACTTCTCGTCTGGCCGTGCATCACACGGTAACTCGCGCTCGCACAATGTGCCGGGCTCGATCGGTATGGCGCAGGATCCGGGTCGTGTTTTCCCGGGTAAGCGCATGACCGGTCACATGGGTGATGAGAAGGTAACGGTGCAAAACCTCGAAATCGCTCGTATCGATGCTGACCGCAAGTTGCTGCTGGTCAAGGGCGCCGTTCCGGGTGCGAAGGGTGGCAAGGTATTCGTTACGCCGGCCGTGAAGACGCGTGCCGTGAAAGGAGCGAAATAATGGAACTTAAGCTCCTGAATGCCAATGGTCAGGAAAGTGCAGGCGTTAGCGCGTCGGACGTCGTGTTCGGCCGCGACTACAACGAAGCCCTGATTCACCAGGTGGTGGTTGCGTACCAGGCGAATGCCCGTAGCGGCAACCGCGCGCAGAAGGATCGTGAGCAGGTCAAACACACGACCAAGAAGCCGTGGCGCCAGAAGGGTACGGGCCGCGCCCGTGCCGGTATGTCGTCGAGCCCGCTGTGGCGCGGCGGTGGCCGTATTTTCCCGAATTCGCCGGAAGAAAACTTTTCGCACAAGGTCAACAAGAAGATGCATCGTGCAGGTCTCTGCTCGATCTTCTCGCAGCTGGCCCGCGAAGGCCGCATCTCGGTGGTCGATGAGTTGACGCTCGAAGCGCCGAAGACGAAGCTGCTGGCCGAAAAATTCAAGGCGATGGGTCTCGATTCCGTGCTGGTGATTACCGACACGGTTGACGAAAACCTGTACCTCGCGTCGCGCAACCTCGCCCACGTGGCGGTTGTGGAGCCGCGTTACGCCGACCCGCTGTCGCTGATCTACTTCAAGAAGATCCTGATCACGAAGGCTGCGGTCGCCCAGATCGAGGAGTTGCTGTCATGAGCGAGATTCGCAAGAACGATCATCGTTTGATGCAGGTCCTGCTCGCGCCGGTGGTCTCCGAAAAGGCGACGCTGGTGGCCGACAAGAACGAACAGGTTGTGTTCGAAGTCGCGCCGGATGCCACGAAGCAGGAAGTGAAAGCTGCAGTCGAGCTGCTGTTCAAGGTGGAAGTCGATTCCGTCAACGTGCTGGTCGCGAAGGGCAAAGCCAAGCGCTTTGGTCGCTTCATGGGCAAGCGCAAGGACGTGAAGAAGGCGTACGTCTGCCTGAAGCCCGGCCAGGAAATCAACTTTGAAGCGGAGGCCAAGTAATCATGGCAATCGTGAAAGTTAAGCCGACTTCGCCGGGTCGCCGCGCGATGGTCAAGGTGGTCAACAAGGAACTGCACAAGGGCAAGCCGTTCGCAGCGCTGCTCGACACGCAGTCGTCGACCGCCGGCCGTAACAACAACGGTCACATCACCACGCGTCACAAGGGTGGTGGTCACAAGCATCACTATCGTGTCGTCGACTTCCGTCGCACGAAGGATGGTATTCCCGCAAAGGTCGAGCGTCTCGAGTACGACCCGAACCGTAGCGCGAACATCGCGCTGGTTCTGTACGCAGACGGCGAGCGCCGCTACATCATCGCTCCGAAGGGTATTGCCGTCGGTCAACAGCTGATGTCGGGTTCGGAGGCGCCGATCCGCGCAGGTAACACGCTGCCGATCCGCAACATCCCGGTCGGTACGACGATTCACTGCATCGAAATGCTGCCGGGCAAGGGCGCGCAAATGGCGCGTTCGGCGGGTACGTCGGCGATGCTGCTGGCTCGCGAAGGCATCTACGCGCAGGTTCGTCTGCGTTCGGGCGAAATCCGCCGCGTTCACGTTGAATGCCGCGCAACGATCGGTGAAGTAGGCAACGAAGAGCATAGCCTCCGTCAAATCGGTAAGGCTGGTGCGAACCGCTGGCGCGGTATCCGCCCGACGGTGCGTGGCGTTGCAATGAACCCGGTCGACCACCCGCACGGTGGTGGCGAGGGCAAGACTGCGGCAGGCCGCGATCCGGTGAGCCCGTGGGGCACGCCGACGAAGGGCTATCGCACCCGCAGCAACAAGCGCACGACGAGCATGATCGTCCAGCGCCGTCACAAGCGTTAAGGAGTAGGCAATGGCACGTTCTATTAAGAAAGGTCCGTTCTGCGACGCCCATTTGCTGAAGAAGGTTGAGGCGGCTGCAGCATCGCGTGACAAGAAACCGATCAAGACCTGGTCGCGTCGCTCGACGATCCTGCCGGACTTCATCGGCCTGACGATCGCCGTTCACAACGGCCGTCAACACGTTCCGGTGTATGTCACGGAAAACATGGTCGGCCACAAGCTTGGCGAGTTCGCACTGACCCGTACGTTCAAGGGACACGCGGCCGACAAGAAGGCCAAGAAATAAGGGGCAATCAAGATGGAAGTGAAAGCAATTCATCGCGGTGCCCGCATCTCGGCGCAGAAAACGCGCCTTGTGGCTGACCAGATCCGCGGTTTGCCGGTCGACAAGGCGCTGAACGTTCTGACGTTCTCGCCGAAGAAGGCTGCGGGGATCGTGAAAAAGGTCGTGCTGTCGGCGATCGCGAATGCGGAGCACAATGAAGGCGCCGATATCGACGAGCTCAAGATCAAGAGCATCTACGTCGACAAGGCAGCATCGCTGAAGCGTTTCACCGCGCGCGCTAAAGGCCGCGGTAACCGCATCGAGAAGCAATCCTGTCACATCACTGTGACGGTCGGGAATTAAGGGGTCATACGATGGGACAGAAGATTCATCCGACTGGCTTCCGTTTGGCCGTCAGCCGCAATTGGGCTTCGCGTTGGTACGCGAACAACAACAATTTCGCGGCGATGTTGCAGGAAGACATCGGTGTTCGTGAATACCTGAAGAAGAAGCTGAAGAACGCGTCCGTCGGCCGCGTTGTGATCGAGCGTCCTGCAAAGAACGCGCGTATCACGATTTTCAGCTCGCGTCCGGGTGTCGTGATCGGCAAGAAGGGTGAAGACATCGAACTGCTGAAGTCCGAGCTGCAAAAGCGCATGGGCGTTCCGGTTCACGTCAACATCGAAGAAATCCGCAAGCCGGAAACGGACGCGCAACTGATCGCTGATTCGATCACGCAACAGCTCGAGCGCCGGATCATGTTCCGCCGCGCGATGAAGCGTGCGATGCAGAACGCGATGCGTCTGGGTGCTCAAGGCATCAAGATCATGAGCGCTGGCCGTCTGAACGGTATCGAAATCGCCCGTACGGAATGGTATCGCGAAGGTCGCGTGCCGCTTCATACGCTGCGTGCGGATATCGACTACGCAACGTCGGAAGCAAAGACGACGTACGGCATCATCGGCGTGAAGGTGTGGGTCTACAAGGGCGACACGCTCGGCCGCAACGACGCACCGGTGGTCGAAGAAGTCGCCGAAGAAAAGCGTCCGCGCCGCAATGCACGTCCGGGTGGCGATCGCCGTCCGCGTCGTGATGGCGAAGGTGGTGGCCCGGCAGGTGCACGCCGTGGCGCTCCCCGACGTGCTGGCGGTGCCGGCGGCGACGGGAAGACTGGAGAATAACGATGCTGCAACCGAAACGCAGAAAGTATCGCAAAGAGCAGAAAGGTCGTAACACCGGCGTTGCTACCCGCGGCAACGCGGTGTCGTTCGGTGAGTTCGGCCTGAAGGCTGTCGGTCGTGGCCGTCTGACCGCGCGCCAGATTGAAGCGGCGCGTCGTGCAATGACGCGTCACATCAAGCGCGGTGGCCGCATCTGGATCCGGATCTTCCCGGACAAGCCGATCTCGACCAAGCCGGCGGAAGTGCGTATGGGTAACGGTAAGGGTAACCCGGAGTACTACGTCGCTGAGATTCAACCGGGCAAGATGCTGTACGAAATGGACGGCGTAACCGAAGAACTGGCGCGCGAAGCGTTCCGTCTGGCTGCAGCGAAGCTGCCGCTGAAGACGACGTTTATCGTGCGTCAGCTCGGCGCCTAAGGAGCAAATGATGAAGGCTTCCGAACTTCACCAGAAAGATCAGGCCGCGCTCAACAAGGAGCTGTCGGACCTGTTGAAGGCGCAATTCGGCCTGCGCATGCAACTCGCGACCCAGCAGCTCACGAACACGAGCCAGCTGAAGAAGGTCCGTCGCGACATCGCGCGTGTGCGGACCGTCCTGACTGAGAAGGCGAACCAGAAATGAACGATAGCGTAAAAACCTCGCTCAAGCGGACGCTGGTCGGCAAGGTCGTCAGCAACAAGATGGACAAGACGGTTACCGTGCTGGTCGAGCACCGCGTGAAGCACCCGATCTACGGCAAGTACGTCGTGCGGTCGAAGAAGTACCACGCGCATGACGACGCGAACACCTACAACGAGGGTGACCTCGTTGAAATCCAGGAAACT
The DNA here is from genome assembly GCF_014397665.1 of Paraburkholderia sp. UCT2. Taxonomy (NCBI): domain Bacteria; kingdom Pseudomonadati; phylum Pseudomonadota; class Betaproteobacteria; order Burkholderiales; family Burkholderiaceae; genus Paraburkholderia; species Paraburkholderia sp. UCT2. Next base: position 26,251 of record NZ_VZQO01000012.1, read on the forward strand.
CGTCCGATTTCGAAGACGAAGGCTTGGGTTGTGGCTCGCCTGGTCGAGGCTGCTCGCGTCATCTAATGTCGCAAAGCTGTAGAAGTAGTTGAAATCGCAGTAAGTTTCGCTTGCAAGACCGAGATTATTTGATATAATTTCGGTCTTCCCTCTTTGTGGGAGCCCCGTCGCGGGCGAAGTTGGTGGGGGAAGCGGTTCGGGCGCCAGCCCAGACCGAAGGATTCACCGGATTGCGATGGCGGGTTTCGTTTGCCGTCGCTGCTGTTCTAACCCAAGCAGCCGATCGGCTGACGGGACCAAGACTGACCGGGAAGCGCCATGGTGGCGTGACCGGATTAAGTTGGGAAAGATAAACCATGATCCAGACCGAAACTCGGCTTGAAGTGGCCGACAACACGGGTGCACGTGAAGTCATGTGCATCAAGGTGCTCGGCGGCTCGAAGCGTCGTTATGCCAGCATTGGCGACATCATCAAGGTGACTGTCAAAGAGGCAACGCCGCGCGGGCGCGTGAAGAAAGGCGAAATCTACAACGCCGTGGTGGTTCGCACCGCCAAGGGCGTGCGTCGTCAGGACGGCTCGCTGATCAAGTTCGACGGCAACGCGGCTGTGTTGCTCAATACCAAGCTCGAACCGATCGGTACCCGTATTTTTGGGCCTGTCACGCGCGAGTTGCGTAGCGAACGATTCATGAAGATCGTTTCGCTGGCGCCTGAAGTGCTGTAAGGAGTCGCGATGAACAAGATTCGCAAGAGTGACGAAGTTATCGTCATCACCGGCAAAGATAAGGGCAAGCGTGGCGTGGTGCTGGCCGTTCACGGCGAGACCGTGACTGTCGAGGGCATCAACCTCGTCAAGAAGCACGTCAAGCCGAACCCGATGAAGGGTACGACGGGCGGCGTGGAAGCCAAGACGATGCCGCTGCAAATTTCGAACGTCGCATTGGTGGACGCGAATGGCAAGCCATCGCGTGTAGGCATCAAGGTCGAAGGGGGCAAGAAGGTCCGTTTCCTGAAGACGACCGGTGCCGTACTGAGCGCCTGACGCTGCGGAGTAAAAAATGGCTCGTTTGCAAGAGTTTTACAAAGAGAAGGTTGTACCCGGCCTCATCGAGAAGTTCGGTTACAAGTCCGTGATGGAAGTGCCGCGCATCACCAAGATCACCCTGAACATGGGCCTTGGCGAAGCCGTTGCTGACAAGAAGATCATCGAAAACGCCGTTGGCGATCTGACGAAGATCGCGGGCCAGAAGCCGGTGATCACGAAGGCACGCAAGGCAATCGCTGGCTTCAAGATCCGTCAGGGCTATCCGATCGGTGCAATGGTCACGCTGCGTGGCCAGGCAATGTACGAATTCCTGGACCGTTTCGTGACGGTTGCGCTCCCCCGTGTGCGCGACTTCCGTGGCGTGTCGGGCAAGGCGTTCGATGGTCGCGGCAACTACAACGTCGGTGTGAAAGAGCAGATCATTTTCCCCGAAATCGACTACGACAAGATCGACGCACTGCGTGGGCTGAACATCAGCATCACGACGACTGCGAAGACTGACGACGAAGCAAAGGCTCTGCTCGCCAGCTTCAAGTTCCCGTTCAGAAACTGAGGTTACCGTGGCTAAACTGGCACTGATCGAACGTGAAAAGAAGCGTGCTCGCCTCGCCGCCAAGTACGCTCCCAAGCGTGCAGCATTGAAGGCAATCATTGGCGATACGAGCAAGTCGGAAGAAGAGCATTACGCAGCACGCCTGGAACTGCAGCAACTGCCGCGAAACTCTAACCCGACCCGTAAGCGCAACCGTTGCGCAATTACCGGTCGTCCGCGCGGCACGTTCCGTAAATTCGGGCTGGCGCGTAACAAGATTCGCGAAATCGCGTTCCGCGGCGAGATCCCTGGCCTGACCAAGGCGAGCTGGTAATAGGAGAAACATAAATGAGCATGAGTGATCCTATCGCCGATATGCTGACTCGCATCCGCAATGCGCAGATGGTCGAGAAGGTTTCGGTGACTATGCCCTCGTCGAAAGTCAAGGTTGCGATTGCGCAGGTCCTGAAGGACGAAGGTTATATCGACGATTTCGCAGTGAAGTCCGAAGGTGCGAAGTCGGAATTGAACATCGTGTTGAAGTATTACGCTGGCCGTCCGGTCATCGAGCGCATTGAACGCGTCTCGAAGCCTGGTCTGCGTGTGTACCGCGGCCGTAACGACATCCCCGTGGTCATGAATGGCTTGGGCGTGGCAATCGTGTCGACGCCGAAGGGCGTGATGACGGACCGCAAGGCACGTGCAACGGGCGTTGGCGGCGAAGTCATCTGCTATGTCGCTTAAGGCCGAAAGGAGAGAAACATGTCTCGAGTAGGTAAGAGCCCAATCGCGCTGCAAGGCGCGGAAGTGGCCCTGAGCGCCGACAGCATTACTGTCAAGGGTCCGCTGGGTACGATTTCGCAGGCTGCCAACAGCCTCGTGAAGGTAGTGAACGACAGCGGCACGCTGAAGTTCGAGCCGGTCGATGAAAGTCGCGAGGCGAATGCGATGTCGGGCACGATGCGCGCGCTGGTTGCGAACATGGTGCACGGCGTGACGAAGGGTTTCGAGCGCAAGCTGACGCTGGTCGGCGTCGGTTACCGCGCACAAGCGCAAGGCGACAAGCTGAACCTGTCGCTGGGTTTCTCGCACCCGGTGGTGCACCAGATGCCGGCTGGCGTCAAGGCAGAAACCCCGTCGCAAACCGAAATCGTGATCAAGGGGATCAACAAGCAACAAGTCGGTCAAGTCGCTGCAGAAGTGCGCGGCTACCGCCCGCCGGAGCCCTACAAGGGCAAGGGCGTGCGTTACGCCGATGAGGTTGTGATCCTCAAAGAAACGAAGAAGAAGTAAGGGTGCGCAATCATGGATAAGACTCAATCTCGCCTGCGCCGCGCTCGTCAGACGCGTATCAAGATCGCTGAGCTGCAGGTCGCGCGTCTCGCCGTGCATCGCACGAACACGCACATCTATGCGCAAGTGTTCTCGCCGTGCGGCACCAAGGTGCTCGCTAGCGCGTCGACGCTCGAAGCCGAAGTGCGTGCGCAACTGGCCGATCAATCGGGAAAGGGCGGCAACGTTGCTGCTGCAACCCTGATCGGCAAGCGCATTGCAGAAAAGGCTAAGGCTGTCGGCATCGAATCCGTCGCCTTCGACCGTTCGGGTTTCCGTTACCACGGCCGCGTGAAAGCGCTGGCTGACGCGGCGCGCGAAGCCGGACTCAAGTTCTAAGGGAAGAATTCGTCATGGCAAAGATGCAAGCTAAAGTTCAGGCTGACGAACGCGACGACGGCCTTCGTGAAAAAATGATCGCGGTTAACCGCGTGACCAAAGTCGTGAAGGGTGGCCGTATTCTCGGCTTCGCTGCACTGACCGTGGTTGGCGACGGTGATGGCCGCGTCGGTATGGGCAAGGGCAAGGCGAAGGAAGTGCCGGTCGCTGTCCAGAAGGCGATGGAACAGGCTCGCCGCAACATGTTCAAGGTGCCGTTGAAGAACGGTACTTTGCAACACGAAGTGCACGGTAAGCACGGCGCATCGATGGTCCTCCTCGCTCCGGCGAAGGACGGTACCGGCGTCATCGCAGGCGGCCCGATGCGCGCCGTGTTCGACGTGATGGGCGTGCAGAACGTTGTGGCCAAGAGCCACGGCTCGACGAACCCGTACAACCTCGTTCGTGCGACGCTCGATGGTCTGCGCAAGCAGTCCACGCCGGCCGACATCGCTGCGAAGCGTGGCAAGTCCGTCGAAGAAATTCTGGGCTAAAGGTGGACACCATGTCTGATAAAACTGTCAAGGTCCAGCTCGTCAAGAGCCTGATCGGCACCCGTGAATCGCACCGTGCAACGGTGCGTGGCCTGGGCCTGCGCCGACTCAACTCGGTTAGCGAGTTGCAGGATACGCCGGCTGTGCGCGGCATGATCAACAAGGTTTCGTACCTCGTTAAGGTCATCAGCTAAGCGGCTGACCAGGACTCAAGGAGTTGATAATGGAATTGAATAACCTGAAGCCGGCCGAAGGCGCGAAGCACGCAAAGCGCCGCGTTGGTCGCGGCATCGGCTCCGGCCTCGGCAAGACCGCTGGCCGTGGTCACAAGGGTCAGAAGTCGCGTTCGGGCGGCTTTCACAAGGTTGGCTTTGAAGGCGGTCAAATGCCGCTGCAACGTCGCCTGCCGAAGCGTGGCTTCACCTCGCTGACGAAGGAATTCGTCGGTGAAGTACGTCTCTCGGATCTGGAGAAGCTGCCGGTCGACGAAATCGATCTGCTGGCTCTCAAGCAAGCCGGCCTCGTCGGCGAGCTGATCCGTAGCGCCAAGATCATTGCAACGGGCGAGCTCAAGCGCAAGGTCGTTGTGAAAGGTCTGGGTGCGACGAAGGGCGCACGTGCTGCTATCGAGGCAGCCGGTGGCTCTTTTGCCGAGTAACGCGCGAGTTAATTGCCGTCACTAGCACTTGCATCGGAGAAGGTACTTGGCTAACAGCCCGAGTCTCGCAAAACCCGGTCGCAGCGCGGCGAAGTTTGGCGATTTGCGCCGGCGAGCAGTGTTCCTGCTGCTGGCGCTAGTCGTCTACCGTATCGGCGCGCATATTCCGGTGCCGGGTATCGACCCGGACCAACTGGCGAAACTGTTCCAAAGCCAGTCGGGCGGCATCCTTGGCATGTTTAACATGTTCTCGGGTGGCGCACTTTCGCGGTTCACGATTTTCGCGCTGGGGATCATGCCGTACATTTCGGCGTCGATCATCATGCAGTTGCTGGCGATTGTTTCGCCGCAGCTCGAAGCGCTGAAAAAGGAAGGGCAGGCAGGTCAGCGAAAGATTACGCAGTACACGCGGATCTTCACGGTTGTGCTGGCGACGTTCCAGGCGTTCGGTATTGCCGTCGCTCTGGAAAATCAGCCGGGCCTCGTGATCGATCCGGGGATGGTATTCCGCTTGACGACGGTCGTGACGCTGGTGACCGGCACGATGTTCCTGATGTGGCTGGGTGAGCAGATCACGGAGCGCGGGCTTGGCAACGGTATCTCGATCATCATATTCGGCGGTATTGCGGCGGGTTTCCCGAACGCAATCGGTGGTCTCTTTGAACTGGTGCGAACCGGCTCGATGAGCATCATCTCGGCGATTATCGTCGTCGCGCTGATTGCTGCTGTGACCTATGTGGTGGTGTTCATCGAACGCGGCCAGCGCAAGATACTTGTGAATTATGCGAAGCGGCAGGTGGGCAACAAGATTTACGGCGGCCAGTCTTCGCATTTGCCGCTGAAGCTGAATATGTCGGGCGTGATTCCACCGATCTTCGCATCGTCGATCATTCTCTTCCCGGCAACTATCCTGAACTGGTTCAGTTCGGGTTCGCGTACCAGCTGGTTCGCAGACACGTTGCACAACGTTGCCGAAGCCCTGAAGCCCGGTCAACCGGTGTACGTGTTGCTGTACGCGTTGGCGATCGTCTTCTTCTGCTTCTTTTACACTGCACTGGTGTTTAACAGCAGGGAAACGGCCGACAACCTGAAAAAGAGCGGCGCTTTCGTCCCAGGTATCCGCCCGGGCGATCAGACGGCGCGATATATCGACCGCATCCTCACGCGTTTGACGCTTGCCGGTGCGATCTACATCGTGTTCGTTTGCCTGCTGCCTGAATTTCTGGTGCTACGCTGGAACGTGCCGTTTTATTTTGGTGGAACGTCGCTGCTGATCATTGTCGTCGTCACAATGGATTTCATGGCGCAGGTGCAGTCGTACGTTATGTCGCAACAGTATGAATCGCTGCTGAAGAAAGCTAATTTCAAAGGCGGCGGCGTCCCGATGCGTTGAAAGGACTTATGGCCAAAGACGATGTTATCCAGATGCAGGGCGAAGTAATCGAGAACCTGCCTAATGCTACCTTCAGGGTGAAGCTGGAAAACGGCCATGTCGTGTTGGGACACATATCCGGCAAAATGCGGATGCACTACATCCGGATCTTGCCGGGCGACAAGGTGACGGTTGAATTGACGCCTTACGATCTGTCGCGTGCGCGGATCGTGTTCCGGGCGAAGTGATTTGAAAAAAGGGTAATATCATGAAAGTGATGGCATCGGTTAAGCGCATTTGCCGCAATTGCAAGATTATCAAGCGCAAAGGCGTTGTGCGCGTGATTTGCAGTTCTGATCCGCGCCACAAACAGCGTCAAGGCTGAACGCCGCGCTTTTGCTTGCGCTTTTTGTTTGAGGAAAAACAATGGCTCGTATCGCAGGGGTTAACATCCCGAATCACCAGCATACTGAAATCGGCCTGACGGCTATTTACGGTGTCGGTCGCACGCGCTCGCGCGACATTTGCGTCGCTGCTGGTGTGGCATTTTCGAAGAAGGTCAAAGACCTGACTGACGCAGACCTCGAAAAGCTGCGTGAAGAAGTCGGCAAGTTCATCGTTGAAGGCGATCTGCGCCGTGAAACGACGATGAACATCAAGCGCCTGATGGATCTCGGCTGCTATCGTGGCGTGCGGCATCGTAAGGGTCTGCCCCTGCGCGGCCAGCGTACGCGTACGAATGCCCGTACGCGCAAGGGTCCGCGTCGTGCAGCGCAATCGCTGAAGAAGTAAGCGGAACTGACAGTTACAGGAAAACGTAATGGCTAAGGCTTCGAACAACTCCGCGGCGCAACGCGTTCGCAAGAAGGTCAAGAAGAACGTCGCCGAGGGCGTGGTTCACGTTCACGCGTCGTTCAACAACACCATCATCACGATCACCGACCGTCAAGGCAACGCGCTTGCCTGGGCAACGTCGGGCGGTCAGGGCTTCAAGGGTTCGCGTAAGTCGACTCCGTTTGCAGCTCAGGTCGCAGCTGAATCAGCTGGCCGCGTGGCGATGGAATACGGCGTGAAGAACCTCGAAGTGCGGATCAAGGGCCCCGGTCCTGGCCGGGAATCGGCGGTGCGCGCGCTGCATGGTCTTGGCATCAAGATCACCGCGATCTCCGACGTGACGCCGGTCCCGCATAACGGCTGCCGTCCGCCGAAGCGTCGTCGTATCTAAGACGCTGGTATTTCGAGCGCCTGTTCCCGCCTTGCGCGGTGGCGGGCTGCGCGTGTTATTGAATTGACTAAGCCCACCGTTCGACTCAAAGGGTTCGGACTAGCGCGAGTGGAAGCATTCGCGTGATAAATCACAGAAGGAATCAACGTGGCACGTTATATCGGCCCCAAGGCCAAGCTGTCCCGCCGGGAAGGCACTGACCTCTTCCTGAAGAGCGCGCGCCGTTCGCTCGCTGACAAGTGCAAGCTTGACAGCAAGCCCGGCCAGCACGGCCGTACCTCGGGCGCACGTACGTCCGACTATGGCACTCAGCTGCGCGAGAAGCAAAAAGTAAAGCGTATCTACGGTGTCCTCGAGCGCCAGTTCCGTCGCTACTTCGCTGAAGCAGACCGCCTGAAGGGCAACACGGGTGAGAACCTGCTGCAACTGCTCGAATCGCGTCTGGACAACGTCGTGTATCGCATGGGCTTTGGCTCGACGCGCGCTGAAGCACGTCAGCTCGTTGGCCACAAGGCAATCACGGTGAACGGCGTCGTAACGAACATCCCGTCGATGCAGGTGAAGGCTGGGGACGTCGTCGCCGTGCGCGAACAGAAGCGCAAGCAGGCTCGCATCATTGAGGCGCTGTCGCTCGCTGAGCAAGGCGGCATGCCGAGCTGGGTCGCGGTCGACGCGAAGAAGTTCGAAGGTACCTTCAAGCAGAAGCCGGAACGCAGCGACATCGCTGGCGACATCAACGAAAGCCTGATCGTCGAATTGTATTCGCGGTAATCGGATTGACGGCCGGGGCGCCCTGATTGCGTTGCGCAAGGGGGCGTCTCGGCTGTTTATTTTCAGGTTGTTACCGGTCAGCCTTATCGGTGTAACGAGCCGAGGGTATTGAAAAGGAAAACCTATGCAAACCAGTTTGTTGAAGCCCAAGATTATTGCAGTTGAATCGCTTGGCGAAAGCCACGCGAAAGTGGTCATGGAGCCGTTTGAACGCGGTTATGGCCACACCTTGGGCAACGCGCTTCGGCGCGTGCTGTTGTCGTCGATGGTGGGCTATGCCCCGACCGAGGTGACGATTGCAGGCGTCGTGCACGAGTATTCGACGCTCGACGGTGTACAAGAGGATGTGGTCAACCTGTTGTTGAACCTGAAGGGCGTCGTCTTCAAGCTGCATAATCGTGACGAAGTGACGGTTACGCTGCGGAAGGAAGGCGAAGGCGTGGTCACGGCCGGCGATATCGAACTCGCACACGATTGCGAAGTCATCAATCCCGATCACGTGATTGCGCATCTGTCGAAGGGCGGCAAGCTCGACGTGCAGATCAAGGTCGAAAAGGGCCGCGGCTATGTGCCGGGCAATGTGCGTCGTTACGGTGAAGAGTCGGCCAAGATCATCGGCCGGATCGTGCTGGACGCCTCGTTTTCGCCGGTTCGTCGCGTGAGCTACGCGGTCGAAAGCGCTCGCGTCGAGCAGCGCACCGACCTCGACAAGCTCGTGATGAACATCGAGACCAACGGTGTGATTTCGCCGGAAGAAGCGATCCGACAATCGGCGCGCATTCTGGTCGATCAGTTGTCGGTGTTCGCGGCGCTGGAAGGTACCGAAGCAGCGGCGGAAGCGCCGTCGCGCGCACCGCAGATCGATCCGATCCTGCTGCGTCCGGTCGACGATCTCGAACTGACGGTTCGTTCCGCGAACTGCCTGAAGGCCGAGAACATCTACTACATCGGCGACCTGATCCAGCGTACCGAGAACGAACTGCTCAAGACTCCGAATCTGGGTCGCAAGTCGCTGAACGAGATCAAGGAAGTTCTGGCATCGCGTGGGCTGACGCTCGGCATGAAGCTCGAAAACTGGCCGCCGGCTGGTCTCGACAAGTAAGCGGACAACTCGGTCGGGTGTGGACCCGCGAATTGCACCGCTGTACTGTACTGGCAAAGGCGCGGATTTTCCTTTAAAATCCGCGTCTTGTCTTTTGTCACTACCGGCCCGTGCGCTCACTGTTTGTAGTCGATGCTGCAGAACGAGTGCGATAGAAGAGCTGGACCAAAACTTTGAACTGAAGGAATTAACATGCGTCACCGTCATGGTCTGCGGAAACTGAACCGCACGAGCAGCCACCGTTTGGCAATGCTCCGTAACATGTCCAACTCGCTGATCGAGCACGAAGTCATCAAGACCACGCTGCCGAAGGCCAAGGAACTTCGTAAAGTCGTCGAGCCGCTGATCACGCTCGGCAAGAAGCCGTCGCTCGCAAACCGTCGTCTGGCGTTCAACCGCCTGCGCGATCGTGACTCGGTCACGAAGCTGTTCGACGTGCTCGGCCCGCGCTACGCAAACCGTCCGGGCGGCTACCTGCGCGTGCTGAAGTTCGGCTTCCGCGTTGGTGACAACGCGCCGATGGCACTGGTCGAACTGCTCGACCGTCCGGAAGTTGAAGAAACGGAAGTGCAAGAAGCTGAGTAAGCTTTCTGCTTCGACAAAAAGCCAGGCGCATCGCCTGGCTTTTTTGTTTTCTGCGGCGGATTTTTCATTGATAGCGAAAGCTGCTTCGCAGTGACCAAATGTCGCGGCCGCACCGCGTGGCGCCCTGCAGGGCGACAGGGCCAGGTGATACGATATCGGGATCGAAATCCTGCGCCGCCGGAGCTTGGTGTGAGTGTGAATGTGACCTTGATGCTGACAACGGTGCCGGATGCGGCCGGCGCTCAAAAGCTCGCAGCCGACGCGCTCGCCGCTCGCCTTTGCGCGTGCGTCACCCAGCTAGGCAGCGTGCAGTCGAGCTATCACTGGCAGGGCGCGATCGAAACCGCGCAGGAAATCCAGCTGCTGTTCAAGACCAGCGCCGCTCGCGCGCTCGAACTGGAGCAATACATTCAGGCTCACCATCCCTACGGCACGCCGGAAATCCTCTCATGGCAAGCGACGGCCTCCGCCGCCTACGGCCAGTGGATCACTGCTGAAACCCAACGCCCTGTTCATGTTTAACGGTCTCGACCGGCGCGCGCGCGCTGCGCTGCGCACTGCATTCTTTCTGCTCGGCTGTGTGTTCCTCGCGCAAGTCGCCACGCTCGCGCGCGCCGCGGACGACTTCCTCGACCCGTCCGTCGCGTTCCGGTTCAGCGCGACCGAGGCCCCCGGCCAAGTCGTCGTCACCTACAAGATTGCGGACGGCTACTACATGTACCGCGAGCGCTTCGCGTTCGCGACCCGCAACGGCACGGCGACGCTTGGCGAGCCTGAACTGCCAGGCGGTCATGTGAAGTTCGATCAGACATTCAACAAGAATGTCGAGACGTATCGCAACGAGCTGACGATTCGTATTCCGGTCAAGCAGGCTGCCGGACCGTTCGATCTTGCGGTGACGTCGCAGGGCTGCGCCGACGCGGGCATCTGCTACCCCCCGATGGAGCGCGTGTACCACGTGAGCAGCGAGGCGCTGCAGCTGGCTGGCAGCGGGGCGGCGACCCCAACCGCGCAACAGTCCGCCGCCACTGACGACGAACCTTGGTACGAACGCGCCACCAGCGCCGATTACGCGCAGTCGCTGCTGCAGCGTGGCGGTTTTTTTGCGATCGTCGGGCTTTATTTCGTTGCCGGCGCCATTCTGAGCTTGCTGCCGTGCTCGTATCCGATGATTCCGATTCTGTCGGCGATCATCATCGGTGAGGGAGCGCGCGTCACGCGCAGGCGTGGCTTCGCGCTGTCGTTCGCGTATGTAGTCGGGATGGCGCTCGTGTACACGGTGCTGGGTGTCGTGGCGGCACTCGTCGGGCAGAGTCTCGGCGCATGGCTGCAGAACCCGTGGGTGCTCGGCGCGTTCGGCGGCCTTCTGACGATTTTCGCGCTGCTGCTGATCGCCGGTGTGGATCTCGAACTGCCGCCGCGCTGGCGCGATCGCATGTCGAGCGCGTCAGCGGGACGCTCGGGTGGCAAATTTGCCGCGGTCGCCGTGATGGGCGCGCTGTCGGCGCTGGTGGTCGGCGCCTGCATGACCGCGCCGCTTTTTGCGGTGCTCGCGTTCATCGCGCATACCGGCAACGCCGTGCTCGGTGGCGCGGCACTGTTCTCGATGGGCATCGGGCTCGGGCTGCCGCTGCTGATCATTGGCCTCGGCGCGGGTACACTGCTGCCGCGCGCGGGCAAGTGGATGGACAGCGTAAAAGTGTTCTTTGGCGTCGTTCTGCTGGCCGCGGCGCTGTGGATTGTTTGGCCGGTGCTCGGCGGGGCGGCGTCGATGCTGTTGAGCGCCCTCTGGCTGCTGATCGCCGCGGTTGCGCTCGGCCTGTTTTCCAAGTCGGTTGCGGGCGCCTCGATATGGCACCGGCTTGGGCGGGCGGTCGGCGTCGTGATGACGGTTTGGGCAGCCGCGCTTCTAGTTGGCCTCGCGGCGGGATCGTTGGATCCGCTGCGACCGCTGGCGGTGCTCGCGGCTCGCGTCGGCAATCAGGCGAGCATCGCGAAGGATGGCTCCAGCGCGGCCGCGCCGGCGCCGCAAAGCGATTTGACGTTCGCGCCGGTACGTTCATCGGATCAGCTCGACCAGGCCGTCAAAACGGCGGCGCAGCCAGCCATGCTCGATTTTTACGCGGACTGGTGCGTGAGCTGCAAGGAGATGGAAAAACTCACCTTCAGAGACCCGCGCGTTCAGGCGAAGCTGAAGCAGATGAATCTGCTGCGCGCCGACGTCACTGCGAACAATACCGACGACCAGGCGCTGCTCAAGCGCTTCAATCTGTTCGGGCCGCCGGGGATTATTTTTTTCGATCAGGGTGGCAAGGAAGTGTTGCGGGTGGTCGGCTACGAATCGGCGGATAAATTCCTGCGCACACTGGATCGGGTGAGTGCGTCGGGGGTGTAATAAGGCCACGGGGCATTGCAAGACCGCCGCTTCGCAAACGGCAGCACAAAAAAACGGAGGCGAAACCCTAAGGTTCGCCTCCGTTTGTTTCTCGACGGCCGCGCGCTAAACCGCGCCTGGCTTACTTCTGCGAACGCAGGATCTTCGCGGCATCCAGCGCGAAATACGTCAGCACGCCGTCCGCGCCTGCACGCTTGAACGCGAGCAGCGATTCCATCATCACCTTGTCGTGATCGAGCCAGCCATTCTGCGCGGCGGCCTTCAGCATGGCGTATTCGCCGCTTACCTGGTACACGTAGGTGGGGAACTGGAACTCGTCCTTCACGCGACGCACGATGTCCAGATACGGCATGCCCGGCTTGACCATCACCATGTCCGCGCCTTCGTTGATGTCGGCCTGCACTTCGCGCAGCGCCTCGTTGGAATTTGCCGGGTCCATCTGGTAGGTCATCTTGTTGCTCTTGCCGAGGTTCGTCGCGGAACCGACGGCATCGCGGAACGGGCCGTAGAACGCCGAAGCGTACTTCGCCGCGTACGCCATGATGCGCGTGTGGATGTGGTCCTCGCTCTCGAGCATTTCGCGGATCGCACCAATGCGTCCGTCCATCATGTCCGACGGCGCGACGATGTCGACGCCGGCTTCCGCCTGCGCACGAGCCTGCTCGACGAGGATCTCGACGGTTTCGTCGTTGATCACGTAGCCGGCTTCGTCGAGCACGCCGTCCTGACCATGGCTCGTATACGGATCGAGCGCCACGTCGGTGAGCACGCCGAGCTCCGGAAAATTCTTCTTCAACTCACGCACCGCGCGCGGGATCAGGCCCGCCGGGTTGGCCGCTTCACGGCCTTCGGGTGTTTTCAGCGAGGGCTCGATCGCGGGAAACAGAGACAACACCGGCACGCCCAGTTCGACGCACTGCCCGGCGACGCCCATCAGCAGATCGACCGACACACGCTCGACGCCCGGCATCGACGGCACGGCTTGCCGCACGTTGGTTCCCTCGACGATGAACACGGGGTAAATCAGATCGTTGGTCGTGAGGATGTTTTCGCGCATCATGCGACGCGAGAAGTCGTCGCGGCGCATGCGGCGCGGACGGTAGTGAGGGTAGAAGCTCATATCGAATCGAAGATCGTGGATAGGTGGAGTGGACAAACAGCACCTGGCTCCGCTCCCGGAAACTTTTCGAGACAATGGTATATCATACCGATCGAGCAAGGCGCCTAGCGCTGACCTCCCCGCTTCTCCTCCCTGAGCGGGTGCCTGTCGTTTTTCGATTAGGCTGTTTGACCCGCCGTTCAAGCGGCGGGTTTTTTTATGCGCGGCCGCAAACGCGCTCTGACGCGGGTTTTACAGGCATATCACGCGTGCCGCGGGATTCCTGCATTGATATGCGTTCAGCCCGCGGCCGGCGTTTCGCCTGTTTCGCCCGCTGCCTCCGGGATCAGCCAGCTCTCGATCAGCTCATGCGCTTCATCGAGCCCCGTTCGCTTGAGCGCCGAAAACAGTTGCGCGGTGAGTTCGCCGCGATAGCCCGCAGCCCGATATTCGGCCAGTCCCTTCTGCGCGGTGCGCAACGCGTTCGTGCTTTCCTGGCGCGTCAATTTGTCGCATTTGGTGAGCAGCGTGTGGATCGGCTTGCCGGTCGGCGCGAACCACTCGATCATGCGCCGATCGAGATCCGTCAGAGGGCGGCGCGAATCCATCATGAGGATCATGCCGCGCAGTTGCGAGCGTGATTGCAGATACGTGGACAGCAGCGCTTCCCAGTGCGCCTTCGCCGCACCCGGCACTTCCGCATAACCGTAGCCCGGCAGGTCGACCAGATAGGCGGTCGGCTCATCCGCCTTGCCAACCGAAAAATAATTGATGTGCTGCGTGCGGCCAGGCGTCTTACTTGCGAATGCAAGTCGCTTCTGATTGCAGAGCACGTTGATCGCGGTCGATTTGCCCGCGTTCGAGCGTCCCGCGAAAGCGATCTCGGGCTGCGCGGTGGCCGGCAGGTCGCGCAGATGATTGACGGTGGTATAGAAGCGGGATTCGTGGAGCAGGAAGGGCATGGTGGAAGCCAGATTGGAGAAGCTGCGGAGCCCGCAGCGGGAACGGGGTCAAGCCCGACTGGCGTCTAAGCGATTAGCGAGTTATTGTACAATACGATGGTTTACTGAAAACCTTAGGAGGCCGCCCCACGTGCCTTGGCGGCTCCTGGCGGTCACTCGGTCGCCGTCGTCGTACTTTGCAGAACATCTAAAATCCCACAAGACGAGACAGGGTGTGCGAATGAATCGACTGTGCAAGACTCTGATGGTGCTTCATGTAACGGCAGGTCTTTCAGGTTTGGCAATTCAGGCACGAGCAGCAGATCCGGCAAAGCCGGACATCAATCGGGGGCAGGCAATCGCGGTACAGGTATGCGCGTCATGTCACGGCGCAGACGGCAACAGTGCCGGCGGCGCATACCCGAAACTGGCGGGCCAGCATCCTGAGTACCTCGTCAAGCAGCTCAGAGATTTCAAGGCGCAGCCGGGCGCCAAACAGGCCGCGCGCAACAATGCGATCATGGCGGGCATGGCCGCCGCGCTTTCCGATCAGGACATGATCAACGTCGCGGCTTACTTCTCGACGCAGACGCCCAAGCCAGGCTATGCGCACAACAAGAAGACCGTCGCGGTGGGGCAGCAGATCTATCGCGGTGGGATTGCCGACCGCGGGGTGCCGGCCTGCGCGGCCTGTCACGGGCCCACGGGGCAGGGTATTCCGATCCAGTATCCACGCCTGTCGGGGCAGTGGGCCGAGTACTCGGTGACGCAATTGACCGCGTTCACGCAAGGTCCGGGCGCTCGAAATAACAACGACGCGATGCATGCGATAGCATCGCGTCTGTCGGACAACGAAATCAAAGCGGTTGCCGACTACATCGCGGGCCTGCATTAAGCGCTTCGTCCGCGCAAATCCAACCGGCCCGGCGAGGCCGGTGAAAAACAAGAAAAGGGTGAGGGTGTCGTCGCTACGACAGCCCTTCACCCTTTTTTGCTGTTCAGTCGGAGTTTGAATGAGCGTCACCACGTCGGGTCTGCAGTCGAAGTCGGGCAATCGCGTCATGCGCAGCGCCATCGAGCTCCTGAGTTCGATGCGTTTCGCCATTGCGCTGCTCGTCATTCTGTCGATCGCCAGCATCATCGGTACCGTCCTCACGCAGGACGATCCGTATCCCAACTACGTCAACCAGTTCGGTCCGTTCTGGGCGGACATCTTCCGCGCGCTGAGCCTCTACACGGTGTACAGCTCGTGGTGGTTCATGCTGATTCTCGGCTTCCTGATGGTGTCTGTGTCGCTCTGCGTGATCCGAAATGCGCCGAAGATGGTCGCCGACGCGAAGAGCTGGAAGGACAAGGTTCGAGAAGGCAGCCTGCGCGCGTTCCATCACAAGGGTGAGTTCGCGGTGCACGGCACGCGCGCGCAGTCGGCGGCGGTGCTCGCAAGGTTGTCGGCGAAGCTCGGCTACAAGTTCGTCACGCGCGAGTCGGACGGCGCGACGTTGATCGCCGCGAAGCGTGGCGCGTTGACGAAGTTCGGCTACATCTCCGCGCACCTCGCGATCGTCGTGATCTGCCTCGGCGGCCTGCTCGACAGCAATCTGCCGATCAAGCTGCAAATGTGGCTGTTCGACAAGTCGCCGATCAACTCGAACACGGTGATCAACGAGATTTCGCCCGAGCATCGGCTGTCGCAATCGAACCCGACGTTCCGCGGCTACGCGTGGGTACCCGAAGGGCAGCACGTGTCGACCGCGATCCTGAATCAGCCCAATGGTTCGCTGATCCAGGACCTGCCGTTTTCGATCGAGCTCAACAAGTTCATCGTCGATTACTACTCGACCGGCATGCCGAAGCTGTTCGCGAGCGACATCGTCGTGATCGATCACAAGACCGGCGCGCGCGTGCCGGCGCGCGTCGAGGTCAACAAGCCGTTCGAATACGACGGCGTGTCGATTTATCAATCGAGCTTCCAGGACGGCGGCTCGCAGATGCAGATGACTGCCTTCCCGATGTCCGGCCCGAGTGCAAAGCCCGCGCCGTTTGGCGGCACGATCGGCGGCAGCGCGCCGTTGAGCTCGGCCACGCCGCTGGCCGATGGCCAGAGCGTCGAATTCACCGACTTCCGCGCGATCAACGTCGAAAACATCTCGAACGGCAACGGGCAGAACGATGCGCGCGGGGTTGTCGCGCAGCACTCGCTGAAGGAAGCGTTCGACGAGCGCCTCGGCTCCGGCGCGAAGACGTCGAAGCCGCTCGATCTGCACAACGTCGGCCCGTCGGTGCAGTACAAGATTCGCGGCAAGGATGGCCAGGCGCGCGAATACAACAACTACATGCTGCCCGTCGACGTGAACGGCGAGAAAATGTTCCTCGCCGGCATGCGCTTGAATCCCGACGACCCGTTCCGCTATCTGCGAATTCCCGCCGATAGCGGCGGCACGCTCAAGGAATGGATGAATCTGCGCGCCACGCTGGAAGACCCGAACCAACGGGCCATCGCCGCTCATCAATTCGCGCAGCGTTCGGTGCCGGGTTCAAATGCGGAGTTGCAGCAACATCTGGAGGAAAGCGCCTTGCGGGTGCTGACCCTTTTTGCGGGCGCCGACAGCAGCATGAAGATGCCGAATGGCGAAACGCTCGGCGGCTTCCAGGCGGTCGCTGGGTTTATCGACCGCTCGGTACCGAAGGGCGAGCAGGAAAAGGCCGCGGGCCTGCTGCTTCGCATGCTCGAAGGCGTGACGTGGGACTTGTGGCAACTGTCGCGCCAGCGGCTCGGCGAGCCCGCCGCGCCGGCCGATGCGGACACGAGCCGCTTCATCCAGAGCTCGCTTAATGCGATTTCCGACAGCTTTCTGTATGGATCGCCGGTCTATTTGCAGCTTGACTCATTCAAGCAGGTGCAAGCTTCGGTATTTCAGTTGACGCGCGCGCCGGGCAAAAAAGTCGTGTATCTTGGCAGCCTGCTTCTCGTATTGGGCATCTTCTCGATGTTCTACGTTCGCGAACGGCGTCTGTGGTTCTGGCTCAAGGACACGGACCACGGCACGAGCGTCGTCATGGCGATGTCGAGCGCGCGTAAGACGCTCGACTTCGAGAAAGAGTTCGTCCAGACGCGGGCCGCCGTGAGCGCCGCATTGGGCGCGAAACTCATCGAAGCAGCCGATGCCAGCCCGGCCGGTCAGGCCGCCGCTGCGTCGGCAAGCTCACAGGATTCGACCCGGTAAGATCATGGACTTGACTCAGGTTTCCTCCTCTTCTTCTGCTTCACGCGCCGACAAGGCGTTTGCGAGCAGCACGCCCGAACTCCCGAACTTCGACGAACGGCCGTTCCTGAAACGCCTGGGTATCGTCGACTGGCTGTTCGCGCTCGCGCTCGTCGGGGGCGCCGGGTTCGCGCTGTCGCGCTATTACCCGTTCATGAACTACTACGACAAACTGGTGCTGATGTGCTCGGTGCCGGTTTTCGTCGTGCTCGGCTGGCGCTGGAAGCCGGTGCGTCCGCTGATGGTCGGAATCGCCGCGCTGTCGCTGCTCGCAATCCAGATCTACCACGGCGATCTGAGCCGCGCCGACAACGCTTTCTTCCTCAAGTATTTCCTGTCGAGCCAGTCCGCGATCCTGTGGATGAGCGCGCTCTTCGTATTCGCGACCGGGTTCTACTGGATCGCGCTGCTGTCGCGCTCGCCGACCGGCGCCGCGATCGGCTCGACGATGACGTGGGCGGCGGTGCTGATGGGCTTCGTCGGGATGATGGTGCGCTGGTACGAGTCGTATCTGATCGGCGCGGACGTCGGCCATATTCCGATTTCGAACCTCTATGAAGTGTTCGTGTTGTTCAGCCTGATCACCGCGCTGTTCTATCTGTACTACGAGCAGCACTACAACACGCGCGCGCTCGGCGCGTTCGTGTTGCTCGTGATCAGCGCAGCCGTCGGCTTCCTGATGTGGTACTCGGTCGCGCGCGACGCGCAGCAGATCCAGCCGCTCGTGCCGGCGCTGCAAAGCTGGTGGATGAAGATTCACGTGCCGGCGAACTTCATCGGCTATGGCAGCTTCGCGCTGTCGGCGATGGTCGGTGTCGCATATCTGGCGAAGGAACGCGGCGTGCTCGCGGATCGTCTGCCGGCGCTCGACGTGCTCGACGACGTGATGTACAAGTCGATCGCGGTCGGCTTCGCGTTCTTCACGATCGCGACGATTCTCGGCGCGCTGTGGGCCGCCCAAGCCTGGGGCGGCTACTGGAGCTGGGACCCGAAGGAGACGTGGGCGCTGATCGTGTGGCTGAACTACGCGGCCTGGCTGCACATGCGTATGATGAAGGGCCTGCGCGGCGCGCTCGCCGCGTGGTGGGCGCTGACCGGGCTGCTGGTCACGAGCTTCGCGTTCCTCGGCGTGAACATGTTCCTGTCGGGCTTGCATAGCTACGGCAAGCTGTAAGATCCGCCGCGCTGAACCGACTAAGAACCGCCGCGTGCTTTCGCACCGGCGGTTTTTTTATGGCCGATGGAATATTCGTTGCTCCCCGGTGTTCGCCAGTCGAGCACCTGAGCAACTACCCGCGGATGACAGACGCCCCCAAAGGGGCGATCATCAATAAGGCTCCGCAACGCGCGCGACGCGGCGGGCCGGCAAGGAGTAGCACGATGTGGATCAAGCGAAGCGACAGAATTCAACTGACCGGCGATGACATCGCGCGCAGCGAAATCGCGCCGCGGCATGTGTTCGAGAACCGGCGACTCATCCTGCAGGCGGCGGGCGCGATGGCGCTTGGCAGCCTGCTCGGCGTGAGCGGCGAGGCGCTCGCGACCTACTCGTCGCCCGATCCGAAGGCGCAGAAGCTCGCGGCGAAAACCAACACCAGGTTCGTCGCGCTCGACAAGGTCACGCCGTACAAGGACATCACAACCTACAACAATTTCTACGAGTTCGGCACCGATAAATCCGACCCCTCGCAGCGCGCGGGCACGTTGCGGCCGCATCCGTGGAAGGTGAGCGTCGAGGGCGAGATCAAGAATCCGAAGGTGTACGACATCGACGATCTGCTGAAGCTCGCGCCGCTCGAGGAGCGTGTGTACCGGCATCGCTGCGTCGAAGGTTGGTCGATCGTGGTGCCGTGGATCGGCGTCTCGCTGTCGGAGCTGATCAAACGCGTCGAACCGACCGGCAATGCAAAGTACGTGCAGTTCATCACGCTCGCCGATCCGTCGCAGATGCCAGGGTTGTCGGCACCCATACTCGATTGGCCGTACTCCGAAGGCCTGCGGATGGACGAGGCGATGCATCCGCTGACGCTACTGACGATGGGCCTCTACGGCCAGGTGCTGCCGAATCAGAACGGCGCGCCGGTGCGCGTCGTGGTGCCGTGGAAGTACGGCTTCAAGAGCGCGAAGTCGCTCGTGAAAATCCGCTTCGTCGAGAAGCAGCCGCCGACGAGCTGGAACACGTACGCGTCGAACGAATATGGGTTTTATTCGAACGTGAATCCGAATGTCGATCATCCGCGCTGGAGTCAAGCCACTGAACGGCGCATCGGCGAAGACGGTTTTTTCACGCCGAAACGCAAGACGCTGATGTTCAACGGTTACGGCGATCAGGTCGCGTCGCTCTATCAGGGCATGGACCTGAAGAAGAACTTCTAGGGCGAGCGCGATGGTTTCCGATACGCAAACTGTCACCCGCACCGAGCCTGCGACGCGGCGGACGTCGTCGGGGTCGGCGGTGAAGCCGCGTTCCACCGGCGGCGCGCGCTGGGTCGTGCCCACCAAAGTCGCAGTCTTCATCGCGGCGCTCTATCCTCTCGCGCGCCTCGTGCTGTTCGGCCTGACCGACCGGCTCGGCGCGAATCCGATTGAATTCATCACACGCTCGACCGGCCTGTGGACGCTCGTGTTCCTGTGCATCACGCTTGCGGTGACGCCGCTACGCCGTCTGACCGGCGTCGCCGCGTTCGTGCGTTTCCGCCGCATGCTCGGGCTCTACACGTTCTTCTACGCGACGCTGCATTTCACCACGTACCTGTGGTTCGACAAGTGGTTCGATGTTGCGGAGATTCTGAAGGATATTGGCAAGCGGCCGTTCATCACGGTGGGCTTCGCCGCGTTCGTGCTGCTGATCGCGCTTGCGGTCACGTCGCCGCGCGCGATGGTGCGCAAGCTCGGACGTCGCTGGCAGACGCTGCATCGCGCGATCTATGCGATCGGCGTGCTCGCGATCCTGCATTTCTGGTGGATGAAGGCGGGCAAGCACGACCTGCTGCTGCCGAAGATCTACGGCGCGGTGATGATCGCGTTGCTGGGATGGCGGCTGGTGGTGTGGATACGTGAGCGGAGGATGGGAACGCGCCGACGATGATGGCGAGTTTATTGGCGTCACGCTGTTTCAAATAAAAATGGCGATGCCACCGTGGCATCGCCATTTTCGTTGCTGCGCTCGACCTTCGCGCTCTGCTGCAGGTACTGACGTTTACGCCGGCAGTATCGTTTCATCCGCAAACAGCTGCTTGACCTCTTCGCGCGCGCGAACCACATGCGCCTGTGTACCATCCACCATCACCTCGGCGGCGCGCGCACGGGTGTTGTAGTTCGAGCTCATCACGAAGCCGTACGCGCCGGCCGAGCGGATCGCGAGCAGATCGCCGGGTTCGACCGCGAGCAGCCGCTCGCGGCCGAGCCAGTCGCCGCTTTCGCAGACCGGGCCGACCACGTCGTACACATGCGCGGGGACGTCGCGCTTCACGACCGGCTCGATGGCATGATAGGCGTCGTACATCGCGGGGCGCGCGAGATCGGTCATCGCCGCGTCGACGATCGCGAAGTTCTTGTCCTCGCCCGGCTTCAGAAACTCGAGACGTGTGAGCAGCACGCCCGCATTGCCGACCAGCGAGCGGCCCGGCTCGAAATAGACTTCGCGGTGACCGTGGCCGCGCGCTTCGATGCGATCGAGCACCGTGCGCACGAACTCACCGATTTCCGGCGGCGTTTCGTCGTCATAGGTGATGCCGAGACCGCCGCCGACGTCGATATGGCGAATCGACACGCCGTCCTGCTCGATCTGCTCGACGAGTTCCAGCACCTTGTCGATCGCGTCGAGATAGGGCGCGACTTCGGTGATCTGCGAGCCAATATGGCAGTCGATGCCGATCACCTCGAGATTCGACATCGCCGCGGCCGCCTGGTAGGTGGCACGCGCATCTTCGAACGCGACGCCGAACTTGTTGGTCTTGAGTCCGGTGGAAATGTACGGATGCGTTTTCGCATCGACATCGGGATTCACGCGCAGCGACACCGGCGCTTTCTTGCCCATCTCGCCCGCCACCGCGTTGAGGCGGTCGAGTTCGGGAATCGATTCGACGTTGAAGCATTTGACGCCCGCCGCGAGCGCGTCGCGCATTTCGCTTGCCTGCTTGCCGACGCCTGAAAACACGGTGTTTTCCGCTTTGCCGCCAGCCGCGAGCACGCGCGCGAGCTCGCCGCCCGACACGATGTCGAAGCCCGCGCCGAGGCGCGCGAACACATTCAGCACCGCGAGATTGCTGTTGGCCTTGACGGCCACGTGCACGCTCGCGCGACGCCCCGCGCAGGCGCCCGCATAGGCGTTCCACGCAGCGGTGAGCGCGGCGCGTGAATAGACGTAGAGCGGCGTGCCGAACTGCTCGGCGAGGGAAACGGCGGACACGCCTTCGGCGTGCAATACGCCGTCGACGTAGTCAAATGCGGATCGAGTCATGCGAAAGTCTTATTGAACGGAAGGGACGGCAGAGGCGGGCAGCGGCACTGCGGGAGCCGATGCCGCCGAAGCGGGCGGCGCCGCGAGCTGGTCTTCGGGGGCGAGCGTGAGCGGCGTGCCCGAGGTGTCCGGGATCGAACCCGTGTCGGCCGCGCTGCCGCTAGCCGGTTGGCTTCGATCGGTCGATGGCGTTTGCGTGCGGTGAGCCGGCGGGGCAGGCATCGGCGGTACGGTCGGCAGATAGAGTGCACCGCGTTGGCCGCAGCCGGTAAGCGCACAACCTGCGAGAATGACTAAAACCGCTACAATCGCGCGGCCGGGCGCTGCCGCGCGCATCCGAGTTACGACTCGCATGACTGTCCCTGAATGAATAATCGATGGAGTTTAGCATGTCCGATAGTGATTACCTGACCCGTGCGGAAGCCGTGCTGGCCGCCATCGAGAGCGCGCTCGACGACATCGACGCCGACATCGAGCTCGAGCGCAGCGGCAACGTTTTGACGCTCGAATTCGAGAACCGCACGAAGATCATCGTCAACCTTCAGCCGCCGATGAGCGAGATCTGGATCGCGGCGAAGGCCGGCGGTTTCCACTTCCGTTTCGTCGACGGTGAATGGCGCGACACGCGCAGCGGCGCGGAGTTTTTCGCGGCGCTGTCGCAGTATGCGACGCAGCAGGCTGGCGAGCCGGTGCGGATCGCCGCGCTATGAGCGCGGTGTAATAAGCGCGAGACGCTCTCAAAACAAAACCGCCGCGTAACGAACGCGGCGGTTTTTTCTTTTCTAGCGGGACATCGACGCAGCCTCAGTGCCCGCGGAACAGATTCATGATGTCCTGCTTTTCCTGTTCGCCGACCTGTTCCGGAGCGGCGGCTGCCGCGCTCGCCTCCGCATCGAGCGTCGCCTGACTGACGCCGACCGTCGCGATGAAACCGTGGCCCGGCGTGAACTCGTCGAAATAAAGCTCCGAGCCGATTTCGCTGACGTCGTCGGGGCGTGGCATCTTGTACTCGGGCACCCCCTTCAGCGCGCGTCCCATGTACTCGATCCACACCGGCAGCGCCAGGCCGCCGCCGGTTTCCTTGTCGCCGAGGCTGCGCGGGTTGTCGTAGCCGATCCACGCGATCGCGGTGAGCGTGTGCTGATAGCCGGCGAACCACGCGTCACGGGAATCGTTGGTCGTGCCGGTCTTGCCGGCGAGATCGGTGCGCTTGAGCACGTTGCTCTTCGCCCCGGTGCCGTGCTGCGCGACGCTTTGCAGCAGGCTGTTCATCACGTAGGCGTTGCGCGGTTGGATCGCGAACGGCGCGCTTTGCCCGGCCACGAGCGGCTGCGCGTGCGCGACGACGATGCCGCGCTGATCGGTGACCTCCGCGATCAGATACGGATTGATCCGGTAGCCGCCGTTGGCGAACACCGAGAACGCGCCGGCCATTTGCAGCGGCGTCACGAGGCCCGCGCCGAGCGCCATCGGCAGATAGGCGGGATGGCGGTCCGCGTCGAAGCCAAACCGCGTGATGTATTGCTGCGCGTACTTCGGGCCGATCTGGTTAAGGATGCGGATCGACACGAGGTTCTTCGATTTCTGCAGCGCGGTGCGCATCGTCATCGGACCGTCGAAGCCGCCGCCGTAGTTTTTCGGCTCCCACGCCTGGCCGCCGGTTTCGGCGGCGCTGAAGAAGAGCGGCGCGTCGTTGATGATCGTGGCGGGCCCGAGGCCCTTTTCGAGCGACGCCGAATAGATGAACGGCTTGAAGCTGGAGCCCGGCTGACGCCACGCCTGCGTCACGTGATTGAACTTGTTCTTGTTGAAGTCGAAGCCGCCGACCAGCGAGCGGATCGCACCGTCCTGCGGCACCAGCGAGATGAACGCGCCTTCCACCTGGGGCAATTGCGTGATCGACCAGTCGCCCTCGTCGTTCTTCACGAGCCGCACGATCGCGCCGGGCCGGATGCGCTGATTCGGCTGCGCGCGCGGGCCGAGCGCGAACTGCGCATAGCGCAGGCCGTCGCCCTGAATGGTCGCGACATTGCCGTCGATGAACGCCGCCTGGACCTGCTTCGGGCTCGCCGCCGTGACGACGGCCGCGATGATTTCGCCATTGTCGGGATGTTCGAGCAGCGCGTCGTCGATGGCCTGCTCGCGCTCGTCGGCGTCGGCCGGCAGATCGATGAACGCCTCCGGGCCGCGATAGCCGTGACGGCGCTCGTAGTCCATCAAGCCTTTGCGCACCGCGTGGTAGGCGACGTCCTGATCGGCCGAGTCGATCGTGGTCACGACGTTCAGGCCGCGCGTGTAGGCTTCCTCGCGATACTGCGCGTACATCATCTGCCGCACCATTTCCGCGACGTATTCCGCGTGTACGCTGTACTCCTTGCCCATGCCCTTCACGACGAGCCGCTGCCGGCTCGCCTCGTCGTACTGTTCCTGAGTGATGTAGTGCAATTCGTACATGCGCTGCAGGATGTACTCCTGGCGCACCTTCGCACGCTTCGGATTGACGACCGGGTTATACGCGGAGGGCGCCTTCGGCAGACCGGCGAGCATCGCCGATTCGGCGAGCGTCAGGTCCTTCAGATCCTTGCCGAAGTACACGCGCGCGGCACTCGCGAAACCGTACGCGCGCTGACCGAGATAGATCTGATTCATGTACACCTCGAGAATCTGATCCTTGCTCAGCTTCGACTCGATCTTGTACGCGAGCAGCATCTCGTAGATCTTGCGCGTGTACGTCTTCTCGCTGGACAGAAAGAAGTTGCGCGCGACCTGCATCGTGATCGTGCTCGCGCCTTGCGTCGCATGACCGTTGGTCAGCGCGACGAAGCCGGCTCGCGCGATGCCGGTGAGGTCGACGCCACCGTGCTCATAGAAGCGCGCGTCCTCGATCGCGAGGATCGCTTTCTTCAGGCTGTCGGGCACGTCCTGGATGTGCACGATGTCGCGCCGCTCCGCGCCGAATTCGCCGATCAGCACGTGATCGGCCGTATAGATTCGCAGCGGCACTTTGGGCTGATAGTCGGTCAATGCATCGAGTGACGGCAGGTTTGGCGTCGCGACGACGAGCGCATAGCCGAGCACCAGCGCCACGCATACGATGCCCGCCACGATCAACCCGACAAAGCCAAGGATCAGCTTCAGCCATAACGGACGTTTGCGCTTTTTCGGCGCGGGCGGTGGGGACGCAGGAGACGTGGCTTGCATAGGAGTACCGGAAAAACAGTCCCGCGATTATAGCCGCCAGGGTTTTTCTGCTTTCGACAAGCTTACGAATAACGTGCAATCGGCACACGCCAGGCGGCGCGGGAATGACTTCGCCGTGGTCCCAACTGTAGTCGCTTTGATGTCGCTCGGGGCGGCTTCGCATCCGCGTTAGCCATTCGGCTGAATGTCGTTAGGACGTGCGTCTGCCGACAATGATCCCTCGTTACTCGCGTTCGAATGGTTCGTCGCGTGAGTCAGAGGGAGGGCGGTATGGCCTATAAAAATTCGTGGCTTCAGGCGGTGCGGGAGGGCCGGCAGCGTTTCGCCGCCGGCATCGATGTCGGTTCGCAAAACGTGCGTCTCGTCGTGGTGAGTCAACGCGCCCGGGGTGCGCTGCATCTCGAACATATGAGCACGGTGCCGTTCGCGGCCGGCACCATGGCGGGCGCCGAGATCGTCGATCGGCAGGCCGTCGCGCGGGCGTTGCGCGATGCGTTCGCCGGTTTGCCGCGCGTATGCGCGACGCACGCGCTGCGCTGCGCGATGGCCGTGCCTTCGTCGGCCACGCTGACGACGACAGTGCCGCTCGCGCGGCTCGCCGCTCAGAGCGACTGCGAGGCGGAGGACGGCGGCGTTGCGCTCGCCGGACTTGCGCCCGCGGTGATGGGAGAGGCGGAGCGCATCGCCGGCCTCGAGCGTCATGCGCTCGCGGTCGACTGGTACGTCGACGAGACGCCGTCGCCGGTGCGCTCGGTGAAGATCGCCGCGACCGCGCGTCAGCATCTCGAAGCGCGGATCGAATGCGCCGCGACCGCAGGGATTTCGCTGTCCGCGATCGATGGCGAACCGCACGCGGCATTGCGCGCGCTGCGCCACGCGGCCAGTCGCGAGCTCGACCCGAACGAGCCGTACGCGGCGGTGTGGGTCGGTACGGACGGCGTGTACGGCTGGAGCGTCGTCGATGGCGCGAGCGTCGGCGAGATGCGCTACCCGGCGCCCGAGCATGCCGATCTCGCCGACGCGTTGCGCGATCTCACGCACGGGCCGGAGTTCGACTGCGCGCTGATTGGCGGCGAAATCGATCTGCTCGACGGCGTCGGCTTTTCACTCGCCGATATTGGCGACGTGCTCGGCTGCTCGGCGCTGCCGTTCGAATGTGCGCTGCTCGGCAGCCACGCGCGGCCGCTCGACGACGCCTTGCTGCACGAGCCGGCTGGCGCGGTCGCGTTTGGGCTCGCGTTGCGCGGGGTGCTGGAATGAGGGCCGTTCTGTCGTTTTCGTCCGGCGTCGCCGCGAGTGCGGATCAGCGCGCCGCTGTACCGTGGCTGGGCGGCTTCAATCTGCTGCCGTATCGCCAACGCAACGCGCGACTCGCGCGGCGCCGCTGTATGCGCGACTGGGCTGTGGCCGCTTGTGTCGGTGCCGCGGGTGTGTTGCTCGTCGCCGGTTGGCAGAGCTTCGCCGCAGCGCGGCTCGATGCGCGGCGCGCGGCGGCCGGGCAGGCGCTGACTCCGCTCGCCGTGCCGCTCGCGGAGCACGCGAAGCTGTCGCGGGCCGAACAGGATGAGCGCGAAGCCGCGGCGCGCGCCGCGAGTCTCGCGAGGCCGCTCGCACATCTGCGCGATCTGCTCGACGCGCTGAGCTTCGAACCCGGCGATCGCGTCGTGTTGCGGCAGTTGCGCCAGCGCGAGTACGAGACTGAATTGCTGGCGACTTCGAGTGGCCATAGCGCGTCGGCTGAGTGGCTCAAGCGGCTCGGCGCGATCCACGGCGTGCAGGGCGCGGAGATGCGCGATCTGCATCGGCCGACGGGGAAGGGCGGCGCGTCGACGGAACAGGCGATAGGCGGACCCGTGGAGTTCGATGCGCGCCTGCGCTGGGGCGATCCGCCGCACAAGCCGGCACGCGCCCTGAAGGCCGCACGAACGGGAGGTGCGCGATGAGCACGACCTTTTTCGAGGCGGGTGGTGCGGCGCATGGGTCCGCGGGTTTTTCGCGCTGGGTCAAGCGGGCGCGTGTGCCGCTCGAGGCGTGGAGCCGGCGCCGTCGCTGGCTCGTCGCGGCGACGCTTGCCGCGCTCGTGTTCGGCGTCGGCGCGTACGGCTGGAACGCGGCTGATCTCGCCGGACTGGAAGCGAGCCGCGCGGCGCTCGCGCTCAGCACGCAGCGTCTCGCGGAGGCGCGGCACACGCTCGCACAGCTGCCGTCGCTGCGCCGTGCAGCCGCGGCGATGCCGGCCACGGCGTCGAGCGCCGTGTCGTGGAACTCCGCCGACGACGTGCGCATCGTCTCCGAACTGGCCACGCAAAGCGGCGTCGCGCTGCTTGCGGTGGAACCGGGCGCGGCGAGCGGCGAGGGCGTCGAGCGGATGCGCGTGCTGCAGCTCACCGCGCGCACCGACTTCGTTCACCTGATGGCGTTTTCCACGGGCTCGCGCAACTGCCGGTGCTGATCGTTCCCGTCGACGTGACCGTCAAGCAGGACGGCAAAGGGCTCGCGGTGGCCGCGACGCTGCAGGTGTACGCCGCGCTGCGACCTGTGCCCGACACCCCGGCTGCGAGCGCCGAGGCGAGCCCTGACGCCGACGAGGCTGCCGACGATGACGACGAAGGCCTCGTGTTCTTCGATCCGTTTGCGAAGTCGCAGATCTCCGCGAGCGGCGAGCTGGGCGATGCTTCTGAGTTGCGCCTTGTCGGTTTGCTGCGCGATCGTACCCGCGGGCTCGCGCTGCTCGACACGCCAGACGGCACGACGACGGTCGCGGCCGGGCAACGACTGGGCGTCGAGCGGGTCACACAGCTCGACGCGCTTGGCATTACGCTCGCGAACGGCGGCGCGACGCGCACGCTGACGCTGACGGAGACGTCATGATGCGCCCGCTCAAGCGATGGAGCGTCGCGACGCTGGGTGTCGGACGCGAGGTCCGCGTCGTCTCCGGACGGTGTTTCGGGCTCTACGTCGCCGCAACGCTGGGTGCCGGCGTCGCACAGGCAGCGACGCCACTGCTGCTGCCGCCGTTGCCGACTTACGCGGCGCTCGACGACCCGGCCGTATCGGCCAACACCGCCTACGAGACGGCGCCGCTGCCGAGCGGCGGCATCGGCCAGGCGGCCAATCCGTTCGGCGACGTTTCCACGCCAGGCGCGGCCCAGGAGCCGGACACGCTCCAGCCGGCCGCGCGTTCCGCGATAGCGCCCGACGCCTCCCCGGACGACGTCGCCAACGGCCCGATGCCGCCGCCTTCGGCACGACAACCCGCCACCCCGGCTCGCGACGACAGTGCCGGCACGCCTGGTCTCGAAGGCCCGCCGGTCCCGCTGCCGCCGCGGCCGCGCCTCGCCGACGCATCGGCGAGTGCGGACTCGGGCCTTCCCGCGGGCAACGAGCCGATCTCGCTGAACTTTCAGCGTGCGCAACTTGGCGCGGTCCTGAAAGCGTTCGCCGAGTTCACCGGCCTGAACATCGTCGCCAGCGACAAAGTGCGCGGCGCCGTGTCGATACGTCTCGACAAGGTGCCGTGGCGCACCGCGTTCGACACCTTGCTCGACGTCAACAATCTGGCGATGGAGCGCCACGGCAACGTAATCTGGGTCGCGCCTGCCGCCGAGCTCGCCGCGCGCGAACGTCAGCGCTTCGAAGCCCACGCGCGCGCCGCGGACCTCGAGCCGCTCGCGAGCCGCACGTTCGAGCTGCACTACGCGCACGCCGAGGACGTGCGTCGCCTGCTGACCGGTTCCGGCACGCAGCGCGTGCTGTCCAAACGTGGCGCCGTCACCGCTGATCCGCGCACCAACCTGCTGTTCGTCACCGATCTCGCGGGGCGGCTCGAGCAGATCGCGGCGCTGATCGCTTCCGTCGACCGGCCGACTCGCCAGGTGCTGATCGAGGCTCAGATCGTCGAAGGCGACCAGGGCTTTTCGCGCAATCTCGGGGTTCGGCTGTCGCTCGCCGGCACCAGCGCGGATGGTACGTCGAGAGGGCTGACGGGTGGAACGGACGGCTCCGTGTACGATCTGTCGGCCCGACCGATCTCCGGATTCGATGCCGCGACCGCCGGCCTCACGCTGTTCGCGGCTCACGCGACCCGGCTGCTGAATATCGAACTCTCGGCGCTCGAGTCCGAAGGGCATGGGAAAATCGTGTCGAGCCCACGGGTCGTCACCGCGGACCGGATGAAGGCGATCGTCGAGCAGGGCACCGAGCTGCCGTATCAGGCGAAGGTCGGCCAGGGCGTATCGGGCGTGCAGTTTCGCCGGGCGACGCTCAAACTGGAGGTCGAGCCGCAGATCATGCCGGATGGCCGCGTGGTGCTCGATCTCGACGTCGCGAAGGACAGCGTCGGCGAGCAGACCGACGCCGGGCCCGCGATCAACACCAAGCACGTGCAAACGCGCGTCGAGGTCGAGGATGGCGGTACGGTGTCGATCGGCGGAATTTACGAGACCGACGACCGTGACGACGTCGAGCGGGTGCCCCTCCTCGGCAAAATACCGGTTCTGGGCGCATTGTTCCGCCATCGGACTCATCGCGACACGCGTAGCGAACTGGCGGTTTTCATCACGCCGCGCGTGGTGCGGGAAAGCGTGGTGCGGGAAAATTAGGGCATATAGGGCACGCATGCACCGCCGTCCGCCGGCGGCGCGCAGGCTCGACAAGGCAGCCGCTTTGCCAGTAAGCTGCGGCACGAACTACACCGGATTAGCCAGAGGACACCGTTGCAAGCGCGGGACGCACACGCCAATGTTTTTTTCGTAGGGCTCATGGGGGCAGGAAAAACCACTGTGGGTCGGGCGGTTGCGCGCCGTCTCGAGCGCCCGTTCTTCGATTCCGACCATGAAATCGAGGCGCGCACGGGCGCGCGCATTCCCGTGATCTTCGAGCTCGAGGGCGAAGCGGGCTTTCGCGATCGCGAAGCGAGCGTGATCTCCGAGCTGACCGGGCGCGACAATATCGTGCTCGCGACCGGCGGCGGTGCAGTCCTGCGGCCGGAAAACCGCGAAGCGTTGAAAAGCCGTGGCCTCGTGATCTATCTGCGCGCCAATCCGCATGACCTGTGGCTGCGCACGCGGCGCGACAAGAATCGCCCGCTGCTGCAAACGGAAGACCCCAAGGCGCGCCTCGAAGCGCTCTATGAAGTGCGCGACCCGCTGTACCGCGAATGCGCGCACTTCGTGATCGAAACCGGCCGGCCCTCGGTCAACGGACTCGTCAACATGGTTCTGATGCAGCTCGAGATGGCCGGCGTCGCCAAACATCCTGCTTCATAATGGACCGTATGATTACCGTCAACGTCGAACTGGGCGAGCGCGCCTACCCCATCCATATCGGTGCCGGCCTGATCGGCCAGACCGCGCTGTTCGCGCCGCATATCGCCGGCAACTCGGTCACGATCGTCACCAATAGCACCGTCGATCCGCTCTACGGCGACAAGCTGCGCGCAGCGCTTGCGCCGCTGAACAAGCAGGTGTCCACGGTGGTTTTGCCGGACGGCGAAGCACACAAGAATCTGCAGACGCTGAACCTGATCTTCGACGCGCTGCTCGGCTCGCGCGCCGACCGCAAGACCACGCTGATCGCGCTCGGTGGCGGTGTGATCGGCGACATGACCGGGTTTGCCGCCGCCTGCTACATGCGCGGCGTGCCGTTCATCCAGGTGCCGACCACGTTGCTGTCGCAGGTGGATTCGTCGGTCGGCGGCAAGACCGGCATCAATCATCCGCTGGGCAAGAATATGATCGGCGCGTTCTACCAGCCTCGGGCGGTGATCGCTGACATCGGCGCATTGCGTACGTTGCCCGAACGCGAACTCGCGGCGGGCATCGCCGAGGTCATCAAGACCGGCGCAATCGCCGACGCCGGATTCTTCAGCTGGATCGAGGCCAATATCGAGGCTTTGAACCGCTGCGAACCGGCGGCGTTGACCGAGGCAGTCAAACGCTCGTGCGAGATCAAGGCGTCGGTGGTGGCGCAGGACGAGCGCGAAGGTGGTCTGCGCGCGATCCTCAACTTCGGTCACACGTTCGGCCACGCGATCGAAGCCGGACTCGGCTATGGCGAGTGGCTGCACGGCGAGGCGGTCGGCTGCGGAATGGTGATGGCGGCGGATCTGTCGGTGAGGCTCGGCCATCTCGATGAAGCGTCGCGCAAGCGGCTCGTCGACGTCGTGCTTGCCGCGCATCTGCCCACTCGTGCTCCCGCGCTCGGCGCGGATCGTTACATCGAGCTGATGCAGATCGACAAGAAGGCGGAAGCCGGCGCGATCAAGTTCATTCTGCTGAAGCGTTTCGGTGAGACACTGATCACCCGCGCGCCCGACGCCGACGTGCATGCGACGCTGGCCGCCGCCGTCTAGATTCAACACGGCCCTGCAGCCACGCTTCACGCACCCGCGTCACGAGGCGCCGCCCATGTTTCGGAGGACCCGGTGACTGACAGGCGCAGCGACGATATCCAGCATGACACGACGAGCGCGCGCGCTGGCGCCGGGAACGGCGTCATCACCGCCACGGTCAGCACCGGGGATGCCGCTGCCGCGGTTGCCACACCCGCCGTCCCCGCGCCGACCCAGCAGGCGCTCGAAGCGCATCTCGCGCCGTACGCGGCGCATTCGAGCCAGTCGCGTGGGCGTCGCTATGCGGAAACCGCGCCGAGCGCGCGTACCGAGTTTCAGCGCGACCGCGACCGCATCGTCCACTCGACCGCATTCCGGCGGCTCGAATACAAGACTCAGGTATTCGTCAACCACGAGGGCGACCTGTTTCGCACGCGCCTCACCCATAGCCTCGAAGTTGCACAGATCGCGCGCTCGGTTGCGCGCAACCTGCGCGTCAATGAAGATCTCGTCGAAGCGATTTCGCTGGCGCACGATCTCGGCCATACGCCGTTCGGCCATGCCGGCCAGGATGCGTTGAACGAATGCATGCGCGAGCATGGCGGCTTCGAGCACAACCTGCAGAGCCTCACGGTCGTCGACGAACTTGAAGAGCACTACGGAGCGTTCAATGGGTTGAACCTGTGCTTCGAGACGCGCGAGGGCATTCTCAAGCATTGCTCGCGCGACAACGCGCGCCGGCTCGGGACATTGGGCGAGCGCTTTCTCGAAGGGCGGCAACCGTCGCTCGAAGCGCAGATCGCCAACGTCGCCGACGAAATCGCTTACAACAATCACGACGTCGACGACGGTCTGCGCTCCGGTCTGCTGTCGCTCGAGCAGCTCGCCGAAGTGGAACTCTGGCAGACGCATTGCGAGGCGGCGCGCGGCGACTATCCGCAGATCGAGGGGCGTCGGCTGATTCACGAGACGGTGCGGCGCGTGATCAATACGCTGATCGTCGATCTGATCGAAACGACGCGGGCCAATCTCGCGCGCTACGCGCCGGCGTCACTCGACGACGTGCGCGCGGCGCCCCCGCTCGTCGCGCACAGTGATGCGATCGCCGCGCAGGCCGCGGCGCTCAAGCGCTTCCTGTTCAGAAACATGTACCGTCACTATCGCGTGATGCGCATGGCCAACAAGGCACGCCGCGTCGTGGTCGGCCTGTTCGACGCGTTCACCGACGACCCGCGGCTGCTGCCGCCGGACTATCAGTCGGCCGATGCGACGCGTCAGCCGCGTTTGATCGCGCATTACATCGCGGGGATGACCGATCGTTACGCGCTGAAGGAGTATCGGCGGCTGTTCGTGATCGACGATAACTAGCCGCTAGCGGCTGGGCGCGGCAAGGGGTGTACGTTCAGCGTTGCCGCATCGAAGCGGCCGTCGCGCCCCCTTGCCAGCACCGTCAAACCGCGCAAGCCAGCGTCATCGCGAACGGGACGCGAACAGCGCCCCCGCCACCAGCGCAAGCCCGCCGACGATCGCAATCGTCTGCCACGGATTTTCATGCACGTAGTGATCGGCGTCCGAGATCGCGACGCCCGCCCGATCGCGCATCGCGTCGCGCGTGTCGTTCAGCCGCTCGCGCGCGGCGTCCAACTGTTTGCGCAGCCTGCCGCGCAGGGCCACGGCGTCGGCCTGCGTGCCGTCGGCCAAGGTCGATTCGAGTTCCGACAGCAGGGTGCGCAACTCGACCGCGATATCTTCGGCCGCGTGGCGGCTGTGGCGAGCGATGCGCCGCGCGCGGCGACTCGCGCTGGTCCAGGATTCGCCGAGGGCGTCTCGCGTATTTGGAAGTGCTGTCATGGTCGCTCCGTCGATGAGTTGAAAGGCCCCGCGCATCGTCGCGCGGACACGCAATGCGCAGACGCAGCATCACGTCGTCGCATAGGAAACGCCATCTAAACGCAACTTCGATGCCAAGCGCTGCATTGCCGGCACCGCTGCACGCGTGCGGCTCGCGACAGGATGGGGCGTGCCCGTATCGTCGCCGGATTTTGCACATGGACGCGCCGAATTCGCGTCAAATTTACAAACGCTGATGCCGGATGACGCTGCCATCCCGATGCAACAGAGTCGCCAAATGCAAACGCCGTGATCGGTTCGATGACGGCGTTCCCCACGTCGCGAAAATTCGACTACCCTAATTCAAGCTACCCGCTCTAGCGAAGCGTTAGAAACGGTAACCGACGTTGACGTAAGTGACGATCGGGTTCAGCTTGATCTTGGTTTGCGATTGCACGGTCAGCGTGCCGACCGGCGTGGCCGATGCCGAAGTGAGCTTTGCGGTCGTGCTGAGCGGCAGGTACGAGATCGACACGCCGGCGAACCAATGCTGATTGAAGGCGTACGTGAAGCCCGCATTAAACACAGGTTCCCACGAACTATCCGTCGACACACTGGTCGGACCATGCAGAACGTTGGCTTCGAATGCGCTGTTGGAAATGTGTTCGTCGGTGAACCAGATGCGGCTCACACCGAGACCGAGATACGGGCGGAACGAAGCAGTCGGCGCGTTGAAGTAGTACTTGAACAGCAGCGTCGGGCTCCACTGTTTGGCCTGCCCGAGCTTGCCGAACTGCGCGAAGCTGCCCGTGCCGAACAGATCGAAAGTAGGGGGGACGCCAATGACGAATTCGGTTGCGATATGGTCGGTGACGAAGTAGCCGGCGGTGAAACCGATGGTATCGGCCGAACTCAGCGAGGCGCCGGTGTTGGCTTCGGTGATGTTGGTTGGGCTACCGCCAATGCTGGTCACGGTCAGTGGATCGCTGCTCGATTGGGGCGCAAGATGGAACCAGCCCGTCGAGAAGTAGATGGTGCCGGCCGATTGTGCGTGCGCTGCCGTGCTCATGCAGGCTAGCACTGCCATCCCCGTTGCGGCCTGTTTTAATTTCATATGTGCTCCTCCAAAAAAGGCCCGCTCATTATGACTACAACGTTTGAAACAAACCATACGCGGCGGTTAGAGTTTTCTCCCTAAGCACCACGTGGTTTCTGGCTTGGCCGCATGGCGCCGAACCTTGCGCCCATGCGGCTCTTCGGACCTTCGGGTATATACCAACGCGACTATTGGACACTCCAGCATGGCACGGCTTGCACGTCTTTATGTCCCCGACCAGCCGCAGCACGTCATCCTCCGCGGGCTCGACCAGCAGCCCGCCTTCGTCGACGACCAGGACTACGAGCTTTTCATCGACTGTCTGAAGGCGGCCTCCCGGGACCATCACCTTTCGATCCACGCTTACGCCTTGATGCCGGGCGCCGTGCAACTGCTCGTCACGCCCACCGAGGAGTCGAGCCTGCCCAAGGCGATGCAGGCCGTCGGGCGGCGCTATGTCGCGCACTTCAACCGGCGCTATGCGCGTCGCGGCACCTTGTGGGAAGGCCGTTACCGGGCCACCGTGATCGAGGGTGAGCGCTACTTCCTGCTTGCGAGCCGGGTCGTGGAAATGTGTCCGGTGCGCTTGCAACTGGTCAACGCGGCCGAGGATTATCGCTGGTCGAGCTACCGTCATCACATCGGCCTTACCCTCGACAGTCTGATCACGGATCACCCCCTTTACTGGTCGCTCGGCAATACGCCGTTCGAGCGACAGCGTGCTTATCGCGAACTGTGCGAGCAGCCGCTCGACGAGCGCGAGGCAAGTCAGCTCCAGCAAGCCACGCTGAAGGGCTGGGTGCTCGGCAGCGACACGTACCGCGAATGGGCGGCGCGCGCCGCCAACCGACGTGTGTCACCCCTACCGCGTGGCCGGCCACGCAAGGTGCGCGAGACGCCGCATACGCAGTGAGGCGGCGGCAGGGCGATACCCCGGCGGCGCCGATAGAGCCGCTTTAAATCCGATTAAAGTGTTTTGCATCAAGGGACTGCATGAAGACGGCACGTCGGATGCCGTTTTCTTTTGCCCCAAGTTGATGTGGCACCAATAAAAAACACCCGCACTGCACCAATTTGATAATCGGGGGCTGATCATTAGGTTTTATTTGCTATTTCCTTGATTCGTCGCGTATATTCCGATTTCCGACGCTTTTCGTCCCGCGCAGTCTTGCTGCGAGAAGAGCGCCGTCGTGGTCGCGAAGCGCACTGCGGCAAAAACACAATGGTTTAACGGCCTGTCCGGCCTCCTCACAGACGGTGTCCCCATGAACGATCACCAGCAACCGATTCACCCGGTTCCCGCCGCCCAAGGTCTGTACGACCCGCAAAACGAGCATGATGCCTGCGGCGTCGGCTTCGTCGCCCATATCAAGGGCCACAAGAGTCACGAAATCATCCAGCAGGGCCTGAAGATTCTCGAGAACCTCGATCACCGGGGCGCCGTCGGCGCCGATCCGCTGATGGGCGACGGCGCGGGCATCCTGATCCAGATTCCGGACGGCTTCTATCGCGAAGAGATGGCCCGGCAGGGCGTGACGCTGCCGCCGGCTGGCGAATACGGCGTCGGCATGATTTTCCTGCCGAAGGAGCACGCGTCGCGCATCGCCTGCGAACAGGAGCTCGAGCGCACGGTGAAGGCCGAGGGTCAGGTCGTGCTCGGCTGGCGCGACGTGCCGGTCGACCACGCCATGCCGATCTCGCCGACCGTGAAGGCGAGCGAGCCGCTGATCCGCCAGATCTTTATCGGCCGCGGCAAGGACATCATGGTGACCGACGCGCTCGAGCGGAAGCTGTACATCATCCGCAAGACCGCGAGCCATCGCATCCAGGCGCTGAAGCTCAAGCACGGCAAGGAATACTTCGTGCCGTCGATGTCGGCGCGCACGGTCGTCTACAAGGGTCTGCTGCTGGCGGGCCAGGTCGGCGTGTACTACCGCGACCTGCAGGACGACCGCACCATCTCGGCGCTCGCACTCGTGCACCAGCGCTTCTCGACCAACACGTTCCCGGCGTGGGAACTGGCTCACCCGTACCGCATGATCGCCCACAACGGCGAAATCAACACGGTGAAGGGCAACGTCAACTGGCTGAACGCGCGTACCGGCGCGATCGCCTCGCACGTACTCGGCGACGATCTGCCGAAGCTGTGGCCGCTGATCTATCCGGGCCAATCGGATACGGCATCGTTCGACAACTGTCTCGAACTGCTGGTGATGGCCGGCTACCCGCTCGTCCACGCGATGATGATGATGATTCCGGAAGCCTGGGAACAGCACACGCTGATGGACGAAAATCGCCGCGCGTTCTACGAATACCACGCCGCCATGATGGAGCCGTGGGACGGCCCCGCCGCCATCGCGTTCACCGACGGCCGCCAGATCGGCGCGACGCTCGACCGTAACGGTCTGCGCCCGGCGCGCTACATCGTCACCGACGACGACCTCGTCATCATGGCGTCGGAAGCCGGCACGTTGCCTATTTCCGAGTCGAAAATCGTCAAGAAGTGGCGTCTGCAGCCGGGCAAGATGTTCCTGATCGACATGGAGCACGGCCGCATCATCGACGACAAGGAACTGAAGGACAACCTCGCGAACGCCAAGCCGTACAAGAGCTGGATCGACGCCGTGCGCATCAAGCTCGACGAGATCGAGGCGAAGGCCGAAGACGTCGTGACGGAACGCCGCGAAGCTGCTGCGCTGCTGGATCGCCAGCAGGCGTTCGGCTACACCCAGGAAGACCTGAAGTTCCTGATGGCGCCGATGGCGCAAGCGGGCGAGGAAGCGGTCGGCTCGATGGGCAACGACTCGCCGCTCGCGGTCATGTCCAACAAGAACAAGACGCTCTATCACTACTTCAAGCAGCTGTTCGCGCAGGTCACGAACCCGCCGATCGACCCGATCCGTGAAAACATGGTGATGTCGCTCGTGTCGTTCATCGGCCCGAAGCCCAACCTGCTCGACACGAACAACATCAACCCGCCGATGCGTCTCGAAGTGTCGCAGCCGGTGCTCGACTTCAAGGACATCGCGAAGATCCGCGCGATCGATCAGTACACGGGCGGCAAGTTCAGCTCGTACGAACTGAACATCTGCTATCCGGTCGCCTGGGGCAAGGAAGGCATCGAGGCACGCCTTGCGTCGCTGTGCGCGGAAGCAGTCGATGCGGTCAAGTCCGGCTACAACATGCTGATCGTGTCGGACCGCAAGACCGACCGCGACAACGTCGCGATTCCGGCGCTGCTCGCTACGGCCGCGATCCACACGCACCTCGTGCAGCAGGGTCTGCGCACGAGCACGGGTCTCGTCGTCGAAACCGGTTCGGCGCGTGAAACGCACCACTTCGCGCTGCTCGCGGGCTATGGCGCGGAAGCCGTGCACCCGTACCTCGCGATGGAAACGCTGAGCCAGCTCGCGGCCGGCCTGAAGGGCGACCTGTCGGCGGAGAAGGCGGTCTACAACTTCACGAAGGCAGTCGGCAAGGGCCTGCAGAAGGTCATGTCGAAGATGGGTATTTCGACCTACATGTCGTACACCGGCGCGCAGATTTTCGAAGCGGTCGGTCTCGCCGCTGATCTGGTGTCGAAGTACTTTCACGGCACGTCGTCGAAAGTCGGCGGCATTGGTCTGTTCGACGTCGCGGAAGAAGCGATCCGTCTGCATCGCGAAGCATTCGGCGACGACCCGGTCCTCGCGAACATGCTTGACGCGGGCGGCGAGTACGCGTACCGCGTGCGCGGCGAAGAACACATGTGGACGCCGGATGCGATCGCCAAGCTGCAGCACTCGGCGCGCAGCAACTCGTACCAGACGTACAAGGAATACGCGCATCTGATCAACGATCAGACCAGGCGCCACATGACCTTCCGCGGCCTGTTCGAGTTCAAGTTCGATCCGACCAAGGCGATCCCGCTCGACGAAGTCGAACCGGCGAAGGAAATCGTCAAGCGTTTCGCGACCGGTGCAATGTCGATGGGCTCGATCAGCACCGAAGCGCACGCCACGCTCGCCGTCGCGATGAACCGCATCGGCGGCAAGTCGAACACCGGTGAAGGCGGTGAAGACGCGAACCGTTATCGCAACGAACTGCGCGGCATTCCGATCAGGAACGGCGACACGATGAAGTCCGTGATCGGCGACGAAGTGGTCGTCGACATTCCGTTGAAGGAAGGCGATTCGCTGCGCTCGCGCATCAAGCAGGTCGCGTCGGGCCGCTTCGGCGTGACGGCGGAGTACCTCGCGTCGGCCGACCAGATCCAGATCAAGATGGCGCAGGGCGCGAAGCCGGGCGAAGGCGGTCAGCTGCCGGGTCACAAGGTGTCGGACTACATCGGCAAGCTGCGTTACTCGGTGCCGGGCGTCGGCCTGATTTCGCCGCCGCCGCACCACGACATCTACTCGATCGAAGATCTGGCGCAGCTGATTCACGATCTGAAGAACGTGAACGCGTCGTCGAGCATCTCGGTGAAGCTCGTGTCGGAGTCGGGCGTCGGTACGGTTGCCGCGGGTGTCGCGAAGGCGAAGGCCGACCACGTCGTGATCGCCGGTCATGACGGCGGCACGGGTGCATCGCCGCTGTCGTCGATCAAGCATGCGGGCACGCCGTGGGAACTGGGTCTCGCCGAAACGCAGCAGACGCTGGTGCTGAACCAGCTGCGCGGCCGTATCCGCGTGCAGGCCGACGGTCAGATGAAGACCGGCCGCGACGTCGTGATCGGCGCGCTGCTCGGCGCTGACGAGTTCGGCTTCGCGACGGCGCCGCTCGTCGTCGAAGGCTGCATCATGATGCGCAAGTGCCATCTGAACACGTGCCCGGTCGGCGTCGCGACGCAAGATCCGGTGCTGCGCGCGAAGTTCCAGGGCCAGCCGGAACACGTCGTGAACTTCTTCTTCTTCATTGCGGAAGAGGCGCGCGAAATCATGGCGCAACTCGGTATCCGCAAGTTCGACGACCTGATCGGTCGCGCGGAACTGCTCGACACGAAGAAGGGTATCGAGCACTGGAAGGCGAAGGGCCTCGACTTCTCGCGTGTGTTCTACCAGCCGCAAGTGCCGGCTGAAGTCGCGCGCAAGCACGTCGACGTGCAGGATCACGGCCTCGACCGCGCGCTCGACCACACGCTGATCGAGAAGGCGAAGGCAGCGATCGAGAAAGGCGAGCACGTGTCGTTCATCCAGCCGGTGCGCAACGTGAACCGCACGGTCGGCGCGATGCTGTCGGGCACGATCGCGAAGAAGTACGGCCACGAAGGACTCGCGGACGACGCGATCCACATCCAGTTGAAGGGCACCGCGGGTCAGAGCTTCGGCGCGTTCCTCGCGAAGGGCATCACGCTGGATCTGGTCGGCGACGGCAACGACTACGTGGGCAAGGGCCTGTCGGGCGGCCGCATCATCATCCGTCCGACCAACGATTTCCGCGGCAAGTCGGAAGAGAACATCATCTGCGGCAACACGGTGATGTACGGCGCGATCGAAGGCGAAGCCTTCTTCCGCGGCGTGGCCGGCGAGCGATTCTGCGTGCGTAACTCGGGCGCGACAGCGGTCGTCGAAGGCACGGGCGACCACGGTTGCGAATACATGACGGGCGGCACGGTCGTCGTGCTCGGCGAGACGGGCCGTAACTTCGCGGCCGGTATGTCGGGCGGCATCGCGTACGTGTTCGATCCGGACGGCATGTTCGCGAGCAAGTGCAACAAGTCGATGGTCGCGCTCGAACCGGTGCTGCAACAGGCCGAACAGGAGCGCACGGTCGATCAGGGCGTGTGGCATCGCGGCACGACCGACGAAGCGCTGCTCAAGGGGCTCATCGAGCGTCACTTCCAGTTCACGGGCTCTCCGCGCGCGAAGGCGCTGCTCGAAAACTGGGACGCGGCACGCCGTCAGTTCGTGAAGGTGTTCCCGACCGAATACAAGCGCGCGCTCGGCGAACTCGCCGCGAAGAAGGCGAACAGCGAAGTGCTCGCCGCCTGAGCTGCCTTCACGGAAGTCAACTTTAGACGTACCCGCCGCGTTCCGACCAATCGACGCGCGGCGGGTCCAGATTACCCCTAGATACAGATAGAGAAGAGAACCACATGGGCAAGGCAACCGGTTTTCTCGAGTTCGAACGTCGCCACGAGACGTACGAGGCTCCGCTCACGCGTGTGAAGCACTACAAGGAATTCGTCGCGGCACTGACCGACGACGAAGCGAAGATTCAAGGCGCGCGTTGCATGGACTGCGGCATTCCGTTCTGCAACAGCGGCTGCCCGGTCAACAACATCATCCCGGACTTCAACGACCTGGTGTTCCGTCAGGACTGGAAGAACGCGATCGAAGTGCTGCATTCGACCAACAACTTCCCCGAGTTCACGGGCCGCATCTGCCCGGCACCGTGCGAAGCTGCGTGCACGCTCGGCATCAACGACGACCCGGTCGGCATCAAGTCGATCGAGCACGCGATCATCGACAAAGCCTGGACCGAAGGCTGGGTCGCGCCGCAAACGCCGAAGCACAAGACCGGCAAGAAGGTCGCCGTGGTCGGCTCGGGCCCCGCGGGTCTCGCGGCCGCGCAGCAGCTCGCGCGCGCCGGTCATGACGTGACCGTGTTCGAGAAGAACGACCGGATCGGCGGTCTGCTGCGTTATGGCATCCCCGACTTCAAACTGGAGAAGTGGCAGATCGACCG
The DNA here is from genome assembly GCF_014397665.1 of Paraburkholderia sp. UCT2. NCBI lineage: Bacteria > Pseudomonadati > Pseudomonadota > Betaproteobacteria > Burkholderiales > Burkholderiaceae > Paraburkholderia > Paraburkholderia sp. UCT2. Next base: position 67,030 of record NZ_VZQO01000012.1, read on the forward strand.
CCGCATGCGCCAGATGGAAGGCGAAGGCGTGACGTTCCGCACCAACGTGTTCATCGGCAAGCCGGACTCGCTGCCGGCGCACATTGGCAACACGGCGAAGGAAACCATCACGCCGGCCGAGCTGAACGAACAGTTCGACGCGGTCGTGATCGCCGGTGGTTCCGAAACGCCGCGCGATCTGCCGGTGCCGGGCCGCGAGCTCGAAGGCGTGTACTACGCGATGGAATTCCTGCCGCAGCAGAACAAGGTCAACGCCGGCGACAAAGTGCCGAACCAGCTCGTCGCGAAGGGCAAGCACGTCGTCGTGATCGGCGGCGGCGATACCGGTTCCGACTGCGTGGGCACGTCGAACCGTCACGGCGCGAAGAGCGTCACGCAGTTCGAGCTGCTGCCGCAGCCGCCGGAAGAAGAGAACAAGCCGCTCGTATGGCCGTACTGGCCGATCAAGCTGCGCACGTCGTCGTCGCATGAGGAAGGCTGCGAGCGCGACTGGGCGGTCGCGACCAAGCGTCTCGAAGGCAAGAACGGCAAGGTCGAGAAGCTGATCGCCGCGCGCGTCGAATGGAAGGACGGCAAGATGGTCGAAGTGCCGAACTCCGAATTCGAAATGAAGGCCGACCTCGTGCTGCTCGCGATGGGCTTCACGCAGCCGGTGTCGCCGGTGCTCGAAGCGTTCGGCGTCGACAAGGATGCGCGCGGCAACGTGCGCGCCACGACCGAGGGCGACAAGGCGTACTACACGTCGGTGAACAAGGTGTTCACGGCAGGCGACATGCGCCGTGGCCAGTCGCTCGTGGTGTGGGCGATTCGCGAAGGCCGTCAGTGCGCACGTTCGGTCGATGCGTTCCTGATGGGGCATTCGGAACTGCCGCGTTAAGCGTCTTCAGCCGGTGTGCGTGCCTGGAGTTCCATGCCGCGCGCGCCGGCCACGATTTGCAGGAAGACGTGGAGACGACAAGGCGCCCCATGAAGGGCACCTGTAGCGGGAAAGCAATGCAGTAAAAAAAAACCGGGCTCGCCTGAAAGGGGGAGCCCGGTTTTCTTTTGCCTCGGCGCGGTGCGTTATGTCCGCCTCATTGGCGATAGCGCGCGAGCGTCAGACCGTCGAGATCGATCTCCGGTTTGCGCTGCGCGATCAGATCCGCGACCACGCGCGCCGAGCCCATCGACATCGCCCAGCCCGTCGAGCCGTGCCCGAGGTTCAGCCATAAGTTGTCGATGTTGCACGGGCCGAGCAGCGGCGCGCCATCGGGCGTCATCGGCCGGCGGCCGACCCAGAAGTGCGCGGAAGTCGGATTGGCCGCGTGCGGAAACCAGTCGCGCAGCACCGTGAGCAGCGTTTGCAGCGCCTGCTCGCGCAACGTCGTCTGGCGATTGCCGAGCTCCGCCGTACCCGCGATGCGCAGGTTGTTGCCGAAGCGCGTGATCGCCGTCTTCAGCGATTCGTCCATTAGTGCCGCCCGTGGCGCTTTTTCCTCGTCGGTCACAGGCAAGGTGGCCGAATAGCCCTTCACCGGATAGAGCGGCACCTTCACGCCGAGCGGCGCGAGCAACGCCGCGCTATCGACGCCGAGCGCGACGACCACCGCGTCGGCCGGCAGCGTCTGCGCGCCCTGCTCGCTTTGAATATGCACGCCGCGCACCGTCGCTCCCTCGACATCGAGCGACGTGACGCGCGTGTCGAAGCGAAAGCTCACGCCATTGCGTTCACAGATCGCGCGCAGTTCGCGGGTGAAGCGCGCGCAGTCGCCGGCTTCGTCGTCGGGCAGATAGAGGCCCGAGAACGGCGCCTGACGCGCCCAGTGCAGACCCGGCTCGATCTCCGCGCACTGCGCGGCGCTGACTTCCCGATGCACGATGCCCGCATCGCGCAGCACCGCGAGCGCCGGCTGCGCGAGTTCGACGTCGTACTCGCTGCGAAACAGTTGCAGATAGCCCTGGCTGCGGCCGTAGTCGAACGGATGACGGCCGCGAAATTCGTACAGGCAAGCGCGGCTGTAGTACGCGATGCGCTGCATACGCTGCTTGTTCACGCGAAAGCGGTCGAGGTCGCACTCGCGCAGCCAGCGCGCGATCCAGCGCCATTGGGCCGGATCGAGCGTCGGCCGGAAGATCAGCGGCGAGGCCGGCTTGAACAGGTACTTGAGGATTTTCGCCGGCATGCCGGGCGCGGCCCATGGCGTCACGTAGCCCGGCGCGATCACGCCGGCGTTGCCGAAACTCGTGGACAGGGCGACGTCGGGTTCGCGCTCGATCACCGTCACGCCGCAGCCTTGCTGGCACAGATAAAAAGCAGTGGCGACACCGATGACGCCGCCGCCGAGTACGATCGTTTTCATGATTGGGAACTGCGGTGTCAGACGATCTCAAGCGGCGGAGCCGGCCGCCCCTAGCACCTTGCCCTTCGTTTCCGGCAGGCACAACGCGGCGACGATCACGAGCAGATACCCCGCGCCCGCGACGATGCCCATCGCCTTCACGAGCGTCATCGTCTGCGCGAAGGTACCGACGAGTATCGGAAAGAACGAGCCGAGCCCGCGCCCGAGGTTGTAGCAGAAGCCTTGCCCCGAGCCGCGGATTTCGTTCGGATACAGCTCCGACAGATACGCGCCGATGCCCGCGAAAATCCCCTGCACGACGATGCCGAGCGGAAAGCCGAGCGCGAGCATCATCGTGTCGGTGATCGGCAGCATCGTGTAGACCATGCCGAGCACGAACGAGCCGACCGCGAACAGCACGAACGACGCGCGCCGGCCGATCCTGTCGCACAGAATCGCGCCGACGATATAGCCGGCGAACGAACCGACGATCAGCACGATCAGATAGCCGCTCGTATTGAACACCGACAGATGGCGCTCCGTCTTCAGATAGGTGGGCAGCCACGTCGTGATCGCGTAGTAGCCGCCGAGCATGCCGGTGCACAGCGCGCTGCCGAGCATAGTTGTCTTCAGATGCGCGGCTGAGAAGATCTGCATGAAGTGCGACGTGTTGATGCCGCTTTCGCGCTCGCGACGCGTCGCGACAAAGATGTCGGGGTCGCTAACGTTGCGGCGGATATAGATGATCCACGCGGCGGGCAGCAGGCCAACCCAGAAGCACGCGCGCCACGCGTACTGTTCCGGCAGCAGCGCGAAAGCCGCCCAGTAGACGATCGCCGCGGCCGCCCAGCCGAACGACCAGCTGCTCTGCACGGTGCCGACCGCCTTTGCGCGATGCTGTGGCGAGCGGATCGTCTCGGCCATCATGATCGTCACGACCGACCACTCACCGCCGAAGCCGATGCCCTGCAGCGTACGCGTGGCGAGCAACTGCCAGAACGACTGCGTGAAGCCAGACAGGAACGTGAAGATCGCGAAGGTGGCGATCGTCCATTGCAATACACGGATGCGGCCGTGGCGATCGGCAAGAATGCCGGCGAGCCAGCCGCCGATCGCCGACGAAATCAGCGAGCTGGTGGCGATCATGCCTGCTTCGCTTCTGCTCATGCCCCACGTCGCGATCAGCGTCGGGATGAGGAACGAGTAGATCATGAAGTCGAACGCGTCGATCGCGTATCCGCCGAAACCGGCGAATAGCGTGCGACGCTCGCGCGGGGTCAGCTCGGTGAACCATTGGAGAGAAGACATGTTTTGTTGTGGTCTCCAGGTTTCTTGTGCCTGCGGGGGCCGGATGGGAGGGTGTCCGTATTCTACGGGGATGCGGCGTCGTGAGGCCAGTTGAGGTCAAAAAGGGCGTGCGCGAGGTAACGGCCGATAAGGCACCGCAAGGGAACGGAAATCAGTGGGCCAACCGTCCCTCTTTTTTCTTACTAACCCCTACGATGTAACGCAAAACTTTCTGGTCAACGTTAAACTGCGTCTGCAGCCCCGGCTGCCCCACGCAATCCTCCTATACACCTGTCGCCCCGATGTCCGTTACCGCGAAAAACCGTTCGCCTTTCCGCGCCTTTGCGAGCACGACCGTGCCCGTGGAGCGCGGCATGCCCGGCGAAGCGTCGGCGGCGCGGCGACGCTTTCTGAGGGGCTCGGCCGGTGCGATGCTGGCCGCGGGTTTCGGCAGCACGCTGCTGTCCGCCTGCGGCGGTAGTCTCGAAGCCGATCAGCCGGCTACGCCGCGGCTCGTGTCGGTCAGCAACTTCCGCGATGTCGGCGGCGCGGGTGCCGGCTATCTGACCGTCGACGGCAAACAGATGCGGCGCGGCGTGTTCTATCGCGCGAACGCGCTGACGCTGAGCGGCACCGACACGGCGACGCTCGACAAGCTCGGTATCGTGTCGGTCTACGACCTGCGCACACCCGCCGAAATCGCACGCACCGCCGACGTGCTGCCGAGCGGCGCGACATCCTCGACGCTGAACGTGCTCGGCACGAACGACTTCGTCGCGCCCCCGGTCGATTCTCCCGTCGACGCCGTCGCGTTCATGCAGGCGCAGGCGCGCGCGTATGTGACCGGCGGCCCGCAGCGAGCCGCCTATGGCGCGCTGCTCGGCGCGCTCGCCGACGGCACGGGCGCGCAGCTATTCCACTCGAACGCGGGCAAGGATCGCGCGGGCTGGGTCGCGGCGCTGCTGCTCAGCATCGCCAACGTTCCGCTCGACGTGATCATGCAGGACTACCTGCTCAGCAACGTCTATCTCGCGCCATCGATCGCCGCGCAAACCACCACGCTGCGCGCGCAGGAAGGCGCGGCCATCGCGACGGCGAGAGCGCCGTTGCTCGACGTGGACGAGAACTATCTGCAGGCGGGCTTCGACCAGGTGCAGGCGAGCTACGGCACGATGGCGAGCTACCTGACGCAAGGCCTCGGTCTTTCCACGGCGACGGTCGACGCGCTGCGCAATCGGCTCGTGCATTGACGCGCTTCGCTGGCGCGCTTTGGTGGCCTTCCTACAGCGCAAAAAAAAAGTCCGCCGCAGAGGTGCGGGCGGACCGGGAAGGGCTGCATCGAGGTTGCCGGGGGCGACTATAAGGCCGCAACCCGCGCGACAGTCGATGCGGTAAGGGCAGGTAAGTGTCCGGTCCGCGCCGCGTTTGCCTGCGATCATCCTTACGTCAGCGCCGGCTCCACCGGCAATTCGATCCGCACTTCGAGCCCCCCCTGCGCGTGATTGCGCACGAGGCAGCGTCCACCGCGATCGTGCGCGAGCCGCGCGACGATCGCGAGACCGAGCCCGCAATGGCCTTCGCCGCCGCGCGCGGCGTCGAGCCGCACGAACGGCTTCATCGCCGCGGCAATGCGGTCGTCGGGAATGCCGGCGCCGTGGTCGCGCACGCTGATCGTCCAATGACGGTCGTTGCACGCGGTCGAGATTTCCACTGGCGGCACGCCGTGTTCGAGCGCGTTGTCGACGAGGTTCGTCACGAGCCGGTCGAGCAGCGTGCGCGGCAGCGTGAACGAGGGGCCGGCGCGCAGATCGAGCGCGAACAACGGGGTTTCGGCGGGGTCCGCCGCTTCGGCGGTTTCAGCGGCCTCCGCGTAATCGCCCGAGGAAAACTGCTCGCGCAAGAAATCGTCGACTTCGACGGGCGGTCCGGTGTCCGCCGATTGGCCCGCGAATTCGAGGAACTGCTGGACGATGTTGGTCAGGGAATCGACGTCGCGGATCAGGCCCGCGCGCTCGTTTTCGTCGACCAGCACGCTTGCGCGCAGCTTCAGGCGCGTGAGCGGCGCCTTCAGATCGTGCGCGACGCCGGCGAGCATCACCGCCTGGTCGTCGCCGGCTTCGTTCAGGCGCCGCATCATGTCGTTGAATGAGCCGATCAGGTCACGCAGCTCGCGCGGGCCCTGCACCGGCACGGGTTGGGGCCGGCCGCCCGAGCCGAACGCCCGCGACGCATCGGCCACGCGCGACAACGGCCGTTGCATCTGCCACACCGCGAACAACGACAGGATCAGCCCGGCGACCAGCATCGACACCGATTCGATCAGAAAGCGCGGCGGCGGCGGCAGGTCGACCGGCACGACGACCCAGTTCGACTTGCCCGGGACCAGCACCCACAGTTGCGGCGGACGCAGATCGTCGACGGCGATCTTCGTGCCGGCCGGCAGGTTCTCACGCAGGTGCCGGCTCAGTTCGACCACCATATGCTCGTGCGGCTCGCGCAGATGCACGCTGGTCGGCATGTTCCAGGTGGGCACCAGATGCACGCGCATCGCCGGCGCGAGCGCGGCGCCCTTGATCGGCTCGCCGTTGATCGCCTGCAGCACGAGCAGGATGCCGCGCGCGAAGCCGTCGATTTCGTGGCGCGGCGGCTGCATCGTCACCAGCACGAACCAGCTCGCCTGAATCGCGAACAGCACCGCAGCCGACAGCAACGCCATTCTGCCGAACAGCGTGTTCAGCGGATTTCTCATGCGCTCGGGGCGGCCCCGTCCTCGAAGGGTGTGCCGTTGGCGTCGGGCACGAACACGTAGCCCTTGCCGCGCACCGTTTGCACGTAGCACGGGTTCGACGGGTCGTCCTCGATCACGCGGCGCAGGCGCCAGATCGGTACGTCGAGGCTACGGTCGCGGAACGCGAGGTTGTCGCGATGCACGAGATCGTGAATCAGCACGCGCGACAGCACCTTGTACGGATTGTTGACGAAGATCTTCAGCAGCGCGAATTCGCTGTCGCGCAGCGGCAGCTTGGCGTCGTCGCGGCTCAGCGAGCGCGTGGCGAAGTCCAGTTCGAATGGACCGAAGCGATAGCGCTTGCGTGCTTCGGGCGCGCTCGTGGTGGACGGCCCGCGCCGGCGCAACACGGTCTGGATCCGCACGAGCAGTTCGCGCGGATCGAACGGCTTGGTCAGATAGTCGTCCGCGCCGAGCGACAGGCCGACGATGCGGTCGGCCACCGTGCCGCGCGCGGTCACGAAGATCACCGGGATGTCGTCGCCGGCGGCGCGCAACGCGGTGAGCGCGCGCAGGCCGTCGGTGTTCGGCATCATGATGTCGAGCACGACGACCGACGGCCGCTCACGCTCGAGACGACGCTGCAAATGGGTGCCGTCATGCAGCACGGACGCATCGAAGCCGTTCGACTGCAGAAACTTGCAAAGCAGATCGCGTACGACCGGATCGTCGTCGACGATAAGGACCTGTGGATTCATGGCGAAATTCTAGACTGGCCCGTCCGACGCGCGACCGGGCATTTCCTTACCAACGCTTACTGTGCGCCGCCCGGTGCTGGCGGGCTCGCGCCGGGGCGGATCAGCGAAGGTGCAGCGCTTACTTTAGCACTGCCTGATCCGGCTCTGCGCGACGACAGGCACGCGATGACAACAGTTGGCAAGCACTCGAAAGCTCTCGCAAGCCCACGGAACGGATCGTAACAACCGCGCGAAAGCGTGCTTTGCTTCGCCCATCGTCGGCACCCGCGCGGCGCGATGATTCGTTCCGCAGCAAGTCGCGCCGCACGCCGAACGAGGCCCGCTGCCTCGGACGACGGCGCGCGGCGTTCAACCGACACCGGTGCGCAATGCGCGCCTTCGCGAGGTCCATCATGACGATCCAAAATACGCTCAGTTCCACGCCTTTCTCCTCGCTGGCGAATAAGCCGGCCACGGAGAAGTCCGCCAGTTCAAGCTCCACGGGCGCAGCGGCGAAATCGCAGCAGAGCGCCGGGCTCGGGCAGCCTGCACTGCCTGCGCCGGGCACGGGGCTCATCGGCCATCTGGTCAACACGACTGCGTGAATCGGCGAGGTCCGCGTGCCGTTATCCAGAACTACTGAGCAGCGGCGGCGCGCCGTGGCGTGGCTCGTTGCCGGCGCGCTGCTGATGCCGCTCGGCGGCTGCGGCGCCGCGGCACTGCCGTGCCGGGTCACGGCGGCGACCCTGAAAGTGCTGCCGGTCGTCGGCCATGCGGCGGCGACGCCGTTCGACATGTGCGCTTCCGCGATCGATTGAATCATGACGCTCACCCGGATGGTTGGTGCACTGATATTGCTCGGCGGCGTGCTGTCGTGCGCCGCGCATGCACAGCTCGTCGCGCGCAGTGCGAAGGCGGCCAGCGCGGCATCGAATAGCGTCGTCACCGACACGCGGCGGCGCTCGCCGGACGCGCCGTTTTCGTTTCGCGGCGTCGCGCTCGGCATCACGATGGACGAATTCCGCGCGGGCTCGACCGTGCGCGCGACGCCGGTCGGCAGCGTGCCGATCTGCGAGACGGACGTGCAGGCCGGAGCGCTCGGCATGCGGCTGAAGTCGCACGATAGCCTGAGCGTCGCGTGCCGCTGGGCGCATCGCGATGATGAACGCTGGGCGGTGTCGCAGGCCGTGGTCGATGGTGCGCCGGCGCTCGAACACGTGATGCGCTTCGCGCGCATCGACGGGCAGGGCGCGCTGCGTCTCTACGAGATGTCGTTCGTGATCGACGAGCTGACCGCGGAGGATCTGCGCGACGCGCTCGAGGATCGTTACGGGCCGCCGCGTCTCGCGACGCGCAACGCGGCGGCGCCGGGCGCGATGCCGATGTACGTATGGGAGAACGCGGTGAGTTCGATCACGCTGTGCTTTCTGCCCGGCAGCCGCAACGGCACGCTCACGTATCTGCTGAAGGGCTCGGATGCGTGGATGAAAGCGCTCGTGCGGCAATGGCAGGCGAGCGGCGCCGATGCGGGCTGACGCGGGCTGACGTTTGCCAGGCAACCCTGATTACCGGTGCGATCCCAACGCCGAAACCGGGCGGTGTCCGGATAGGCCGCCTCACTTCGACTCCTTTCATCCTTTCCGCCACGGAGCCAGCATGACCGCGCTACGTCTCACCCTCGTGCTCGGCGCCGCGAGCTGTCTCGCGGCCTGTTCGAGCGCGCAGACCAGGTCGATCGTCGAAACGCCGATGGCGCCGCCGCTCGCGTCCGCGCCGTTGAACGTCAACACGCAAGGCGCGATCTATCAGGCCGGCGCGCCGCTGCTGCTGTATGAGACGCCGCGCGCGCAGCACGTCGGCGACGTGCTGACGATCCGGCTGTCGGAATCGTATAGCGGCAACAACAGCGCAAGCGCGTCGGCGAACCGCACGAGCAGCATCACCGCGACTGCCGCGGATCAATCGACGAATGCCGTCGCGCGACTCGCCAAACTGTTCAACATCGGCTCTGCCAGCACCGACTACAAAGGGCAGGGCAATCTGAGCGACATCAGCGACATGACGGGCACGCTAGCCGTGACCGTGATCGCCACGGTGTCGGGCGGCAATCTCGTCGTGTCAGGCGAGAAGGTGATCGCGATGAGCGGGACCCGCGACCGTCTTCGACTCTCGGGCATCGTCAATCCCAAGGACATCGAAGCAGGCAATTACGTCACGTCGAGCAAGGTCGCGAATGCGCGCATCGAGCAGGCGGGCCTCGGCATGGTCAACGATGCGACGACGATGGGCTGGCTGCAGAGGATGTTTCTGAGTGTGCTGACGTTTTGACCGTCAGCCGGGTCAGCGCGGTGCGCGCGACACCGCGCTGCGCGTTACGTGCGACGCGTGGGCCGCATCAACCGGCTTCGACCATCAGGCGCCGCTAACCGAGCGGCGGCGCAAGCCCGCGTTCGGCCGCGCCGATCTCGCCGTCCGGCACGAACACGTAGCCGCGTCCCCACACCGTCTGCACGTAGCGCGGTTCCGACGGGTCCACTTCGATCAATCGACGCAAGCGCCAGATCGAAACGTCGAGACTGCGGTTGCGATGCGCTTCGCTATTGCCGTGCAGTTTTTCGAGCAGCTGCGCACGCGTGAGCACAATCATCGCATGCGTGACGAACACCTTCAGCATCGCGAATTCGCTCGAACGCAGCGTGATGCGTTCGCCGTCGCGGCGCAGTTCGCGCGCGGGGAAGTTCACTTCGAAGCGGCCGAAATGATAGGGCGCGCGCTGTTCGGGCGCGCCCGGCGCGATCGAGCCGCGACGCCGCAGCACGGTGCGAATCCGCGCGACGAGCTCGCTCGGTTCGAAAGGCTTGCCGAGATAATCGTCGGCGCCGAGTTCGAGGCCGATCACGCGATCGATCGGATCGGCGCGCGCGGTCAGCAGGATCACGGGAATGTCGTCGCCGGCGACACGCAAGGCGCGCAGCGCGCTGATGCCGTCGAGCTCCGGCATCATGATGTCGAGCACGACGAGCGCGGGACGCTCCTGCTGCAATCTGCGCTGCAACGCCAAGCCATTTTCCAGCGTGGCGACCTTGAAGCCGCGGCCGTGCAGATATTCGCTGACGAGCTCGCGTACGACGGGATCGTCATCGACGATCAGGATGGTCTGGTTCATTCAGGTCATCTTAGTGATGCGCACGGGCCGCGCAAAGCGTATACCGCTTTCCAATCCTTTCCCGTGTAAGGCGCCGCAAGCGAAAGCAAAGCCGCGAGCACTCAGTGGGGCGACGGGAAGGCCTGCGAGGCTTGCAGGGTCTGCTGTTGCTGCGCTTGACGCGGGAAATCGGTCCGATCGACCACCATCCGCTCAATCAGTCCGCCGAGCTTGACCGAGGCCGACGAAAAACGGTCGGTGTTCAGGCCGCCGGTCTGATAGCGCGCGGTGACCAGAATGCGGCCGCTCTGGATCAGCGTCAGATCGATGATCGACAGGTACTGGATCGATTCGTCGCTGAACGAGCGGCGGCCATAGTCGATCGCGGCGTTGTAGACGAGCCGCGCTTCGCAGCCGGCCGGCGAGGTGCCCGGATTGTAGACGTCCGAACGAATACCGCGCCGCTCGAGCGCGAGCTGCAGCGCCGGCACGAAATCGCCGACCGACACCGTCGGGTTCACTTCGATGCAGAGGTGCTGCAAATCCGCGGGCCGCCCGTTGACGAAGGTCGGCGACGAGTAGTTCGACGCGATCGCGTAGCCGGCCTGGATGACGGAGCCGGTGGCGTCGGCGGCCTGGATCAGCGTCCAGGCGCAGCCGTCGAGCGCGAGCGTCAGCGTCACGGCGAAGGCGGCGAGGGCGCAACGACGCCGGCATATCAGCGAGGCGACCAGACACAGGCGCGAATGCCTGGTCGCCGCTGGCACGCGCACGGTCGGCGACGAGGTCATGAGGCAGCGCCCGATCCCGGTCACGAAATGCGATGGAGCATCAATAGCAGCGACGGCCGCGCGCTCAGCGCGTCACGCGCAGTCGCAGTTCGTTCTGACCTTGCACGCTCGCGGTGACGTTCACGCGACGGGCGTCGGTGGTCACGACGAAATGCTGGCGCACGGGTGTGTTGACGTCGTGCACGACGCGCGGAAAGCAGGCGGCGATGTCGGCGCCGAGTTCTTCGAGCGGATCGTTGATGACGCCGTCGGCTTGCCAGTGCGCGCGCCAGTGGCAGTCGTACGAGCGCAGGCTGGCGCGGCAATCGTCCGTATTGGAGACGCCCGGCAGTTGCGCGGCGGTCTCGTTTGGCAGTCGCCGGAAATCGCTCGCATCGACGATGTGCGTGAGCGCCGCGCAGATATCGGCGGGTTGGTTCGGCTCGGTCGTTTGCGCGGCATCGACGGCGTTAGTGAGCAGCAGCGCCGCGCCGCAGGCGAGCGCGATGCGCGGGAGCAAAGACGGGAGCAAAGGTGAAACACGGCGAGCGAATGACATGGGCGAGGAGTCCGAAGAGCGGTTGCGATGAAAGACGTGACTGACATCAACGACGGCCGGCGCATGGCGCGGCCCGTACGACTATCGTCGCTGCTCGCAGGCATTTTCAAAGCGCGGAACAGCTTGCGCGCTCCGCAAATGCTTTCGAATTCTTCTCGTGTCTTTCCGGATGTTGCGCCCGGAGGTGCCGGCGCGCAGGCGAGGCTTAACCGAGCGTCAAGCCGCCATCGATGTGAATCACCTGGCCGGTGATGTGGCGTGCCGCGTCGGACAGCAGGAATGCGATCAGCGCGGCGACGTCGTCCGGTTCGGCAACATGACCGAGCGGCGTGGCTTCGGCGGCGTGCGCCCACACGGCCGCGTTGTCGGCGCTTGGGCCGCGATCCTTGCGCGTGTAGCCCGGCGCCACGCAATTGACGGTCACGCCGAGCGGCGCGAGCTCCGCGGCCGCCGTTTTCGCAAGCGCTTCGAGTGCCGCTTTCGCGGCCGCCGTCGCGGCGAATGGCGCATCCGCGCGATAGCGATGCGCGACGAACGAACTCAAGGCGACCACGCGACCGCGCTTCGATGTTTCGAGCGCGGGCATCGCGCGCCGCACGAGCGCGGCGAAGGCGGCTGGCATCGCGGCGAAGGCGGCGCCGAAGGTGTCGGGATCGAGCGCGGCCAGCGTTTGGCGCTGCGCATGGCCGGCGTTCGCGACCAGTTGATCGAGTGCGCCGAAGCTCGCCAGCGTCTGATGGATCACGTGCTCCGCCGCGCCGCGCTCGGCGAGGTCGCCGAACACGGTCGCGCAGCGTGCGCCGCTTGCCGTGCAGTCGGCGGCAACCTGCACGAGCCGTCGACGGGAGGCGTCGTCTGCGCCGCGCGCGTGCAGCATCAACGACGTATGCGGCGCCGCGAGGCGCCGTGCGAGCGCCGCGCCGATGCCGGAACCGGCGCCGGTGATCAGCACGACGCGAGCGGCGGTGCCGTGCGCTTCGCTGACGTGAGCGCCGCTCGCGTCGCTCACGCCGCTACCGCTTCGACAGAACGCTCGACGTCGAGCGTTTCGTCATGGAACGCTGCGAGCGATTCGCGATGCGCGACGCTGACGATCGCAGCCTTCGGCAACCGCTCGGTGAACAGCCGATAGAGCCGCGACTCGTTTTCCGCGTCGAGCGCGCTGGTCGCTTCGTCGAGGAACAGGTAGTCCGGCTTGTGCAGCAGCACGCGCGCGGCGGCGAAGCGCTGCTGCTCACCCGGCGACAGCACGCGAGTCCAGTGCGCCGTTTCCTGCAGACGGTCCGCGTATTCCGACAGATGGCAGGTGATGAGCGCGTCGCGGCATTCGTCGTCGCCATAGGTGTCCGCCGCCGACGGATACGCGAGCGCCGCCTTCAGCGTGCCGATCGGCATGTAGCTGACCTGCGGGATGAACATCATGCGCGCGTTGACCGGTGCGTCGATCGAGCCGTCGCCGAACGGCCACAGGCCCGCGAGCGCGCGCATCAGCGTGCTCTTGCCGGCGCCCGACGGACCGCGCACGAGCCAGCGCGAGCCCGGCCGGATCGCGATATCGCGGATGCGCGACAGTGGGTTGCCATTGGGCAGCGCGAGCTGGAGGCTGTCGGTGGTAAGCGTGTTGCTGTCGACGAAATGCAGATTGATGCCGCCATGTTCCGTGGCAGGCGACACCGATTCCTTCAGACGCGGCGAATGCACGACGCGCTTGAATTCGCGCAACCGGTTCACGGTCGCGCGCCATTCGACGAGGCTCGTATAACTGTTGATGAACCACGAGAACGAATCGCTGACCGTGCCGAACGCGCTCGAAATCTGCATCAGCACGCCGAACGTGAACGCGCCCGCGAAGTAGCGCGGCGAGGCGACGACGATCGGGAAAATGATCGCGATCTGGCCGTAGAAGCTCAGCACGAAGGTGAGGCGCTTCGTGTACTTCATCACCTGCCACCAGTTGTCGCGGATGCGGCCGAACAGCGTGCGCGCGTTCGTCTTCTCGGTTTCCATGCCGTTGTAGAACGCGATCTGCTCGGCATTCTCACGCAGCCGGATCAAGCCGAAACGGAAATCGGCCTCGACTTTCTGCGCCTGATAGTTGATCGACACGAGCGGATGGCCGACCTTCTGCGTGATGAGCGAGCCGACCACCGCATACAGCGCGGCGGCCCACACCATGTAGCCGGGGATCTGCAGCGGCATGCCGCCGAGCGAGATGCTCAACGCGCCCGCGAGCGACCACAGGATCGTGATGAACGACACGAGCGTGACGACGGTCGACAGCAGATCGAGCGTTAGCGACAGCGTGGTGGTCGCGAACGACTGCAGGTCGTCGCTGATCCGCTGGTCGGGGTTGTCGGCGAGGCGGTCGCGCTCGATGCGGTAGAACGCGCTGTCGTTGAGCCACTCGTTCAGGTAGCGGGTGGTCAGCCACTGGCGCCAGCGGAAGCCGAGCATCTGGCGCAGATAGCGTCCGTACACGGCGAGGATGATGAAACCGAACGCGAGTCCGGTAAAGATCATCAGCAGGTGCGGGAAGTCGTGGACGTTCTTCGCCTGCAGCGCGTTGTAGAAGTCCCTGCTCCAGCTATTCAGGCGCACGTTGATCCAGACGACGAGCAGGTTCATCACGATGATCGTGACGAGCAGCCCCCACGCGATGCCTCGTTCCTCGGAAACCCAGTAGGGCTTGATCAGGGTCCACGCGGAGACCTTTTCGTCGGGCGGCAGCGCGGGGCTGGCGGAAGTATGTGGTGTCATGAGCGTCCTGATGAAGTGCTGACCCGAAGTGCCATTCCGGCGTACGGGTCCAATCTGGTTGACCCATGTCGGGCGATCCCGCGAACTGCAGGCCCCTTTGCGAGGGCGTGGCTGCCGCGGGTCTGCGATACCTGGCCGGGCATCGCACCATCACGCTCGATGAACGCGCGTCCGGACTGGCGCCCGATTCTGGCGTGACGCCCTTAAGCGAAAATTAATTTTCGGGGCCGGCATCCGCTGGGGTGCCGCCGCCACGCATGCGGCCACGAGCGCCGCGCGCGCCGCGTTTTTGCGGCACCGGTCACGGCATTGTGCCAGAGCGCCGGGCCGCTTCGCACCGGCATCTCGATAGACGGTGCCAGATCAAAATTGGGGTGGCGACCGTGGAGCGCTGGTTTGCGGGCGCCGCGCCTTTTATGGTCTAATGACCTTCGACGAAACAGGGGTGCTTCGCCCACAGGCGGCATGACTTTCATGCCGGGGCGGCGAGGCTGAGAGAGACCCTTTGCACCCGATCCGGGTAATACCGGCGCGGGAAGTTTCCGGAAGCAACCGTCTTCCATTCCCCGCCGGGCGGCGAGCGCAGCTCACATGTGCGCGTCGCGACCGGCCGGCTTCACCCGCCGGTTTCGTCCTGGGTACGTGCGTTTTTGGCCGTACGGAAAGGACTCGATGACCGCCTATTCTTCAGACATGCATTTTTCCCTTCGTCACGCCGCCTCGGGCGAGCCGTGCCGTTCTGGTTTTGCCCACCGCAGTCGAACGGAGCGCGCGCGATGAACCGTCCCGCCCGACCCGATTTCGCCGTGCTCGGCGGCGGCCTGTGCGGCCGGCTGGTCGCGTGGCGCCTCGCTGGCGACGGGCATCGCGTGGCGCTCTACGAGCGCGGCGATGCCACCGGTTCGCAGGCTGCCGCGTGGGTCGCCGCCGCGATGCTCGCGCCGCTGGCAGAGGCCGCGAGCGCCGAGCTGCTGATCACGCGGCTTGGCGCGAGTTCGCTCGAAAGCTGGCCGCGCGTGCTTGCCGAACTGCCGGAGCCGGTGTTTTTCCAGCGCAACGGCACGCTCGTCGTCTGGCATCACGCGGATCGCACCGAGGCGCCGCTATTCGAGCGGCGCGTGCGTGCGAACGCGCCGGCCGAGTTGCTCGACGGCGGCTTCGTCGCGTTGGCGGGTGCGCAGCTCGGCGCCGCCGAACCCGCGTTGGCCGGCCGCTTCAGCCAAGGCTGGCTGCTGCCGCGAGAAGGCCAGCTCGACAACCGCCAGGTGCTGTCCGCGCTCGCGGCCGGGCTTGCCGAGCGCGGCGTCGACACGCACTGGAACACGCCGATCGACGACGCGTCGCTGCCCGAGGCCGGCGTCACCATCGATTGCCGCGGGCTCGGCGCGAAGCCGGTGCTGCCGACGCTGCGCGGCATCCGCGGCGAAGTTGCGCGCGTGCATGCGCCTCACCTGCAGCTGACGCGCCCGGTGCGGCTACTGCATCCGCGTTACCCGCTGTATATCGCGCCGAAGCAGAACGGCCTCTACGTGATCGGCGCGACCGAGGTGGAGGGCGAGGACATGTCGCCCGTCAGCGTGCGTTCGGCGCTCGAGTTGCTGAGCGCGGCGTTTTCGGTGCACCCGGGCTTCGGCGAGGCGCGCATTCTCGAGCTGAATTCGCAGTGCCGGCCGACCTTGCCCGATCATCGTCCTGCGCTGCTGTGGGACGGCGCGCGCACGCTGCGCGTGAACGGCCTGTACCGGCACGGCTACATGATCGCGCCCGAAGTCGCCGACGAAGCCGTGCGCTTCGCGAGCGCGCTGCTCGACGGCCGCGTCGGTGATGCCGACGCATTCGCCGGCTGGCGGCGCGACTCACGCTGGAGCGAGCTGTTCCAGCAGCATTTCGCGCGCGAGCCGGCCCGAGCGTAGCGGCCAACGTGCCGCGCGCGATGCCGCTTGCGCCATCGATTGAACCGTATTCGAACACCATGGACATTCATATCAATCAGAAGCCGTTGTCGCTGCCCGAGGGCGCGACTGTCGCCGATGCGCTCGCCGCCTTTGGCGCGCGTCCGCCGTTCGCGGTCGCGCTCAACGGCGATTTCGTCGCGCGTGCGCAGCATGCGGCGCGCGCGTTGCAAACGGGCGACCGGCTCGACGTCGTGCAGCCGGTCGCGGGCGGCTGAGCGCGACCGCGCCAGCCTGTCGCTTACCGAACGCAACAACCGTCGCCGAAAACCCATTGCCGCAACGCGGTCGGTTCTAGCCGCGAGGGCAAACCAGGATGATGCAAATGACTTCTCACGAGACCGCCGACGCGCTGACGCTATACGGTCAAACTTTTGCAAGCCGCGTGCTGCTCGGCACATCGCGCTATCCGTCGCTGCAATCGCTGTCCGATTCGATCGACGCCGCGCGCCCCGGCATGGTGACGGTCGCGCTGCGCCGTCAGATGAACGAGGGCCACGCCGAAGCCGGCTTCTTCGATCTGCTCAAGCGCCATGGCGTGCCGCTCTTGCCGAACACGGCGGGTTGCCTGAGCGTCGGTGAAGCGGTGACAACCGCGCACATGGCGCGCGAAATCTTCGAGACCGAGTGGATCAAGCTCGAACTGATCGGCGACGACTACACACTGCAGCCCGACCCGGTCGGCCTGATCGAAGCCGCCGCGCGGCTCGTCAAGGATGGCTTCAAGGTGCTGCCGTACTGCACCGAAGATCTGGTGATCGGCCGCCGTCTGCTCGACGCCGGCTGCGAGGCGCTGATGCCGTGGGGCGCGCCGATCGGCACCGGCAAGGGCGTGATCAATCCATACGGGCTGCGCGTGTTGCGCGAGCGGCTGCCGGACGTGCCGCTGATCGTCGACGCCGGGCTCGGCGTGCCGTCGCATGCGGCCCAGGTGATGGAGTGGGGCTTCGACGGCGTGCTGCTGAACACGGCCGTGTCGCAGGCGACGCACCCCGACGCGATGGCGCGCGCGTTCGCGCTGGGCGTCGAGGCGGGTCGGCAAGCGTATCTCGCGGGCCCGATGGCCGAGCGCGAGAGCGCGCACGCGAGCACGCCGGTGATCGGCATGCCGTTCTGGCATCAGGATGGAGGTGCCGCATGACTCAGTCGTTGACGCTGAAGGACCGCGATCTGTTCTGGCCGACGGCCGACGAACTCATCGAAGCCGCCGAGCGCATCCGCGCGCGTCTCGGCGACTGGCCGCCGACGCACGCGCCGTGGCGCATCTGCCTGATCGCACCCGACGAACCGAACGGTGGCGACCTGATCGTGACCGCCGACGCACAGCAGCACGGCGAGCAAATCGCGCGCTGGCTGACGCGGGGTGCGGGCGTGATCGTCGCCGCGGAAAACCGCGCGACGCTGCATCTGGGCGGCGAGAAGTATGGCCTCGAAGGCCATCTGGCGGAAGACTGGATTCCCGCGCTTGCCGCGTTCCTCGACTGCGGTTTCGATCCGCACGACGCGCTGGTGCTCGCGCTCGCGTGGCGCGATGGCGACGAGACCCGCGCCGACGATGCTTTCCCGGCCGACCTCGCTCGCTTTCCGCGCCTTACCGACCTGCCGGCGGCACCCGCCAAGGCGTTCC
Source organism: Paraburkholderia sp. UCT2 (assembly GCF_014397665.1). Lineage (NCBI taxonomy): Bacteria > Pseudomonadati > Pseudomonadota > Betaproteobacteria > Burkholderiales > Burkholderiaceae > Paraburkholderia > Paraburkholderia sp. UCT2. Next base: position 84,910 of record NZ_VZQO01000012.1, read on the forward strand.
CGCGCTGCCCGGCAAGGCTCGGCCTGTATCCGGTGTTGCCGACCGCGGACTGGGTCGAACGGGTGGTCGGCTTTGGCGTGAAGACGGTGCAGTTGCGCCGCAAGTCGGCCGAACCCGCCGACGAGCTGAAACGCGAAATCGCGCGCTGCGTGGCGGCCGGCCGCGCGCACGACGCGCAGGTGTTCATCAACGATCACTGGCTGGCGGCGCTCGAGGCGGGCGCATACGGCGTGCACCTCGGCCAGGAAGACGTGCATACCGCGGATCTGTCCGCGCTGGCCGACGCGGGCATCCGCCTGGGCCTGTCCACTCACGGCTTCTACGAGATGCTGAAGGCGCTGCATTTCCGGCCGAGCTACATTGCATTGGGCGCCGTGTTCCCGACCACGACCAAGGTCATGCCGACCGCGCCGCAGGGCTTGCGCCGCCTCGCACGCTATGTGCGGCTGCTCGACGGTGTGGTGCCGCTCGTCGCGATCGGCGGGATCGATCTGCAGGTGCTGCCTGACGTGCTCGCGACCGGTGTCGGCTGCGCGGCCGTGGTGCGCGCGGTGACGGAAGCGGCCGACCCGGCCGCCGCCGTTTCTGCACTGCAACACACGTTTACGCAATAATCGTCAGGCATAGTCAAGGAACGGGGCACCTCACGGCAGCTTTTGCACGATGGCCCTATAATTCGGCCTTCCCTGTAAAAGGATCGTCAGTTTGGTGCCTTCCTATCCCGAGACCTTACTTGAGCTGCGCGACGTCGACTTCGGTTACGGCGACCGGCTCGTCCTGTCGAATCTGAATCTGCGCTTTCGTCGCGGTCAGGTCGTCGCGGTCATGGGCGGCTCGGGTTGCGGCAAGACCACGGTGCTGCGGCTGATCGGCGGCCTCGTGCGCGCCCACCGCGGCCAGGTGCTGTTCCATGGCGAGGACATCGGCGAGCAGACGCGCGAAGGCCTTTACGCGCTGCGCCGCAAGATGGGCATGCTGTTCCAGTTCGGCGCGCTGTTCACCGACATGTCGGTGTTCGAAAACGTTGCCTTCTCGCTGCGCGAGCACACCGATCTCCCCGAAGAACTGCTGCGCGACCTCGTGCTGATGAAGCTCAACGCGGTCGGCCTGCGCGGCGCGCGCGACCTGCTGCCGTCCGAGATTTCCGGCGGCATGGCGCGACGCGTGGCGCTCGCGCGCGCAATCGCGCTCGACCCCGAACTGATGATGTACGACGAGCCGTTCGCCGGTCTCGACCCGATCTCGCTCGGCATCACCGCGAACCTGATCCGCACGCTGAACCGGGCGCTCGGCGCCACGTCGATTCTCGTCACGCACGACGTGCCGGAATCATTCGCGATCGCCGACTACGTGTACTTCCTGTCCAACGGCGGTGTGCTTGCCGAGGGCACGCCCGACGAACTGCGCGCGTCGACCGATCCGACCGTGCGGCAGTTCATCGACGGCGCGCCGGACGGCCCGTTCAGATTCCACTATCCGGCGCAGACGCCGCTCGAGGCGGACTTCGGCATGGGCGGAGGCCAGTCATGATCAGTACGATCGGGCGCTCGGTCATCACCGGGCTCGGCACCGCCGGCTACGCGACGCGCTTCTTCCTGCGGCTCGTGCTCGAATTTTTCCCGCTGCTGCGCCGCCCGCGTCTTGTCACGAAGCAGATCCACTTCGTCGGTAATTATTCGCTCGTGATCATCGCGGTGTCGGGGCTATTCGTCGGCTTCGTGCTCGGGCTGCAGGGCTATTACACGCTGAACCGTTATGGCTCCGAGCAGGCGCTCGGGTTGCTGGTCGCGCTGTCGCTCGTGCGCGAGCTCGGGCCGGTCGTGACCGCGCTGCTGTTCGCCGGGCGCGCGGGCACGTCGCTGACCGCCGAAATCGGCCTGATGAAGGCGGGCGAGCAGCTCACCGCGATGGAAATGATGGCCGTCGATCCGGTCAAGGTCGTGATCGCGCCGCGCCTGTGGGCCGGCATCGTGTCGATGCCGATCCTCGCCGCGATCTTCAGCGCGGTGGGCGTTCTGGGCGGTTACGTGGTGGGCGTGCTGCTGATCGGCGTCGATGCCGGCGCGTTCTGGTCGCAGATGCAAAGCGGCGTCGACGTGTGGCGCGATGTCGGCGCCGGGGTCGTCAAGAGTGTGGTGTTCGGCCTCGCGGTGACCTTCGTCGCGCTGTTTCAGGGCTACGAGGCGAAGCCGACGCCGGAGGGCGTGTCGCGCGCGACGACCCGCACGGTCGTGTACGCATCGCTCGCGGTGCTCGGGCTCGATTTCCTGCTGACCGCACTAATGTTCAGCTAAGACCGCGCAGCATGCCGGCTGCCGGCGGTGCATGTGCGCCGCGCACGGCGGGAGGTGGCGGCGGCGCGGCGGATTCACTTTGGGATGACGATGAAAAAGAATGTTCTCGACTTCTGGGTCGGCCTGTTCGTGGTGCTGGGTTTCGTGGCGTTGCTGTTTCTTGCGCTGAAGGCCGGCAATATGAGCTCGTTGTCGTTCCAGGCAACCTACCCGGTCAAGCTGAAGTTCGACAACATCGGCGGGCTGAAGCCACGCGCGCCGGTGAAGAGTGCCGGCGTGACGGTCGGCCGGGTCGCGTCGATCGGCTTCGACAGCAACACTTACCAGGCGCTCGTCACGATCGATATCGACAAGCAATATCAGTTTCCGAGGGACACTTCGGCGAAGATCCTGACCTCGGGTCTGCTCGGCGAGCAGTACATCGGGCTCGAGCCGGGGGGCGACTCGGAAATGCTGAAGGCCGGCGATACGATCTCGATGACGCAATCGGCGATCGTGCTGGAAAACCTGATCGGCCAGTTCCTGTATAGCAAGGCCGCGGATTCCGGCGCGGCGAAGCCCGCCGCATCCGCCCCTGCACCGGCGCCGGGCGCGCCGGCCTCCGGCGCTGCCGGCCAGTAAGGCCAACAAGGAGAATTAGATGCAGACGACACTGCAGACCGCGCGCCGCGGCGCGCGCGTCCTACAGTTCGGCAAGGTCGCCGTGGCGGCTGCGCTGCTCGCCGGTTGCACGACCGTACAGACGCCTACCAAGGGCGACCCGTTCGAAGGGCTGAACCGTACGATCTTCACCGTCAACGACAAGATCGACCAGTACGCGCTGAAGCCGGTTGCGCAGGGCTACGTTCGGGTCACGCCGCAGCCGGTTCGCGACAGCGTGACGAACTTTTTCTCGAACATCGGCGACGTCTATATCGCGGCGAACAACCTGCTGCAGCTGCGCATCGCCGACGGCGTGTCCGACATCATGCGGATCGTGATCAACACGTTGTTCGGCGTCGGCGGCCTGTTCGACGTCGCGACGCTCGCGAAGCTCCCGAAGCACGACAACGACCTCGGTCTGACGCTCGGCCACTACGGCGTGCCGGCGGGCCCCTATCTGGTGCTGCCGCTGTTCGGGCCGAGCACGGTGCGCGATGCGGTGGGCTCGCTCGGCAACTACTACGTGAACCCGATCAGCTACGTCGACCCGCCGGGCCTGAGCTGGGCGCTGTATGGCCTGAACATCGTCAACACGCGCGCGAACCTGCTCGGAGCGAGCAACCTGCTGGAAGGCGCGGCGCTCGACAAATACTCGTTCGTGCGCAACGCGTATCTGCAGCGCCGGCAGTATCTGTTGTCGGATAACCGCCGGCGTCCGCAGGAACTGCCGAGCTACGACGAGGAAGCGCCGCTGCCGAAGTACGACGAAGGCGAGACGGGCGCGGCAGGTGCGCCGGCCAAGCCGGCTCCCGCATCCGGCGCGGCCGTGGGCACGCCGCAAGGCGCGTCGGCACCGGAGGCCGCGTCGGGCGCCGAAACACCGCCTCTCGACCTGAAAGGCGGCCCGGAAACGCAAATTCCGGCCGGTCAGTTGGTGCCGCCCACGCGCTTTAACTTCCCGTCCTTAAGATTGCATTGAACGTGCAGCCGTAACAGATCGATACGACTCTCGCAGTTTGCGCATGGATTGCCGTCGAACTCGCGTGATAAGGTCGGTTCAAACTGTTGCATTATTTTTGAGGCAAAGCTCGATATGAAAAAATTCTTCCTGATCCCGTTGTTTGCCGCGTTGTTTTCGTTCATCAGCGCGGGCGCATCGGCGCAAACCGTCGACACCAGCGCGCCCGACGGGCTGATCAAGACCGTCACCCAGCAGGTGATGGACGCGATTCGGGGCGACAAGTCGATCCAGCAGGGCGACATCACGCGCATCACGGCGCTCGTCAACGAAAAGATCTTGCCGTACACCGATTTCCGCCGCACCACCCAGCTCGCGATGGGCCGTAACTGGCGCACCGCGACGCCCGAACAGCAGAACCAGGTGGTCGAGCAGTTCAAGATGCTGCTGATCCGCACGTACGCGGGCGCGCTCGCGCAGGTGCGCGACCAGCAGATCCAGTACAAGCCGTTCCGCATGAACCCGGACGACACCGACACGGTGGTGCGCTCGGTCGTGATGAACAACGGCCAGCCGATCGAACTCGACTACCGCCTGTACAAGACGGCGCAGGGCTGGCGCGTGTATGACATCAACGTGCTCGGCGCGTGGCTGATCCAGGCGTATCAGCAGCAGTTCAACGAGCAGATCCAGCAGAAGGGCGTGGACGGACTGATCCAGTTCCTCACGCAGCGCAATCAGCAACTCGCCGCGGGCAAGCAGTCGTGAGCGACGTGCTGAACCCGGTTGCGAACCGCTTCGACAGCGGCACGACGCTGACCCACGAGAGCGCGAAGGCCGCGCTCGCGGCAGGTCTGCAACGCATCGCGGCGGGTGCGGGCGGCGTCGATTGCGCGCCGCTCACGCAATTCGATTCGTCGGCGCTCGCCGTCCTGCTCGCGTGGGTGCGGGGCGCGGCGGCGCGCGGCGGCAAGTTCGAAATCGTCAATCTGCCGGCTGGGCTCGCCAGTCTCGCGCAGGCCTACGGTGTCGATACACTTCTCTCTTCTGGCGCCTCTAGCATGGTTGCGTCAGCGCGACATTGACGCTCCTCTAGCGTCGTCTCCCCCCTTCCGGCCTGGCCGGGGGTGTCAGTTTTTGCCCTATAATCAAACGTTTTTTTGGGGCGTTGAACTGGCCCCCTAATCGGCCCCGGTTCCCGTTTCTTCCAGCATTTGCGCGTCCCCAAGCTCCATGGGGCTACTTCAGGCGCCGCGACGCACGCGGCCCATAGTCATGTCAGCCATAGAAATTCGTAACGTCAAGAAGCGCTACAAGGACTTGCAGGCGCTCAAGGGCGTCAGCCTCACGGTCGAAGAAGGCGAGTTCTTCGGACTGCTCGGTCCGAACGGCGCGGGCAAGACGACGCTCATCAGCATACTCGCGGGTCTCGCGCGCGCCGACGAAGGCAGCATCGCGGTGCGCGGTCACGACGTCGTCGGCGATTTCCGCAACGCGCGCCGCGCGCTCGGCGTGGTGCCGCAGGAGCTCGTGTTCGATCCGTTCTTCACGGTGCGCGAAACCTTGCGCATCCAGTCCGGCTACTACGGGCTGCGCAACAACGACGCGTGGATCGACGAGATCATGGCCAATCTCGATCTCACCGAAAAGGCCGATGCCAACATGCGCGCGCTGTCGGGCGGCATGAAGCGCCGCGTGCTGGTCGCGCAGGCGCTCGTGCACCGCCCGCCGGTGATCGTGCTCGACGAGCCGACCGCGGGTGTCGACGTCGAGTTGCGCCAGACGCTGTGGAAGTTCATCTCGCGCCTGAATCGCGAAGGCCACACGATCGTGCTGACCACGCACTATCTGGAAGAAGCCGAATCGTTGTGCGACCGCATCGCGATGCTGCGCCGTGGCGAGGTCGTTGCGCTCGATCGCACCAGCACACTGCTGCAGCGTTTCGCCGGCATGCAACTGTTCGTTCGCTTCGCGCAGGGCGTGCTGCCCGCCGATCTGCGTCCGCTCGAGGCGGAAAGCGGCGCCGGCAACGGCAATGGCCGCCAGCATCTGCTGCGCCTGACGAGCTACGACGACGTCGAGCGCATCCTCGCGCAATGCCGCGCGGCCGGTTGTACATTCGAAGAAATCGAGGTCCGCAAGGCCGACCTCGAAGACGTATTCGTTCAGGTGATGAACGGTCCAGAAGTGATCGAGGGGCTTGCATGAGCGGGTACAGTGGATTTAGCACGCTGTTTTACAAAGAACTGCTGCGCTTCTGGAAGGTGTCTTTCCAGACCGTGCTCGCGCCGGTCATCACCGCGCTGCTTTACCTGACCATCTTCGGCCACGCGCTGCGCGGCCACGTGCAGGTCTATCCGGGCGTCGAATACACGAGCTTCCTGATTCCGGGCCTCGTGATGATGAGCGTGCTGCAGAACGCGTTCGCGAATAGTTCTTCGTCGCTGATTCAATCGAAGATCACCGGCAACCTCGTGTTCGTGCTGCTGCCGCCGCTGTCGCACCAGGAGATGTTCGCGGCCTACGTGCTCGCGGCCGTGGCGCGCGGGCTGTGTGTCGGCTTCGGCGTGTTCATCGTGACGATCTGGTTCGTGCCGCTCGCCTTCACCGCGCCGCTCTATATCATCGTGTTCGCGATGTTCGGCTCGGCGATTCTCGGCACGCTGGGTCTGATCGCCGGCATTTGGGCCGAGAAGTTCGACCAGCTCGCCGCGTTCCAGAACTTTCTGATCATGCCGCTCACGTTCCTGTCAGGCGTGTTCTACTCGACGCATACGCTGCCGCCCGGATGGCGCGAAGTATCGCGGCTCAATCCGTTTTTCTACATGATCGACGGCTTTCGCTATGGTTTTTTCGGCGTGTCGGATATCGACCCGCTGGTGAGCCTCGCGATCGTCGCCGGTTTCTTCGTGGTGCTGGCCGCCGTGGCGATGCGCATGCTTGCTACCGGCTACAAGCTGCGCCACTGACGAGGAGCTTCTCTCATGTTGCCGACTCCCGAACAGGTCAAACAGTACATTGCAGCTGGACTCGCGTGCGAGCATCTCGAAGTCGAAGGCGACGGTCAGCATTTCTTTGCGACGATCGTCTCGCCGAACTTCGAAGGCAAGCGCCTGATCCAGCGTCACCAACTCGTGTATGCGGCGCTCGGCGACCGCATGCGCGAAGAAATCCACGCGCTCAGCATGAAGACGCTGACGCCCGCCGAATGGCAGAACGCGTAATCTGGAAATTTAGTGCGAATTACTCAGGAAGGGCGCGACACCGCTAGCGGCGCGCCGAACACAGACAAAGCAGGTCCGGACGCGAACCGGGCCGATCAGGAACCGACAGGCATGGATAAACTCATCATTGAAGGTGGCTACCCGCTCTCCGGTGAAGTTGTCGTCTCGGGTGCGAAAAACGCGGCATTGCCGATCCTGTGCGCGGGTCTGCTGAGCGCCGATCCGGTGCATCTGGAGAACGTGCCCGATCTGCAGGACGTGCGCACGATGCTCAAGCTGCTCGGCCAGATGGGCGTGCGTATCGAAGCCGGCGAAGGGCGCGTGGCGCTCGACGCGTCGAAGGTCGACAACCTCGTCGCGCCGTACGAAATGGTGAAGACGATGCGCGCGTCGATTCTCGTGCTCGGTCCGCTCGTCGCGCGCTTCGGGCATGCGCGCGTGTCGCTGCCGGGCGGCTGCGCGATCGGCGCGCGTCCGGTCGATCAGCACATCAAGGGTCTGCAGGCGATGGGCGCCGAGATCACGATCGAGCACGGCTTCATCGAAGCGCGCGCGAAGCGTCTGAAGGGCGCGCGCATCGTCACCGACATGATCACCGTGACCGGTACCGAGAACCTGCTGATGGCGGCGGTGCTCGCCGAAGGCGAGACGGTCATCGAGAACGCCGCGCGCGAACCCGAAGTGGTCGACCTCGCGCGTCTGCTCGTCGCGATGGGCGCGAAGATCGAAGGCATCGGCACCGACCGTCTGGTGATCCATGGCGTCGACAAGCTGCACGGTGCGAAGCACACGGTGATTCCGGACCGCATCGAAGCGGGCACTTTCCTGTGCGCGGTCGCGACGGCCGGCGGCGACGTCATGCTGCGCAAGATGCGTCCGCTGCTGCTCGAAGCCGTCACCGAAAAGCTGCGCGAAGCGGGCGTCACGGTCGAGGAAGGCGACGACTGGATGCGCGTGCGCATGGACAAGCGCCCGAGCGCGGTCACGTTCCGCACCTCCGAATACCCGGCGTTTCCGACCGACATGCAGGCGCAGTTCATGGCGCTCAACACGATCGCGGACGGTACGTCGCAAGTCGTGGAGACGATCTTCGAAAACCGTTTCATGCACGTCCAGGAGCTGAACCGTCTCGGCGCGAGCATCACGATCGACGGCAACACCGCGCTCGTAACCGGCGTCGAAAAACTGTCCGGCGCGAAGGTGATGGCCACCGATCTGCGCGCGTCCGCGAGTCTTGTGATCGCCGCGCTGCGCGCCGAGGGCGAGACGCTGATCGACCGCATCTATCACCTCGATCGCGGCTACGACCGCATGGAAGCGAAGCTCAACGCGATCGGCGCGAAGGTGCGCCGGGTTTCCGGGAGCGGGGCATGAGTTCGATGCCGCAAACGTCGTCGTCGCCGGCGGTCAGCGCGCCGCTCACGCTCGCGTTGTCGAAAGGGCGTATCTTCGAGGAAACGCTGCCGCTGCTCGCGGCGGCCGGCATCGAGGTAGCGGAAGATCCGGAGAGCTCGCGCAAGCTGATTCTGCCGACCTCCGACCCGAACCTGCGCGTGATCGTCGTGCGCGCGACCGACGTGCCGACCTATGTCGAGTATGGCGCGGCCGACTTCGGCGTGGCCGGCAAGGACGTGCTGCTCGAGCATGGCGGCAGCGGCCTGTATCAGCCGGTGGATCTGGACATTGCGCGTTGCCGCATGTCGGTCGCGGTCGAGGCCGGTTTCGATTATGCGAACGCGGTGCGCCAGGGCGCGCGTCTGCGGGTCGCCACCAAGTATGTTGAAACCGCTCGTGAGCATTTTGCCGCCAAGGGCGTTCACGTCGATCTGATCAAGCTGTACGGTTCGATGGAACTCGCTCCGCTGGTTGGACTCGCCGACGCGATCGTCGACCTGGTCAGCTCGGGCAATACGCTGCGCGCGAACAATCTGGTCGAGGTGGAGGAGATCATGCAGATTTCGTCGCGTCTCGTCGTGAACCAGGCAGCGCTGAAGCTCAAACGCGCCGCGTTGCGGCCGATTCTCGACGCGTTTGCCAATGCTTCGTCGAAAACCGCCGCCCCGGCGCCCTGACTGACGATGGCAATGTGACGTTGCACTGATAGCGCGCCTTACCGAAACGGATACCTGTATGTCTACCAAGATTCGCAAACTCGATTCCACCGCTCGCGACTTCCACAAGTCGCTGCATGCGGTGCTCGCGTTCGAGGCGAGCGAAGACGAAGCCATCGAGCGTGCGGTCGCGCAGATTCTGAACGACGTGAAGGCGCGCGGCGACGAGGCGGTGCTCGAGTACACGAATCGCTTCGATCGCGTCGATGCGAAAAGCGTGGCCGAGCTCGAACTGCCGATGGCCGAGCTCGAGGCGGCGCTCGAAAGTCTCGAGCCGAAGCGGCGCGCGTCGCTCGAAGCGGCGGCGGCACGCGTGCGCGGTTATCACGAGAAGCAGAAGATCGAGTGCGGCAGCCATAGCTGGCAGTACACCGAAGCCGACGGCACCGTGCTCGGCCAGAAGGTCACGCCGCTCGATCGCGCGGGGATCTACGTGCCGGGTGGCAAGGCCGCGTATCCGTCGTCGGTGCTGATGAACGCGATACCGGCGCGGGTGGCCGGCGTGCGCGAAATCGTGATGGTCGTGCCGACGCCGGAAGGCGTGAAGAATCCGCTCGTGCTCGCGGCGGCTCTGCTGGGTGGCGTCGATCGCGTGTTCACGATCGGCGGCGCGCAGGCGGTAGCTGCGCTCGCGTACGGCACGCCGACCGTGCCCGCGGTCGACAAGATCTGCGGCCCCGGCAACGCGTACGTCGCGTCGGCCAAGCGTCGCGTGTTCGGCACGGTCGGCATCGACATGATCGCCGGGCCGTCGGAAATCCTCGTGTTGTGCGACGGCACGACCGACCCGCGCTGGGTCGCGATGGACCTGTTTTCGCAAGCCGAGCACGACGAGCTCGCGCAATCGATCCTGCTGTGCCCCGACGACGCGTTCATCACGCGCGTGCAGGAAGCGATCGACGAACTGCTGCCCACCCTGCCGCGCCGCGAAGTGATCCGCACGTCGCTCGAAAACCGCGGCGCGCTGATCAAGGTGCGCGACATGGCCGAGGCCTGCGCGATCGCCAACGACATCGCGCCGGAGCACCTTGAAATTTCGGCGCTGGAGCCGCATCAGTGGGCGCAACAGATCCGTCACGCAGGCGCGATCTTCCTTGGCCGTTACACGAGCGAGAGCCTCGGCGACTACTGCGCGGGCCCGAATCATGTGCTGCCGACGTCGCGTACCGCACGGTTTTCGTCGCCGCTCGGCGTCTATGATTTCTTCAAGCGTTCGAGCCTAATCGAGGTTAGCGCGGAAGGTGCGCAGACGCTCGGCGAGATTGCCGCGGAACTGGCATACGGCGAAGGTCTGCAAGCGCACGCACGCAGCGCCGAATACCGGATGCGGCAGAACAACAACGAACGCGGCTGAGGCGGAGCGCTGATCGCGCTGGCGCGCGGCGGAACTCAAGCAGGCGTAAGCGGGAGCAGGAGAAGCGGCGAGGGCGGCAACCGCCGCCGCATCGACCGGCTTCCATGTTTTCCGGCTTCCACCCGCTCGAGCGACGGCTCGAGCCCACCCGCCCCATTTAATAACGACGACAGAGACCAACCCGAGCGCCCCATGCCGACGACGCCGACCCGGCGTGTTTAGCGCGGCCCGGCCCCCGAACCTATGACGACACCTCAAGACATCATCCGCAGCGACGTGCTCGCAATGACGAGCTATCCGGTTCCGGACGCCACCGGCTTCATCAAGCTCGACGCGATGGAAAACCCGTTTCCGCTGCCGCCGGAACTTGCCGCGCATCTCGGCGAGCGTCTGGCCGGCGTCGCGCTGAACCGTTATCCGGCGCCGCGCCCCGAGCAGTTGATCGAGCGCATTCGTCACGTGATGGGCGTGCCGGCGGGGTGCGACGTGCTGCTCGGCAACGGCTCGGATGAAATCATCAGCATCATGTCGGTCGCGTGCGCGAAGCCGGGCGCGAAGGTGCTCGCGCCGGTGCCGGGCTTCGTCATGTATCAGATGTCGGCGAAGCTGGCGAATCTCGAATTCGTCGGCGTGCCGCTCAAAGCCGACTTCACGCTCGATACCGCCGCGATGCTCGCGGCGATCGCCGAGCATGAACCGGCGATCATCTATCTCGCGTATCCGAACAACCCGACCGGCACGCTGTTCGATGACGCCGAAATCGAGCGCATCATCGCCGCGGCGGGCAAGAGCCTCGTCGTGATCGACGAGGCGTATCAGCCGTTCGCGCAGAAGAGCTGGCTGCCGCGCGCCGACCAGTTCGACAACGTCGTCGTGATGCGCACGGTGTCGAAGCTGGGCCTCGCCGGCATTCGCCTCGGTTACCTGGTCGGCAAGCCCGCGTGGCTGACCGAGTTCGACAAGGTCCGCCCGCCGTACAACACCAACGTGCTGACGCAGGCCGCTGCTGATTTCCTGCTCGACCACATCGGCGTGCTCGATGCGCAGGCCGCGCAATTGCGCGACGAACGCGAGAAACTCGCACAGGCGGTGGCCGCGCTGCCGGGCGCCGAAGTGTTCACTAGCGCGGGCAACTTCCTGCTCGTGCGGGTGCCCGATGCGTCGGTATTGTTCGAAACCCTGCTAACGGCGCGGATTCTGATCAAAAACGTGAGTAAAATGCATCCATTGCTGGCCAATTGCGTGCGTTTGACCGTCGGTTCGCCGAACGAGAACGCCCAGTTGCTCGCCGGCCTGAAACTCGTGTTGCGGTAACCCGCCGCATCGAGCGGCGGCACTGAGCCGCTGCGTTGAACGGCTGCACTGAGCAGCCCGCCAGTTTGTCCATCCCACATTACTAGCGCTTTTAAGCCAGATTCGAGGAATTGCCATGCGCCTTGCGGAAGTCGTTCGCAACACCAGCGAAACGCAGATCCGTGTGAAGATCAACCTGGACGGCACCGGCCAGCAGAAGCTGGCCACCGGTGTGCCGTTCCTGGACCACATGCTCGACCAGATCGCCCGCCACGGGTTGTTCGACCTCGAGATCGAAGCGCATGGCGACCTGCATATCGACGATCATCACACGGTCGAAGACACCGGCATCACGCTCGGCCAGGCCGTCGCGAAGGCGATCGGCGATCGCAAGGGCATCCGCCGCTACGGCCATTCCTACGTGCCGCTCGACGAAGCGCTGTCGCGCGTCGTGATCGATTTTTCCGGCCGTCCGGGCCTCGAATTTCACGTGCCGTTCACGCGCGCGCGCATCGGCACGTTCGACGTCGACCTGTCGATCGAATTCTTCCGCGGCTTCGTGAACCATGCCGGCGTGACGCTGCACATCGACAACCTGCGTGGCATCAACGCGCACCATCAGCTCGAAACGGTGTTCAAGGCATTCGGGCGTGCGCTGCGCATGGCCGTCGAACTCGACGAGCGCGCGGCCGGACAGATTCCGTCGACCAAGGGCAGCCTCTAACGTAACGGCCGTAGCAGGCTTTAACACGGGTTTCACCGCCTCCAACGTCTTCAGGCCACTCACCTTCAAGCGATTCATCGGGCAGGACCGCATTTGCCGGCACGTCGTTTGACGCCGCGCGGCGGCATCGATGGATCGAGGGCAGAGCGGCCAAACTTGAAATGAAAACTTCGATAGCGATTGTGGATTACGGAATGGGCAACCTGCGCTCGGTTGCCCAGGCACTGCGTAAAGCGGCGCCGGAAGCGGACGTGGCGATCGTCGATCGTCCGGAAGCGATCCGCTCGGCCGACCGCGTGGTGCTGCCGGGCCAGGGTGCGATGCCCGACTGCATGCGCAGTCTCGGCGCGTCCGGTTTGCAGGAAGCGGTCGTCGAGGCGTCGCGCAGCAAGCCGCTGATGGGCGTGTGCGTCGGCGAGCAGATGCTGTTCGACTGGAGCGCCGAGGGCGACACGCCGGGTCTGGGTCTGTTGCCCGGCAAGGCGGTACGCTTCGAGCTCGAAGGCCAGGTGCAGGACGACGGCTCGCGCTTCAAGGTCCCGCAGATGGGCTGGAACCGCGTGCGTCAGGCGCAGCCGCATCCGCTGTGGGACGGTGTCGCCGACAACGCGTTCTTCTACTTCGTGCACAGCTACTACGTGGTTCCGGACAACCCGGCGCATACGTCGGGCGAAACGGTCTACGGCGTGCCCTTTACCTCGGCGGTAGCGCGGGATAACATCTTTGCCACCCAATTCCACCCTGAAAAGAGCGCCGAGGCGGGTTTGCGCGTGTATCGCAACTTCGTGCACTGGAACCCGTGAACGCCTTTTTTCATCCCGTTGCTGCGCGCGCGTCGCGCGGTGCCGCGGTCCCGTATCCGACCGGCGCCCCACTGGAGCGCCGAACGAGTTGTACTAAACTAGCGAGACGGTATTGCGGCGGGCTGACTCGCCAGCCGCTGCCGCCGACCTTCAATCCACTCCCAGATAACACCCGATTGCTATGCTGCTGATTCCCGCCATCGACCTGAAAGACGGTCAGTGTGTACGCCTCAAACAGGGCGATATGGACCAGGCGACGATTTTCTCCGAGGAACCGGCGGCAATGGCCCGACATTGGGTCGACCGCGGCGCGCGTCGTCTGCATCTCGTCGATCTGAATGGCGCGTTCGCCGGCAAGCCGAAGAACGGCGATGCAATCCGAGCGATCATCGATGAAGTGGGCGGCGCGATTCCGGTTCAGCTGGGCGGTGGCATCCGCGACCTGAACACAATCGAGCGCTATCTGGACGACGGTTTGTCGTACGTGATCATCGGCACGGCCGCGGTGAAGAACCCCGGCTTTCTGCAGGACGCGTGCACCGCGTTCGGCGGTCACATCATCGTCGGTCTCGACGCGAAAGACGGCAAGGTCGCCACCGACGGCTGGAGCAAGCTGACCGGTCACGAAGTGGCCGACCTCGCGCGCAAGTTCGAGGACTACGGCTGCGAGTCGATCATCTACACCGACATCGGCCGTGACGGCATGCTGCAAGGCATCAACATCGAAGCGACGGTGCGCCTTGCGCGCGCGGTCAAGATTCCGGTGATCGCGAGCGGCGGTCTGTCGAACCTCGCGGACATCGAATCGCTGTGCGAAGTCGAAGGCGAGGGCATCGAGGGCGTAATCTGCGGCCGCGCGATCTATTCGGGCGACCTCGACTTCGCGGCCGCGCAGACGCTCGCGGACAAGCTGCGCGAAGCGGACGACGCTTAAGCACGGCGTCGCTGCGCGTGCTGGGCAGGTTGCGCGGGCGGCCGGCGTTGCGCTCGTGTCGGCTTGCGGCGCTCGTTCGAACGATGGCTTGCCTGTAACGCGCGTCGCACGATTAAGCGCCCGGAACCTCGCCAGCTTCCGGCCGGCACCTCACTCGCGGCGCGACGCAACCGCTCGCGCCGGCACCGTGCCGCTTGCCCGCAAGCGAGCGGCCCCATCAGCGGTATTGGCAGAATTGCACGATCATGGCTCTAGCTAAACGCATCATCCCCTGTCTCGACGTCACCGCGGGCCGCGTGGTCAAGGGCGTCAACTTCGTCGAACTGCGCGACGCGGGCGACCCGGTCGAAATCGCGCGCCGTTACGACGATCAGGGCGCCGACGAACTGACGTTCCTCGACATCACCGCGACCTCGGATCAGCGCGACCTGATTCTGCCGATCATCGAGGCGGTCGCTTCGCAGGTGTTCATTCCGCTGACGGTCGGCGGCGGCGTGCGCGCGGTCGAAGACGTGCGGCGCCTGCTGAACGCGGGCGCCGACAAGATCAGCATGAACTCGTCGGCGGTAGCGAATCCGCAACTCGTGAAGGACGCGACCGACAAATACGGCTCGCAGTGCATCGTCGTCGCGATCGACGCGAAGCGCGTGTCGGCCGACGGCGAAACGCCGCGCTGGGAAGTGTTCACGCACGGCGGCCGCAAGGCCACCGGTCTCGATGCGGTCGAGTGGGCGCGCAAGATGGCCGAGTTGGGCGCGGGCGAAATCCTGTTGACAAGCATGGATCGCGACGGCACCAGGAGCGGCTTCGACCTCGCGCTGACTCGCGCGGTGTCGGACGCGGTGCCGGTGCCGGTGATCGCCTCGGGCGGCGTCGGCAATCTGCAGCATCTCGCCGACGGCATCAAGAGCGGTCATGCGGACGCGGTGCTCGCCGCGAGCATCTTCCACTATGGCGAACACACGGTCGGCGAGGCCAAGCGCTTCATGGCCGATCAGGGCATTTCGGTGAGGTTGTGACGTGACGAATCCTTCGGCAGTGAACTGGCTCGACAAGGTCAAGTGGGATGCGAACGGCCTCGTGCCGGTGATTGCGCAGGAAGCGTCGACGAACGACGTGCTGATGTTCGCGTGGATGAACCGCGAGGCCCTCGCGAAGACCGTCGAGACCGGCCGCGCGGTGTATTTCTCGCGCTCGCGCCAGCGCCTGTGGTTCAAGGGTGAGGAGTCGGGCCACGTGCAGCATGTGCATGAAGTGCGACTCGATTGCGACGAAGACGTCGTGCTGCTGAAAGTCGAGCAGGTATCGGGCATCGCGTGCCATACAGGCCGCCACTCGTGCTTTTTCCAGAAATTCGAAGGCTCGGTGGACGATGGCGACTGGCAGGCCGTCGATCCCGTGCTGAAAGACCCCGAACACATCTACAAATGACGCAATCCACGCAAAACCCGTCGGCCGCCACGGCTTCCACGCTCGACACGCTGCGGCGCCTCGCGGCGGTGATCGACAGCCGCAAGGGCGGCGATCCGGACATCTCGTATGTATCGCGCCTGTTCCACAAGGGCGACGACGCGGTCCTGAAAAAGATCGGTGAAGAAGCCACCGAAGTCGTGCTGGCCGCGAAGGACGTGCGCCAGGGCGGCGCACCGAAGGCGCTGGTCGGCGAGGTTGCGGACCTGTGGTTCCACTGCCTCGTGATGCTGTCGCATTTCGATCTGAGCCCCGCCGACGTGATCGCCGAACTCGAGCGTCGCGAAGGCCTGTCGGGCATCGAGGAAAAGGCGCTGCGCAAGAGCCGCGAGCGCGAGGAAAACGGCGACTGAGCAGCCGGAGCGGAAATCTGGCGTTTCCGCTTGAAGTCGCGCGCGCCGGCACCAACATAGCGGTAACCGCACCTCCGGGAGGACGCAAGCATGGAACAGCCGCAAGGAAGCTATCCGCCGCCGGTCTACCGCCACGCGATGGAGCCTGAGCGCGAGCGCAGCCTGCGCACGCTCACGCACGTGCTGTACGCGCTGTATGCGGTCCATTGGCTGACCGGCGGGCTCACCATTCTGGTCGCGATCATCATCAACTACGTCAAACGGTCGGATGTGGCCGGCACGCCGTACGAAGCGCACTTCGAATGGCAGATCCGCACGTTCTGGCTGGGCCTCGTCGGTTACGCGATCGGCGCGTTGCTGCTGCTCGTCGTGATCGGCATTCCGGTGCTGTGGGCAGTCAGCATATGGATGTTGTACCGTATTATCAAAGGCTGGCTGTATCTGTACGATAACAAGCCGTTCGCGAATCCGGCCAGTTGGGTCTGAACGCTAGCCGGTCCGTATGGGCGGGCCGGCTTTCGGATCGAACCTCGGCGCGGGCGGCTTCGCTCGCCCAAGTCATACCGCGTCAGGAATACGATGAGTCACGATCCGAACTGCCTTTTCTGCAAGATTGCCGCTGGCGAAATCCCGTCGACCAGGGTCCACGAAGACGACGAGTTCGTCGCCTTCCGCGACATCCGTCCGGCGGCCGAAACGCATGTGCTGGTGATTCCTCGCAAGCACATTGCAACGCTGTCGAACTGCACGGAAAGCGACGCGCCTCTGCTTGGTAGAATGCTTGTCCTGGCCGCGCGACTGGCCGAACAATTGGGGGTCGCCTATAACGGCGGCGAAACGGGCTTTCGCACGGTAATCAATACCGGTCCGGGCGGTGGTCAGGAGGTGTATCACCTGCACGCGCACATTCTCGCGGGACCGCGTCCCTGGCAACGCATGGGCTGAGCGCCGGTTCGCGCGTCAGGCGCGCTGCGTGGCAAGTGCGCACCGCCGCGAGTTTTGGTCGAGGACAATAGCGCCGTCGTTGTTTTTACCGCTGTGTAATAACGTCGACGCGATCGTGTGGCCACAATGACAGGCGTAAATGGCCGCATTGCGAGCGAGGCGGCGCAGCCTGAGGTAACGTAGAGATATATCGAGACGAAGCGCACGCGCTTCAGGTTATGCAAATTGGCCGCATCGAGATGCGGCGCCGGGGTTAAGGAGAGTAGTCATGGGTTCGTTGAGTATTTGGCATTGGTTGATCGTTCTGTTGATCGTCGCGCTCGTGTTCGGCACGAAGAAGCTACGCAACATCGGCAGCGATCTGGGCGGCGCCGTGAAGGGCTTCAAGGAAGGCATGAAGGAAGCCGATTCGTCGTCGGCCGACGCGCAAGAGCAGCAGCGCGAGCTGCCGCGCAACGGCGCGGTGGACGTCGAAGCGAAGGAAAAGACGCAGCAATCGAGCGATTACCGCTAAGCCGCGGCCTTCGCGCCGTTCCCGCGTTTCTGACGGACATTCCACTTCATGCTGGACCTCGGTCTAACCAAGATGGCGCTGATCGGCGTCGTCGCGCTGGTCGTCCTCGGGCCTGAGCGCCTGCCGCGTGTCGCTCGCACGGCCGGCGCGCTGTTCGGCCGCGCACAGCGGTACATCAACGACGTTAAGGCCGAAGTCACGCGCGAAATCGAGCTCGACGAATTGCGGCGCATGAAGACCGAGTTCGAGAAGGCCGCGAGCAATGTCCAAACGGCGGTTCAGGACAATGTGCGCAAGCACGAGAATGAACTGAACGAAGCATGGAATAGCGGTACGTCGGTATCGCCGAGCATCGCCGGCGGCGCGCTCGAAGACGCCGGCAGCGGGGCCAGCGGCAGCGCGGGTGCCACCTCGTGGCCCGTCAGTACGCCGGCCGCCGCGCCCAAACGCAAGACCTGGCGCGTTCAGCAGAGCGCCACGCCCACCTGGTACAAGCGAGCGAGCCTGCGGCGCACGCGCGTGCAGTCGGGCGCCGCGCGCGTTGCGCGGCACACACCTGCCAACCTGCGTCGTCCGACGCGGTTTTTCTGATGTTCAGATCGACAATCCCCAACCGAGGGCCGGTGTGAGCGACCCCCAGCAATCCCAGAACGAAGGCACTGAAGAGACCTTCATTTCCCACCTCGTCGAACTGCGTGACCGCATCATCCGTGCGGGGCTCTCCGTCGTCGTCGTGTTCATCGGGCTCGTGTACTGGGCGCCGGACATCTTCAAACTGCTCGCCCGTCCGCTGATGATGAATCTGCCGAAGGACGGCAAGATGATCGTCACCGACGTCACCGGCTCGTTCTTCGTGCCGATGAAGGTGACGATGCTGGTCGCCTTCGTGATCGCGCTGCCGGTCGTGCTGTACCAGATCTGGGCGTTCGTCGCGCCTGGGCTCTATCAGCACGAGAAGAAGCTCGTCGCGCCGCTCGTCGCGAGCAGCTACACGCTGTTCCTGTGCGGCATGGCGTTCGCGTACTTCGTCGTGTTTCCGACCATCTTCCGCGTGATGGCCCACTACAATGCGCCGCTTGGCGCGGAGATGACAACCGATATCAACAATTACCTGAGCTTCGTGCTGACGATGTTCATCGCGTTCGGCGTCACGTTCGAGGTACCGATCGTCGTCGTGCTGCTGGTGCGGATGAACGTGGTGACGCTGAAGAAGCTGAAGGAGATCCGGCCGTATGTGATCGTCGGCGCGTTCGTGGTGTCGGCCGTCGTAACGCCGCCGGACGTGTTTTCGCAGCTGATCCTCGCGGTTCCGCTGATTCTGCTGTACGAAGCTGGCATCGTCGCGGCGCGGTTGATCGTCGGCAAGCAGCCGGTGGTCGTGGAGGATGCGAGTCCGCCGCCGTCCAGTTGAGGTGTCGCGAGTCAGTGCCGGGCGTCAAATGAAAAAGGGCAGTTCATTGCGGACTGCCCTTATTCATTGCGTGGAATCGCGGCATTAGCTTCAGCCGCCTTCGTCATCCGGCCGATCGCCGCCGTTGTCGTCTTCCGTCTGTTTCGGCGGCGGCGGGCGTTTGCCGATCTTCACGTCGAGATCGATCTGATGACCTTTGCGCACCAGATGCACTTTCGCCGCCGTACCGGGCTTGATCTGCGCGATCACGTTCAACAGACGCGTGGTATCGGTGATCGCCTGGCCGTTTACGCTCGTCAGGATGTCGCCGGGCTTGATGCCCGCACGGTCGGCCGGGCCGCTTTTCAGCACGCCCGCGACAATAGCGCCCGACTTCTGATCGAGCCCGAACGACTCCGCGATTTCCGGCGTGACGTCCTGCGGTTCGACGCCGATCCAGCCGCGCGTGACCGTGCCGGTCGTAATGATGCTCTCGAGCACGCTGCGCGCGGTCGACACCGGAATCGCGAAGCCGATGCCGAGCGAGCCGCCCGAGCGCGAGTAGATTGCGGTGTTGATGCCGAGCAGGTTGCCGTTCACGTCGACGAGCGCACCGCCCGAGTTGCCGGGGTTGATCGGGGCGTCGGTCTGGATGAAGTTTTCGAACGTATTGATGCCGAGATGATTGCGGCCGAGCGCGCTGACGATGCCCATCGTTACGGTCTGCCCGACGCCGAACGGATTGCCGATCGCGAGCACGACGTCGCCGACGCGGGTCTGGTCCATCCGGCCGAGCGTGATGGTGGGCAGATCGGTCATATTGACCTTTAGCACGGCCAGATCGGTTTCGGGGTCGATGCCGATGACCTTCGCGCTGGCGGTGCGGCCATCGGCGAGCGCGATTTCGATCTGATCGGCGCCGTCGACGACGTGCTGGTTCGTTAGAATGTAACCTTCCGAACTCACTATCACGCCTGAGCCGAGATTCGAGGCAGGCTGCTCCTGCTGCTTGCGATTGTTCCTGTCGCCGAAGAAGTAGCGGAACAGCGGGTCTTTGGCGCGCGGGTCGGGAGGCAGCGAGCCATCCTTGCTGGAGAACACGTTGACGACCGCGGGCATGGCCTTTTGCGCCGCTTCGGCATAGGACGTTTCGGCATGGCCAGTGCCGATGCCCGGCGCCACTTCCCGTAGCGCGACGATCGGTTCGGCGAGTTGTCTGCCGAATTGTCCTTGACGCTGCAGCCACTGCGGTTTGAGGGTCGCAATGATGAACATCAGCGCCAACAGCACCGTCACCGCTTGGGCAAATAACAGCCAGAAGCGTCTAAGCATCTGAAGACTAGAGGTCTATATGGATCGGATTGAACTTGAATTGTACTTGAACAATCTCCTTGAAACCGCGCGCTTCAAGGACTATTGCCCGAACGGATTGCAGGTCGAAGGACGCCGCCGGATCAACAAACTCGCGACCGGCGTTACCGCGTCGGTGGCCTTCCTGGAGGCCGCGCTCGACTGGGGCGCGGACGCCGTGCTGGTCCATCACGGCTACTTCTGGCGCAACGAGGCACCGCAGATCACCGGCCGCAAACATGCTCGTTTGAAGCTGCTGCTCGCCAACGACCTGAACCTGTTCGCCTACCATCTGCCGCTCGACGATCATCCCGAGTTCGGCAACAACGCGCAGATCGGCGAGAAGATGGGCTGGATCAGCGACGCGCGTTTCGGCGAGAACGATCTCGGCTGGCTCGCCACGCTGCCGATGCCGATCACGCTGTCGCACCTCACCGCGGAGATCGCGCAGACACTGGGCCGCACGCCGCTCGTGTTCGGCGATCCGGATATGGAGCTGCGCCGCGTCGGCTGGTGCACGGGCGCCGCGCAAGGCATGTTCGACGCGGCGATCAACGCGGGTGTCGACGTCTACGTGACCGGCGAGGTATCGGAGTCGGTGATGCATACGGCGGCGGAAAGCGGCGTCGCGTTTCTGGCAGCTGGCCACCACGCGACCGAGCGCTTCGGCGTGCAGGCGGTGGGCAAGCATCTGTCCGAATCGTTCGATATCGAACATCTGTTTATCGATATTCCCAATCCCGTTTGAATTGCGAATTGCATTAACGAAGAACAAAGCAGGAATACCGCAGAAGGCACTTAAAAGGAGGTGCGAAAAAGTTTGCGATCGGTACGGACAAACCCTGAGTTATCAAGGGCTTCGCACGGTTTTTGGCAATCGGCCCTTGTAAATGGCGACTCCATTCGAGCAAACTAGCGGCGGTAGAAGCGACGTGAAGGAAAAATCCAACTCAGAAGTGGGGCGTGTGATGCGAGACAAAGAAGAGGAACGCGTCGATGGCAGCCGCCGTAACTGGCTGGTAGCGACGACCGTAGCAGGCGGCATAGGAGGTGTTGCCGTTGTCGTACCCTTTGTTAGTTCCTTTGCACCATCCGAAAAGGCCAAGGCCGCAGGTGCCCCGGTCGAAGTCGATATCAGTGGTCTGAAGCCCGGCGACATGATGACGGTCGCCTGGCGCGGCAAGCCGGTGTGGATCATCAACCGCACGGACCGCATGCTCGTCGATGTTCAAAAAGCCGACAGCCAGGTAGCGGACCCCCACTCGCTGAATCCGTTTTCGATGCCGCTGCCGGACTACTGCAACAACGAATTCCGTTCACGCGCCGAGAACAAGCATCTGCTGGTTGCCGTCGCCGTTTGCACGCATCTGGGCTGCACGCCGACGCCGCGCTTCCAGGAAGGCCCGCAGCCGAATCTCCCCGACGACTGGCCCGGCGGCTTCCTGTGCCCGTGCCACGGCTCGACCTACGACATGGCCGGCCGCGTCTTCAAGAACAAACCCGCTCCGCAGAACCTCGACATCCCGCGCTTCATGTTCACGTCGGCGACGGCCCTTGTGATCGGGAAGGACGAAAAAGGAGAAGCGTAATGGCGAGCGAACACGAAGTAGAGACGACCGGGCTGGCTGGTTGGATCGACCAGCGCTTCCCGATGACTGCCACGTGGAAGAAGCACGTTTCCGAGTACTACGCGCCGAAGAACTTCAACTTCTGGTACTTCTTCGGTTCGCTTGCGTTACTGGTGCTGGTCAACCAGATCGTCACCGGCATTTTCCTGACGATGAACTACAAGCCCGACGCGACGCTCGCGTTCTCGTCGGTCGAGTACATCATGCGCGAGGTGCCGTGGGGCTGGCTGATCCGCTACATGCACTCGACGGGTGCGTCGATGTTTTTCGTCGTCGTGTATCTGCACATGTTCCGCGGGCTCCTGTACGGCTCGTACCGCAAGCCGCGCGAACTCGTGTGGATTTTCGGCTGCCTGATTTTCCTGAGCCTGATGGCCGAGGCGTTCTTCGGCTACCTCCTGCCGTGGGGCCAGATGTCGTTCTGGGGCGCGCAGGTGATCGTGAACCTGTTCTCGGCGATTCCGTTCATCGGGCCGGACCTGTCGCTGTGGATTCGCGGCGACTACGTGGTCTCCGACGTCACGCTGAACCGCTTCTTCGCGTTCCACGTGATCGCGATTCCGCTGGTGCTGATCGGCCTCGTGATCGCGCACCTCGTCGCGCTACACGAAGTCGGCTCGAACAATCCGGACGGCATTGAGATCAAGGCCAAGAAGGGCCCGGATGGCGTGCCGCTCGACGGCATTCCGTTCCACCCGTACTACTCGGTGCACGACTTCATGGGCGTGGCGATCTTCCTGCTGATCTTCGCCGCGATCATCTTCTTCGCGCCGGAAATGGGTGGGTACTTCCTTGAAGCCAACAACTTCATCCCCGCGAATCCACTGCAGACGCCGCCGGAAATTGCGCCTGTGTGGTACTTCACCGCTTTTTATGCGATGCTGCGCGCCACCACCGATCCATTCAAGATCGTGCTGATGATCGTCATCGCGCTACTCGGGTTGCTGGCGCTCGTGCGCGCGCGCGGCAAGTGGAAGCTCGGTCTGCCGGTGCTTGCGGTGCTGGTGATCGTCGCGATGGTGTTCACCGAATCGAAGTTCTGGGGCGTCGTGGTGATGGGCAGTGCGGTGATTTCGCTGTTCTTCCTGCCGTGGCTCGACCGGTCGCCGGTCAGGTCTATTCGCTACCGGCCGTTCTTCCACAAGGTTTTCTTCGGGATCTTCGTAATCGCGTTCCTGACGCTCGGCTTCCTCGGCACGCGACCGCCATCGCCGGCCGCGACGCTGATCGCCCAGATCTGCGCGCTGATCTACTTCGCGTTTTTCCTCGGCATGCCCTTCTGGACCCGGCTTGGCAAGTTCAAGCAGCCGCCCGAGCGGGTGCGGTTCAAGCCTCACTAATCGCGAGCCAGGAGAACATGAAGATGAAAAAACTGCTTTCGATGTGCGCGCTGGTCGGCGCGACCATGCTTGCGCTGTTGGCCGCTCCGGTTCACGCGGACGAGAATTTCCCGCTCGATCGCGCGCCGGACAACACGAACAATTTCGCTTCCTTGCAGCGCGGCGCGCAATTGTTTGTAAACTACTGCCTGAATTGCCACAGCGCGAACCTGATGCGCTACAACCGCCTGACCGATCTCGGCATCACGCCGAAGGAAATCCAGGCGAACCTGCTGTTCACCACCGACAAGGTCGGCAACACGATGACCGTGGCAATGCGCCCGGAGGACGCGAAAGCGTGGTTCGGGGCGACGCCGCCGGATCTGTCGGTGGAGGCGCGGGCGCGCGGCACGGACTGGTTGTACACGTACCTGCGGAGTTTTTACCGCGACGATACGCGGCCGACCGGCTGGAACAATCTGGTGTACCAAAACGTGAGCATGCCTCACGTGCTGTGGCAGCTTCAGGGGCAGCGTGCGGCGAAATTCGGCGACGAAACCGACGAAAGAACCGGCGAAAAAGTACACAAATTCCTCGGCTTCCAGCAACTGACTCCGGGGACGATGTCGCCGGTAGATTATGATTCTGCTGTGGCCGACCTCGTGTCGTACCTGTCATGGATGTCCGAACCGACGCAGCAAACCCGCAAGCAACTTGGCGTGTGGGTGCTGTTGTTCCTCGGTATCCTGAGCTTTTTCGCCTGGCGACTGAACGCCGCGTACTGGAAACATATCAAATAATCACGCCGCTACATGGCGTGGGGCCGGCGCCAGGAAAGACCTGCTGAACGGTTTTTCCGCGCGCTGGCCCTTCAGCTTTTTGAGGAAACGTAAACATGATGGTTCTGTATTCCGGCACTACTTGCCCGTTCTCCCAGCGTTGCCGGCTGGTGTTGTTCGAAAAGGGCATGGACTTCGAGATCCGCGACGTCGACCTGTTCAACAAGCCGGAAGACATCGCCGTGATGAATCCGTATGGTCAGGTGCCGATTCTCGTCGAACGGGACCTGATTCTGTACGAATCGAACATCATCAACGAGTACATCGACGAGCGCTTCCCGCACCCGCAGCTGATGCCGGCCGATCCGGTCCAGCGCGCGCGTGCCCGCCTGTTCCTGCTCAACTTCGAGAAAGAGCTGTTCGTCCACGTCGGCACGCTCGAAAACGAGAAGGGCAAGGCAGCGGAGAAGAATCACGAGAAGGCGCGCCTCGCGATCCGCGATCGCCTGACGCAGCTCGCGCCGATTTTCCTGAAGAACAAGTACATGCTCGGCGAAGAGTTCTCGATGCTCGACGTCGCGATCGCACCGCTGCTTTGGCGCCTTGACCACTACGGTATCGAGCTGTCGAAGAACGCCGCGCCGCTGATGAAGTACGCCGAGCGCATTTTCAGCCGCCCGGCTTATATCGAAGCGCTGACGCCGTCGGAAAAGGTGATGCGTCGTTGAGTTTGGCTTTGGAGCGCGGACGTCGCATCGCTTCGATGCGCGCCCGCGCCCGCAAGAGGACTGTTGATGCAAGAGATTTCCACGAAACCTTATCTGTTGCGCGCGCTCTACGAGTGGTGCACGGATAACGGCTACACACCGCATATCGCGGTCCGCGTCGACAATCAGACGCGCGTGCCACGTCAATTCGTGCGCGACAACGAGATCGTGTTGAACATCAGCTTCGAGGCGACCAGCCAGCTGCAGATGGGCAACGAGTGGATCGAGTTCAACGCGCGCTTCTCCGGCAAGTCCCACAAGATCGAAGTGCCGGTCGCCAATATTCTTGCGATCTACGCGCGCGAGAACGGCCAGGGTATGGCGTTCCCGGTCGAATCGGCGGGCGGCGAGGCTCAGGATTCGGGCGCGGATGCCGCGGACGAAGCTGACACGCCGGCGGCTCCGCGCGCCGTCGAAACCGCCCCCGCCGACCCTGCCGAGGCCACCGACGCCGACGACAAACCGCAGCCCGACGACGATGGCTCGAAAGGCGGCGGAAGGGCTCGCCTTAAGATCGTGAAATGAAGTAGAATCACGGCCTCATGCCGGCTTAGCTCATCAGGTAGAGCGCTTGACTTGTAATCATGAGGTGGCGGGTTCGAGTCCTGCAGCCGGCACCAGATTGCTTTATCAGCAGTAACTGGAAATGCTAGAAAACCCCGTCGAAGCACACGCTTTGGCGGGGTTTTTCTTTTTCGGTGGAAATTGCCCGGATCGTTGCTGATGCCGATCACCGAAGCCTTGGCCAGGCTTGTTTGCGACGAGGGTTTCACGCACGTCAAAACGTGCGAGGGCAGCGTGAGGTGAGCCGCGCGATGGCTCAAAAATCATGATATCTCTTTCACCTTGTCGATTGTAGACATTATTGTCTACTTTCGGTGCGTCCAGACTCACCTCATCACCGTCACCAATTCATGCCGCGCCGCGAATCCGCACGGCGGCGGTACGGTACTATTCGGGCGTCGCCCGGGATGGCCGGCAGCCGCCGGACGTCCGGTCCGCTGTCGCGGTCCACGTCGCCGGCGACGTCACATCGACTCCATTGCACCATGACCAGCCCCGCAACTCTCACCTGGCCAGAAGCCGACGGCCCGCGCACCGCACGCTGGCGTTCCGAAGCGGCCGTGCCGCCGCCGAAGCGCGTCGTCGTCGCCGACGACCGCACCACCGCTGATTCGGCCTACCGCCTCGCCTGCGAAGGCACCGCGCTGCTGTGGCGCGGCGACTTCCAGAACGCGCGCCAACTGCTGCAGGCCGTCATGCGCCGGCTCGAACGCAAGCCGCGCAAGCAGGGAGCGACACCGCTCGACGCGTTCAACCTGCATCGGCAGGCGCAGTCGCAGCGCGCGCGCACGCTCGGCATGATCCTGATTCCGCTCGATGCCGACTACACCATTCCGCTGCGTCGCGCGCCCGACGTGCGGCAGGCCTGCATCGAAGCTTATGGACCGGCGAGCGGTGACGCGTCGGTCGTGTCGTTGCGCGAGTTGCTCGGTTTGATCGGCGCGCACGAATGGCGCAAGAAGGGCGTCGAGATTACGGCGCTCGGCGAGCGCATCCATCCGCACTACGGTGTGTTCTCACCGGTGCGCGGCGAGTACGTCGATCTGGTCGCGCGCACGCCGCTACCGTCGCTGGACCTCGCGTTCGACATCGGCACCGGCACTGGCGTGCTGGCCGCGCTGCTGGCCAAACGCGGCGTGCGCAAGATCGTCGCGACGGACCAGGATGCGCGCGCGCTTGCGTGTGCTCGTGAAAATCTCGCGCGTCTTGGTTACGCCGAGCAGGTCGAGATCGTGCAGGCCGATCTGTTTCCGGACGGTCGGGCACCGCTTGTCGTCTGCAATCCGCCGTGGGTGCCGGCGCGGCCCGCGTCGCCGCTCGAATACGCGGTCTACGATCCGGACAGCCGCATGCTGGTCGGTTTCCTGAACGGCCTCGCCGATCATCTGATGCCGGGCGGCGAGGGCTGGCTGATCCTTTCGGATTTCGCCGAGCACCTTGGGCTGCGTACGCGCGAGTGGCTGCTCGCGGCGATCGAGCACGCGGGGCTCAGTGTCGTGGGACGCGAGGACATTCGTCCACGGCATCCGAAGGCCAGCGATCAGAACGATCCGTTGTATGTTGCGCGAGCGGCCGAGGTCACGTCGTTGTGGCGGCTCAAGGCGCGGTGACGGCGACTGCGCGCGTCACGCCGACTTGCCGTGCGCTTCCAGATACGCGCATGCGCCCCGGCCAGCGACCAGCCCGCTGGCAAAGCAGGCGGTTAACAGATAACCACCGGTCGGCGCCTCCCAATCGAGCATTTCGCCCGCGCAGAATGCGCCGGGCATCCGGTCGATCATCAGATGCGCGTCCAATGCCTCGAACGGGATTCCGCCCGCCGTACTGATCGCTTCCTCGATCGGTCGCGCGCGCAGCAGTCGCATCGGCACCGCCTTGATCGCGTGGGCGAGGCCGCGCGCATCGGCGAAGGCTTCTTTCGACAGAATCTCGTGCAACAACGCGAGCTTGACCCCGCCGATTCCGATTCGCCCGTGCAGATGACTCGCGATCGAGCGTGAGCCGCGCGGCCGCGTCACTTCCTCCACGACTCGCTCGAGCGGCAAGCCTGGCGCGAGATCCAGCGCAATCGTGACCTCGCCGCCGGCGAGGATTCGCTCGCGGATCGGCGCCGACAACGCGTAAATCAGGCTCCCTTCGAGGCCCGTTTCGGTCAAAAGTATTTCACCTTGTCGATTGTGGACTTTTCCGTCTACACCGGTGACGGAAATCGCGACCGTCTTGATCGGCTGACCCGCGAAACGCTCGCGCAGATACGGGCTCCAGTCCGCGTCGAAGCCGCAGTTCGCGGGACGCAGCGGCGTCACCGGCACGTCGCGCGACGTCATCAGCGGCACCCACGCGGCGTCGGAGCCGAGACGCGGCCAACTGGCGCCGCCGAGCGCGAACACGACCGCGTCGCAGTTGATCGTCTGCTCACCGTTGGGCGTGTCGAAGCGCAACGCGTGGGCGGCACCGTCTTCGGATGTTGACGCCCAGCCGCTCCACTTGTGACGCATATGAAACTGCACACCCGCTTCGCGCAGCCGATGCAGCCACGCGCGCAGCATCGGCGCGGCCTTCATGTCGGACGGAAATACGCGCCCCGAACTGCCGACGAACGTCTCGACGCCCAACTCGCGCAACCATGCGCGCAGCGCGTCGGGACCGAACGCGTCGAGTAACGGCGCGATGCGCTCGCGGCGCGAGCCGTAGCGGTCGAGAAACGGCGCGAGGGCTTCCGAATGTGTGATGTTCATGCCGCCTTTGCCCGCCATCAGGAATTTGCGGCCGACCGACGGCATCGCGTCATATACGTGGACTTGCACGCGGCGCCCGGCAAGCGTCTCGGCGGCCATCAGGCCGGCGGGGCCGCCGCCGATCACGGCGACGCGGGCGGAATCGAGCGAGAATGACATGCGGTTCAGCGGATCAACGGGGAGAAAAGGCGGTGCGCCGCGGTGACCGAACGGATATGCGGCGCGAAGGGCGCTATTGTCACACCGTGCGCGGCGCGCGGCAAACGCCGACAAACTCTGTCGAACTGTGCTCGGTACTGGCAAATAGGCGGCTATTCGCCAGGCGACCGGGCTCGATCGCCCCAGACCGGAAAATACTGGATTCAGTCTTTCTCCCGGCCGTTGCGCATCGCGTTCACCGCTTGGCTAGTGCCGCACGCGACCTATACTTTTCAAACATCTTCCATCGGACGCCGTTCGGGTCGTTCCTCGCGTCAATCCCCAATCACGTTGCTTGCGACGCAGCCGCTGCGGCGCGCTTCACTGCCGCGCGCCGGCAGCCGACGCGAAGCGCCTGTTGAATCGTTGGAAGAGTCGATCGTCTGGTTCAAGGAGATTGCCATGACCCGCAAATATATCGACTGTCGCGAGTTTCCGAGCGAAACGAACTGCACTGTCGCGCTATCCGCCGACAGCGACGGCGAACTGCTCGAAGCCGCGGTCCAGCATGCCGTCAGCGTTCACAAGCACGCGGATTCGCCGGAGCTGCGCGAGCAGCTGAAGACGCTATTTCATGAGGGAACGCCGCCCGTCGAGGCGCGGCACGCTTGAGACACCCGTGGAAGGGGAGTGTGGAAGCCCGCGTCGCGAGCGGCATCCAGCCGCCCGCGTGCGAGCGTGTTGCAGCAGTCTTGTGGTGACACGAGAAACGCGATACCAAGCCAATCTAACCAGGATGCCGACGCGCTAACCCGGATACGCCTCATCGACCTTCAGCCCGGCGAGCTTGAAGATCACCCGCAACGTCTGCGGCTTGATGTCGCGTCGCGACGCGAGCGTCGTCATCACGAAGTCGAGCACCTTGGCGTACTTGAGCATCGTCAGGCAGGTCTCGAGGTCGACGTTGCCGTCACGCATAACCTCGGCGAGCCGCAGCATTTCCGTGGAGATGTCGCGAGCCATCTCCAGTTCGAGTTGCTGTTTCTCCGACCATGCCGGCGCGGCGGTGAGCTTCGCCATCATTTCCTGAAACTTCTGTTCGACATTTCCGTTGGGTACCGTATCCATTGCCGCCTCTTCTGTGATCATCCGAGCGCGCGGCCCGTTGCAAAGCCGGCCGCTGCTGGTTACGTAACGTTCGCCCCTTGTTGCGGGACCGCTCTCCCCACATGCATCCGGTTCGCGTGTCCGGTTGCACGGCCGGACAGCTTCCTGTTTTCGGCGACGCGGCTTGCACCCGCAGGCTCAGCCGGCGCTCAAGCTGTTTTCGGCCATTCTCGAGACACTTCCGTGCAGCGCCTTTCGAGCAGGAAGTGTTCCCAGTGGACCGCCTGTCTCGCGTGATCCGGACGGCGTACTCGCTGGGATTGCCGCACTTTGGGTAAACTGGCAGCAACTTTTCTCTTTTTCCGTCATCTGTCGCACGTTCGCACTGCAATTGATGGCGGCCCATACATGTCCGGCAAAACCCACGAAATCCGTCCCAACCAGTCCGTCGAACTGCTCAAAGAGCTCCACATCCTCACGCGCGACGGCAAGATGAATCAGGACAGCCGTCGCAAGCTGAAGCAGGTCTACCATCTGTTCCAGTTCATCGAGCCGCTACTCAAGGACCTGAAGGACCGGCAGGGGGCGCTGACGCTCGTCGATCACGGCGCGGGCAAGTCATACCTCGGTTTTATCCTGTACGACCTGTTTTTCAAGGAGTTTCAGGATATCGCTGGTGGGGCTTCGCACATTTACGGCATTGAAACGCGCGAAGAGCTGGTGACAAAGTCCGAAGAGCTGGCGGCGCGGCTCGGCTTCAAGGGGATGTCGTTTCTGAATCTGTCGGTGGCGGAGTCGATCACGTCGACGCAGCTGCCCGCCGAAATCGACATCGTGACCGCGCTGCACGCGTGCAATACCGCCACCGACGACGCGATCCGTTTCGCGCTCGAAAAGCACGCGAAGTACATCGTCGTCGTGCCGTGCTGCCAGGCCGAGGTGGCCGGCGTGCTGCGGCAGAACAAGGGCAAGGATCTGAAGAACGCGCTGACGGAAATCTGGCGGCATCCGCTGCACACGCGCGAATTCGGCAGCCAGATCACGAACGTGCTGCGCTGCCTGCAGCTCGAAGCGCATGGCTATCAGGTCAGCGTGACCGAGCTGGTCGGCTGGGAACACTCGATGAAAAACGAGTTGATCATCGCGCAGTACAAGGACCTGCCGCGGCGCCGGCCCGCTGAGCGGCTCGGCGAAGTGCTCGACGCGCTCGGGCTCGATGCGCTGAAGGAGCGATTTTTCGTGCCGGCCTGAGGCGCGGCCAGGCGCTTCATTTAGCGCTTCATCAACGCATCCCAGCCCGCGAGGCCAATTCGCCGCAGCGTTTCCTGATTGCGCTCGTAGATTTCTTCCGCGTCGGGAAAGGCCTGCACGGCCCGCTCGATGCTGTCCTCGCGCAGCAGATGCAGGATCGGATAGGGCGCCCGGTTCGTGTAGTTTTCGATATCGTCGGGCTCGCTGCCTTCGAACTGGTAATGCGGATGAAAGCTCGCGATCTGGATGACGCCTTCGAGCCGTAGCTGCTGGACGAGCCGGTCGGCGAAGAACAGGCAGTCGTTGAAGCCGAGAAAGTCCTCGAACGCGCGCGGCAGGATCAGCAACGTCGTGTCGATGGCGGCGGGGTCGGCGGCGACGAGGGTCTGCAGCTCGGCTTCCAGGTCGGTCAGCACCGCTTCGAGCGTGTCCGCTTCGCTGAGCGCATAGCGAATCTGCCCCTTTACATGCACGGCCTTCGCGAACGGACACAGGTTCAGGCCGATCACGGCCTCCGTCAGCCAATGACGGGTCGCGGCGATAACGGCATCGTGGAATTCGGCGGGCAACGGCATGGCGGGACGGATGTGACGGGAAAACGCACAATTCTAAAGGACCCAGCTGACCTAAAGGACCCAGCTGACGGACTGGCTCAGCGAACCGGCTTCTCCGCGCAAGCGGCCGCTATCAACTGCGCGGCGATTTTCGGCGCGGCGAGGATCGGCCCGCAGCCCGGCCCGTAAGTCTGGCTCGCCGCGTACACGCCCTCGATCAGCAGACCGAGCCCATCGGCCAGCGCTTGCGGATCGTCGGCGCCGGCCGCCGTCGACAGTTCGACGAGGCGCGCCATCAAGCGCTGTTTGTTGCGGAACACGAACTGCCGCGCCGGATGCGCGGTATCCGCAAACTCCACCGACACGTTCACGAACGGGCAGCCGCGGTAATCGTCGACCGAGGCGCGCACCGCGAGGTCGTCGAAGTACTGCTGAAGCTGCTTCGCCGGCTCGTCCGGATGCTTCGCGAAGCTCTTCTCGACGTAGCGGAAGAACTGCTCCTCCTTCTGCTCAAGATACGCCATCACGAGCTCGTCCTTCGACGAAAACTGCCGGTACAGACTCATCTTGTTCACGCCCGCGCGCTCGACCACCGCATCGACGCCGACCGTGCGCACGCCCTCGCGATAGAACAACTCGCTGGCCGCGCGCAGCAGATGCAGCTGCGCCTGCGGCCCGGCGGTCTGTGCGCCGCGCGCGCGCCGCGCACGAGTAGGGGCGGGCTTGGGGGTTTCGCTGTCGGACATGGCAAGTCACCCGAATGAGATTGACGCCTTGACATGTTACCGACCAGTAACTAAGATCGCAACACTATTGTGACCGATCTGTCACAAGTCATTCACCGAGGCCGCAAGAATACGAACGACGCCGCCACCCGGACCGCGTCGATGGGAGAATCGATGAACTGGGCTGCGCGACTGATAGGCGGGCGTTTCCACTACGGCTGGTTGACCGTCGCCGTGGTGTTCCTGGTGTTGCTCGCGGCTGCGGGTACGCGAGCGACACCGAGCGTGATGATGGTGCCGCTCGAGCACCAGTTCGGCTGGAGCCGCGCGACGATTTCGCTCGCGATCTCGGTGAACATCGCGCTGTACGGGTTGATGGGGCCGTTCGCGGCCGCCGCGATGCAGCGCTTCGGTGTGCGCCCCACGCTGCTGAGCGCGCTCGGCACGATGGCCGCGGGTGTCGCGCTGTCGTCGCTGATGACGCATCCGTGGCAAATGGTGCTGATCTGGGGCGTGATGGTCGGCGGCTCGACCGGGGTAGCGGCGCTGTCGCTGTCGGCGACGGTCGTGACGCGCTGGTTCACGACGCGCCGCGGTCTCGTGATGGGTATCCTGACCGCCAGCTCGGCGACCGGCCAGCTGGTGTTTCTGCCGCTGCTCGCGGCCATCGCCGAGCATTACGGCTGGCGTCAGGTCGTGTGGGTCGTCGCGCTCGCGGCGGCCGTCGTGATTCCGCTCGTCGCGTTTCTGCTGCCCGAGCATCCGGCCAGCATGCAGCTGCGCCCGTACGGCGAACCGCATGACGCGCCCATCACGACGACCGTCACCAGGCAGAATCCGCTCGCGATCGCATTCGGCACGCTTGCGTCGGCGAGCAAAACGCGCGACTTCTGGCTGCTGTTCTTCAGCTTCTTCATTTGCGGCGCGAGCACCAATGGCTATGTCGGCACCCATCTGATCGCGATGTGCGGCGACTACGGGATGACCGAAGTGCAGGGCGCGTCGTTGCTCGCGGCGATGGGCGTGTTCGACCTGTTCGGCACGACGATGTCGGGCTGGCTGTCGGACCGCTTCAATAGCCGCGTGCTGCTGTTCTGGTATTACGGGCTGCGGGGGCTGTCGCTGATGTATCTGCCGCACGCGTTCGGCATCGACTTTTTCGGACTGCCGCTGTTCGCGGTGTTCTACGGTCTCGACTGGATCGCCACCGTGCCGCCGACCGTGCGTCTTGCGACCGACGTCTACGGCAAGGAATCGGCGCCGATCGTGTTCGGCTGGGTGGTCGCGGGCCACCAGCTCGGCGCGGCGTTCGCGGCGCTCGGCGCGGGCATGCTGCGCGCGAGTCTTGGCACCTACACGGTCGCATCGATGATTTCCGGCGGCTTGTGTCTGATCGCCGCGGTGATCGTGCTGCGCATCAACCGCCCGGCCAAGGTGCCGACGCCGCAGGCAATCTGAGGCGCCCTCGCGAGCCGCGCGGATTCACCGTCTGCGAAGCAACGACGCACGGCCCCATAACGGGGCCGTGCGCGTTTTCTCAGCCAGCACGCATAGCGCCGCGCCGCAACTTGGAGCGCGCACCGAAAGCCCGTTATGCTATGTGGCCTCGGGCAGCCGCCCGACGATCATGAATTTCTACCGAGAGAAGCGCATGGCCACCAAACCCGCCTCAACCGAAGTTGCCATTCACGAGCTGATTGCAGGCCGCTGGAGCCCTCGCGCGTATTCGAGCGAGCCGGTGAGCCGCGATCAGTTGCGCGCCGTGCTAGAAGCGGCGCGCTGGGCGCCGTCTTCATATAACGCGCAGCCCTGGCGTTTTGTCGTATTCGATCGCAGCGTCGACGAAGTCGCATTCAAGAAGGCTTTCGCCACGCTAGTGCCGTTCAACCAGGGCTGGAATGCGCCCGCGCCGGTGCTGATCGCGGTGACCGCGCACACACTGACCAACAAGGGCGACGTAAACCGCTGCGCGTTCTACGACGCCGGCGCGGCGGCGATGGCGCTGGTGCTGCAGGCGCACGCGCTCGGCCTCGCCGCGCACCAGATGAGCGGCTTCGACGTGAACGCGTTCCGTACCGCCTTCGAACTACCAAAGGACGTCGAGCCGATCGCGATGATCTCGCTCGGCCATTACGGCGACGTCGACAAACTGGACCCGGTCCTGCGCGAACGCGAGAAGGCGCCGCGTCAACGCGCGGCGCTCGCGGAGATCGTGTACGCCGGCGCCTGGAAGAAGGCGTTCTGAGGGACGGATTCGCCGCGCTTGCGGCGCGATTTCGGGTAAAGCGAAGAAAGCAGTCGATGAGCAACTAAGCGGTCAGGCACGCGCGGCACGGTCCGCGCGTTTTTCATGCAGCGCCGTCCATGCCGTTCTCACCATCCGTCACGCTCGACAGCGGTGCGGCCACATGTTCGAGCGACTTGCGCTCCGCGTCGACACCCCAGATCGCCGCGACGAGCGCCGCCGCGAGCATCAACGCCGAGCCGACCAGATAGCCCGAAAACACCTCGCTGCGCTGATGTGTATCGATCAGCCGACCGAAAAACGCCGGCCCGATGATGCCGCCGAGCGCGGTGCCGAACGCATAGAAAACCGCGATCGCGAGCGCGCGGATTTCGAGCGGAAACGATTCGCTCACGGTCAGATACGCGGAACTCGCGGCCGCCGACGCAAAGAAGAAAATGACCATCCAGGCGACCGTCTGCGTGACGACGCTCAGCAGTTGCTGCTCGAACAGATAGCCGGACAGCGTCAGCAGGATCGCCGACATCGCGTAGGTCGCGGCGATCATCTTGCGTCGGCCGATCACGTCGAACAGCCGCCCGAGCACGAGCGGCCCCAGGAAATTGCCGAGCGCGAAAGGCAGCAGATACCAGCCGATGTCGTCGCCCGGCACGTGATAGAAGTCGGTGAGGACGAGCGCGTAGGTGAAAAAGATCGCGTTGTAGAAGAATGCCTGCGCGGTCATCAACGTGAGACCGACCAGCGCGCGGCGCCGGTGCACGTTGAACAGCGTGTGGAACACCTCGCGCAACGGTGTATGGTCGCGCGCGCGCAGGCGCAGCCGCGTGAGGGTGTCGTCGGCAAGCGTGTGGCCGTCGTTGCGAAAACGCGCCTCGATGCCCTCGACGATCGTGCGGGCGTCGCGCTCGTCGCCGTGCGTGAGTAGCCAGCGCGGGCTTTCGGGTATCCAGATGCGCATCGGCAGGATCGCCAGCGCGAGCACCGCGCCGATGAAAAAACACGCGCGCCAGCCCCAGTCGGAAGGCAGTAAATGCGGATCGAGCAGCACCAGCGAGCCCGCTGCGCCGAGCCCCGCGCCAACCCAGAACGTGCCGTTGATGCCGAGGTCGGTCCAGCCGCGCACGCGTGCCGGCGTGAATTCCTGGATCGTCGAGTTGATCGCCGTGTATTCGCCGCCGATACCCGCCCCGGTCAGGAAGCGGAACAGCATGAAGCTCATCAGATTCCACGACAGCGCGGTCGCCGCGGTCGCGGCCAGATACAGCGTCAGCGTGATGAAAAACAGCTTGCGGCGGCCGAGACGGTCGGTCAGCCAGCCGAAGCCGAGCGCGCCGAGCACCGCGCCGGCAATGTACGCGCTGCCTGCGAGGCCGACGTCGGCATTCGAAAAGCGCAGCGCCGGGCTCGTTTTCAGCGCGCTCGCGACGGCGCCGGCAAGCGTCACCTCGAGCCCGTCGAGCAGCCACGTCACGCCGAGCGCGACTACGATTAGCGTATGAAAGCGGCCCCAGGGCAGGCGGTCCAGTCGCGACGGCAGATCGGTTTCGATCAGCGTGGCGTGACGTTCATCGACAGCGGCGGTGGGCGGCACGCTCATGACGCGAAGTCTCCTCGGTGGCGAAATGGGGCGGCATATCCGGTCGGACGCAGCAAGATCCATTCCGCGCCATGATTTCAAACGATCTTGCGGCCGTCCCGGCAGCTTCAGTTGATGCTGCCGGAGTTTTCGTGATACAAAGCCGCTCCCCTTTCTTTGCGCGCCAGCCGTGAGCGGCCATTCCTGCCATGAACTATTGCGCGATTGACTTCGGTACTTCCAATTCGGCCGTCGCGGTTCCGATCGGCCCGCAGCTGAAGCTGGCGCCGGTCGAAGGCGCGTACACGACGCTGCCCACCGCGGTCTTCTTCAATACCGACGAACACACCAGCGAATTCGGGCGCGCGGCGCTCGCTGCTTACATCGATGGTTTCGACGGCCGGCTGATGCGCTCGATGAAAAGCATTCTCGGCTCGCCGCTCGCCGAGAATACGACCGATCTCGGCGACGGCAGTGCGATCAAGTACACCGACGTGATCGCGACGTTCCTGACTCACCTGAAGCGCGCGGCCGAGGCGAGCGCCGGCGGCGCGATCGACCGCGCGGTGCTGGGCCGCCCGGTGTTCTTCGTCGACGACGACCCGCGCGCCGACCAGATGGCGCAGCAACAGCTCGAGGCCGCTGCGCGCACGGCCGGCTTGCGCGACATCCACTTTCAGTATGAACCGATCGCGGCTGCGTTCGATTACGAATCGCACCTGAGCGCCGAGGGGCTCGTGCTTGTGGCGGACCTCGGCGGCGGTACGTCGGACTTTTCGCTCGTGCGAGTGGGGCCGGAACGGATGAAGCGCGTCGAGCGCAAGGACGACGTGCTCGCGCACCACGGCGTGCACGTCGCGGGTACGGACTTCGACCGCCGCGTCGAACTCGCCACGATACTGCGCGAACTCGGCTACCAGTCGCTCGATCCGCAAGGGCGCGAAATCCCCAACCGGATTTATTTCGATCTCGCGACCTGGCACCTGATCAACACCGTCTACACGCCGAAGCGCGTCAGCGAACTCGCGCTGATGCGGCACCTTTTCACGGAGACGAAGCACCACGACCGGCTGATGCGCGTGGTCGAGCAGCGTTTCGGGCACGCGCTCGCCGCCCACGCGGAAGAGGCGAAGATCGGCGTGGCGGCGGGCGGCGAGACCGTGATCGATCTCGAACAGGTGGAAGAGGATCTGCGTCTCGCGTTCGACGAAGCGCAGCTCGTCAAGGCAGGCGAGGAAGAAACGCGACGCATCGTGCAGGCCGCGCGCGATACGGTGCAGGCGGCGGGCGTCGCGCCGCGCGATGTCGACGCGATCTATTTCACCGGCGGGTCGACCGGCCTCGCGTTTCTGTCGGGCGCGCTGGCCGCGGCGTTTCCAGACGCGCAAGCGGTGTTCGGGGATCGTCTCGCGAGCGTGGCGACTGGCCTCGGTATTCATGCGCGGCGTGTATTCGGATAATCCCGGATAATCAGCAAATAATCCGCCGCGAATTGCGAAGTCATGCGAAGTTAATCGGCGCATTCAGATTGGCCGCCATAATAAAAAACCCCGCCGAGGCGGGGTTTTTTTGCGTCCGGAAGGAAGCGCGGAGCTTACACCGGCTTGATGTTAGCCGCTTGCTTGCCCTTCGGGCCCGTCTTCACTTCAAACGTGACCTTCTGGTTTTCTTGCAGCGTCTTGAAGCCTTCAGTGCGAATTTCCGAGAAATGCGCGAACAGATCTTCACCGCCGCCGTCCGGAGTGATGAAGCCAAAGCCCTTAGCGTCGTTGAACCACTTGACGGTACCGGTTTCCATATTACTTTTTCCTAAAGATGGTGAATAAGGCCGAAGCCCGGGGTGCATGAAAATCAAGGAAGGGGGTAATGGGACCAACCGGAGTACCGTTGATGGGCGAACTACGAAAGAACCACTTCACTCGCCACTTGAAATCCTGCCCGAACGTTATACGGCGAATTCGGACGAAGGTCAACAGTCTAGACGAAACTTTGCCGGACTGATCCGAAATTTTCTTACAAAGCTTGCGCAGGGGGACAACTTTTTGCTAGGGAGAACCCTTGGTTCGGCTGCGGTTTCGCTGCAGTAACACGGTGCAACCGTTAAACTACGCGCCGCGCGTCGGTTGCACCTATTCCGCATCTGGACGCGCTTACATGCGCGTCACCCCGTCCCCACCCGCCACAAGCGATGTCACGCGGTGCCGACATGGTTCTGATTTAGGAGAAGACTTGAAAAGTTCTATACAACGGAACATCGGGCCATTTGCGCTGATGCTGACCGGTCTGGGCTCGATCATCGGTTCGGGTTGGCTGTTCGGCGCGTGGAAGGCTGCAAAAATTGCCGGTCCGGCTGCGATTTGCGCATGGATCATCGGTGCGGTCGTGATTCTCGCGATTGCGCTGACCTACGCGGAACTCGGCGCGATGTTTCCGGAATCTGGCGGGATGGTGCGCTATGCGCGCTACTCGCACGGCGCGCTGGTCGGTTTCATCAGCGCGTGGGCCAACTGGATCGCGATCGTGTCGGTGATCCCGATCGAGGCCGAAGCATCGATCCAATATATGAGTACGTGGCCCTATCCCTGGGCGCATGCGCTGTTCGTCGACGGGTCGTTGACGACCAACGGCCTGCTGTTGTCCGCCGGGCTCGTCATCATCTATTTCCTGCTCAACTACTGGGGCGTCAAGCTGTTCGCGCGCGCCAACTCGGCGATCACGATCTTCAAGTTCCTGATTCCGGGCGCAACGATCGTCGGCCTGATGATGACGGGCGTCCACACCGAGAACTTTGGTCAGACGACCACGTTCGCGCCGTACGGCTGGTCGGCGGTGCTGACCGCGGTCGCGACGAGCGGCATCGTGTTCGCATTCAACGGTTTCCAGAGCCCGATCAACCTGGCCGGTGAAGCGCGAAATCCGGCCAGAAGCGTGCCGTTCGCGGTGATCGGCTCGATCCTGCTCGCGCTCGTGATCTACGTGTTGCTGCAGATCGCATACATCGGCGCCGTGAATCCGGCCGACGTGATGAAGGGCTGGAGCCACTTCAGCTTTGCTTCGCCGTTCGCGGAACTGGCGATTGCGCTGAACCTGAACTGGCTGGCGATCCTGCTGTACGTCGACGCGTTCGTGAGCCCGAGCGGCACCGGTACGACCTACATGGCAACCACCTCGCGCATGATCTACGCGATGGAGCGCAACAACACGATGCCGAAGATGTTCGGTAACGTGCACCCGTTCTATGGCGTTCCGCGCAACGCGATGTGGTTCAATCTGCTCGTCTCGTTCATCTTCCTGTTCTTCTTCCGCGGCTGGAGTTCGCTCGCGGCGGTGATTTCGGTCGCGACCGTGATCTCGTACCTGACCGGCCCGATCAGCCTGATGGCACTGCGCCGCGCGGCAACCGATCTCGAGCGCCCGCTGCACATCGCCGGCATGAAGGTGATCGCGCCGTTCGCGTTTGTCTGCGCGTCGCTGATCCTGTACTGGGCGAGGTGGCCGCTGACCGGCGAAATCATTCTACTGATGGTCGTCGCGCTGCCGGTGTATTTCTACTTCCAGGCGAAGTCGGGCTTCGAGGGCTGGGGCCGTGACCTGAAGGCTGCCTGGTGGCTGGTCGCGTATCTGCCGATCATGGCGACCCTGTCGCTGATCGGCAGCAAGGAGTTTGGCGGCTTCGGCATTCTGCCGTACGGCTGGGACATGCTCGTCGTGATCGCCTTCTCGTTGGTGTTCTACTTCTGGGGCGTGAACAGCGGCTATCGTTCGGAGTATCTGGACGAGAGGCTCGTGCACGACGAAGTGCTCGAAGTTATCGGCGCGCATTGAGCGCCGTTCGAAACCGAAGATCCGCTCGACGCGGGTCTTTCGGGGCGATAAAAAGCCCGCCCGATCGATGATCAGGCGGGCTTTTTGTTGACCTTTGTGCGCGACCCCGAGCCGGATCAGGCGGTCCCGAACACGTAGTTCGTCATCGCGAGCGAGCGTTGGTAGGTGCCGAGCGACTGGATCGCGAGCGAATAGTCGTCGTCGGCGGCACCGAGCGCGGCGAATACCGGCAACAGATGCTCGTCGGTCGGATGCATCAACACCGCGTGCGGCGCCTGGCGGCGATAGTCGAGCAGCGCGTCGATATCGCGCGCGACGAGCTTGTCCTCGAACCAGTCGGTGAATTCGGCCACACGCGGATCGGCGTCTTCCGGGCGCGCGGAGAAATCGGCGGCGCGCAGGTTATGGGTGATCTGGCCGGAGCCGATCACCATCACGCCTTCGTCTTTTAGCGCACGCAGCGCGCGGCCGACGCGGAAATGATGCGCGGCGTCCTTGTGCGGTTGGATCGACAGTTGCGCGATTGGCACGTCCGCTCGCGGAAACATCAGCAGCATCGGCACCCATGCGCCGTGGTCTAGTCCGCGCGGCTGCACGTCCGCGACGATGCCGCTCGCGCCGAGCAGCGCGGCGGCGCTACGTGCGATGTCGGGCGCGCCCGGCGCCGGATATTGGATTTCATAGAGCTGGCGCGGAAAACCATAAAAATCGTGGATGGTTTCAGGCGCCGTCGCGATGCTCGCGAGTGGCTGCGCGGTGCCCCAGTGCGCCGACAACATCAGGATTGCCTCGGGACGCGGCAATTGCGTGCCGAGCGCGCCGAACTCGGCGGACGGCATCGACGGATCGATCGGCAACGTGGGTGCGCCGTGAGACAGGAAAAGCGAAGGTAAGCGGTTCATGACAGCAACGCGGCCGTGTAAGCACGGCACGGAGAAATTGGGTTGCTACCAATATAGATCCGCACGCCGGCTTGATAAATGGGTTCGGCGGGAATTGATTGCGTCGCAACCGTTGTTAATCCGCGTTGTCGCGGTTAATCCTGTGCGCCCCGCAATCCTTCCCACGCCGGCGACAACGCCCGCCCCAGCGCAAACAGATCGAGCACGCGCGCGACAGTGTGGTCGACCATCTCGTCGATCGAAGCAGGCCGGTTATAGAACGCGGGCAGCGGCGGGAAGATCACTCCGCCCATTTCGGTGACGGCCGTCATATTGCGCAGATGCGCGAGATTGAACGGCGTTTCGCGCACCAGCAGCACGAGACGGCGACGCTCCTTCAGTGTGACGTCGGCGGCGCGGGTGATCAGGTTGTCGGCGAAACCGTGCGCGATGCTCGCGAGTGTTTTCATCGAGCAGGGCGCGACGATCATGCCGTCGGTCGCGAACGAGCCGGACGCGATGCTCGCGCCGACATCGCGCACCGAATGGACGACATCCGCGAGCGGATGCACGTCTTCCTTGCCCAACTCGAGTTCATGCTGGATGTTGAGCCAACCCGCGCTCGAAATCAGCAGGTGGCTCTCGACGCCGCCGAGCTGCCGCAGCGTCTCGAGCAGCCGGATGCCGTAGATGGCGCCGGTGGCGCCGGTGATCGCGACGATCAGCCGGCGAGGCACCGCGGTGCGTGCTTGCTGCATGGCTTGCGGCGCCTGATGAAGCGAACGAAGCGTAGAACGCTCAGGCCGCGGCGAACAGCTGCTGCAGTTCGCCCGATTCGTACATCTCCATCATGATGTCCGAGCCGCCGATGAACTCGCCCTTCACGTACAGCTGCGGAATGGTCGGCCAGTTCGAGAACACCTTGATGCCCTGACGGATTTCGTCGTCTTCGAGCACGTTGACGGTCTTGATTTCACCGGCACCGCACGCCTTCAGGATCTGGATGGCGCGGCCGGAAAAACCGCACATCGGGAACTGGGCCGTGCCCTTCATGAAGAGAACGACGTTGTTGCCGTCGACGATTTGCTTGATGCGTTGTTGCGTATCCATGACTGACCTTGCGGTTCCGATAAAGGATGGGAATAGGCTGAAATGATAGCGGATTTCGCTACGGGCGGCCGCAGCCACGTCGCGCCTGGGGTTTTAGCCTCGGCGACCGCGCTCAGGCCGCAGCGGCGCGCAGCACGCCGCCGCTGATCCGCTCGATGCCGGCGAGATCGCGCGCCGAGCGGACCTCGGCGAAACCGCGTTCGCTCAACAATGCGCGCACGGCTTCGGCCTGGTCGTAGCCATGTTCGATCCAAAGCGTGCCGTCGGCGGCGAGACGCTCGGGGGCGCCGGCAACGATCGCGCGGATCGCGCTGAGGCCGTCGGCCTCGTCGGTGAGCGCGCCGCGCGGCTCGAAGCGCAGATCGCCCTCACGCAGATGCGGGTCGCCGCTCGCGATATACGGTGGATTGCTGACGATCGCATCGAAGCGCAACGCGGCGTCGAGCGAGCCGTACCAGTCGCTGGGCAGGAAAACGACGGCGCCCCCCGGGCGATTCACGTCGAGCAGGCGCGCGCCGTTGCGCGCGGCGACGGCGAGCGCGTCGGCCGAGCGGTCGAGCGCCCAGACCTGCGCGTCGGGCCGCATCGACGCGATCGCCACCGCGATTGCGCCGGTCCCGGTGCCGAGATCGAGCACATGTGGGCGCGGCCGAGGTTCGATCGCCGCGAGCGCGGTCTCCACCAGCAGCTCGGTCTCAGGACGCGGAATCAGCACGTGCGGCGTCACTTCGAATTCGAGCCCGAAGAACTCGCGCGCACCGACGAGCTGCGCGACCGGCTCGCCGGCCATGCGCCGCGCCTCGAGCGTGCGATAACGCTCGACGCTTGCGCGTTCGAGCGGCTCCTCGCCGCGCGTGATCAGCTGCGTGCGCCGCCAACCGAGCACATGCGTGAGCAGAATCCGCGCTTCGAGCGGCGGCAGCGGCGATGCGCGCAATAGCGCCTCGGCCGTGGGGGGCAGAGCGGTGGGGTCGAGCGGAGCCGGGGAGGCGTCGGTCATTGTCGGGGCGTTAGTCCGCGTCGCCGAGCGAAGCCAGCAGTTCGGCCTGATGCTCGCTGACGAGCGCCGCGATCAGTTCTTCGAGATCGCCGTCCATGATCGCGTCGAGGCGATACAGCGTCAGGTTGATGCGGTGATCGGTGAGGCGCCCCTGCGGGAAGTTGTACGTGCGGATACGCTCCGAACGGTCGCCCGAGCCGATCAGGTTCTTGCGCGTCGCCGCTTCCTTCGCCTGCTGCTCGTGCGCCTGCTTGTCCTTGATGCGCGCGGCGAGCACCTTCAGCGCGCGATCCTTGTTCTTGTGCTGCGAGCGGTCGTCCTGACATTCGACGACGATGCCCGTCGGCAAGTGCGTGACGCGCACCGCCGAGTCGGTCTTGTTGATGTGCTGGCCGCCCGCGCCCGACGCGCGGAACGTGTCGATACGCAGATCGGCCGGATTGATCTCGACTTCGCCGATCTCGTCCGCTTCCGGCATCACCGCGACCGTGCACGCCGAGGTATGGATGCGGCCCTGCGTTTCGGTGGCCGGCACGCGCTGCACGCGATGCCCGCCCGACTCGAACTTCAGCCTCGAATACGCGGCATCGCCGGCAATTCGCACGATCACTTCGCGATAGCCCCCGAGGTCCGATTCACTCGCCGACATCATCTCGACCTGCCAGCGGTTGCGCTCGGCATAGCGCAGATACATGCGCAGCAGATCGCCCGCGAACAGTGCGGATTCGTCGCCGCCGGTGCCCGCGCGGATTTCGAGGAAAATGTTGCGCTCGTCGTTCGGGTCTCTCGGCAGCAGCATTTTCTGCAGTTCGACGCCGAGCGTCTCCATACGATCGCGTGCTGCGCGGATTTCCTCTTCGGCGAAATCGCGCATCGACGCGTCGGCGAGCAGTTCCTGCGCGGTGGCGGCGTCGTTCTGCGCCTGGCGCCACAGCCCGTAATGCTCGACGACCGGGTCGAGCTCCGCGTGTTCGCGCGTCAGCTTGCGGTACTGGTCGAGGTTGGCGGTGATGTCCTCGCGGCTCAACAGGTCGTTCAGTTCGGCCAGCCGGGTGGTCAGCTGGTCGAGCTTGCGTTGCATGCTCGTTTTCATCGGGCGGGTAGCGGAGCGGACTCCGGAATGGATGCGGCCAGGGGAATGGGCGAATGCCCGGGGCGGAAGCACTTTGCGAGCCACGGCGGTGGCGCGCGGGGTGCGGCGAGCACGGCGCCGCTAACGCTCGGTAGAGCCGGGGTGTTTGTAGAAGCCGCTCATCAGCTCGATCAGCTTGTCGCGGTTGTCGCTGCTCGCGCGATTCAGCGCGTGCGTAGGACCATGGATCAGCTTGTTGGTGAGCGATTGCGACAGTGCCTCGAGGACTGCGGCCGGATCGTCGCCGCGCGCGAGCATTTTCTGCGCGCGTTCGACCTCTGCGCGGCGCAGCGTGTCGGCCTGCGTGTGCATGTGGCGGATCACCGGCACGATGCTGCGCGCATCAAGCCACTGCATGAAGGTCTGTACGCGCGTTTCGATGATCGCTTCGGCCTGCGCGACCGCGGCCTGGCGCGACGCATTGCCTTCGCGGACGATCGCACCGAGGTCGTCGACGGTGTACAGGAACACGTCTTCGAGCTGGCCGGCTTCGGGTTCGATGTCACGCGGCACCGCGAGGTCGACCATGAAAATCGGCCGGTGACGACGCGCCTTGACCGCGCGCTCGACCGCGCCAAGACCGATGATCGGCAACGTGGACGCCGTGCACGACACGATGATGTCGAATTCGTGCATCCGCGCGGGGAGCTCGGAGAGCGGAATGGCGCGGCCGTTGAAGCGCTCGGCGAGCCGCATGCCGCGCTCGGCGGTCCGGTTCGCGACGACGAGTTCCCGCGGATGCTGCGCCGCGAAGTGCGTCGCGCAAAGCTCGATC
This sequence comes from Paraburkholderia sp. UCT2, assembly GCF_014397665.1. Lineage (NCBI taxonomy): Bacteria > Pseudomonadati > Pseudomonadota > Betaproteobacteria > Burkholderiales > Burkholderiaceae > Paraburkholderia > Paraburkholderia sp. UCT2. Next base: position 129,383 of record NZ_VZQO01000012.1, read on the forward strand.
ATTTCGCCAGCACCGATGAACAGCACGCGCTGGTTCGCGATCTTGTCGAAAATGCGTTGGGCGAGGCGTACCGCGGCGGCGGCCATCGACACCGACTGCGCGCCGATCTCGGTGGTGCTGCGCACTTCCTTCGCGACGGCGAAGGTGCGCTGGAATAGCTGATTCAGGTAGGTGCCGAGGGCGCCGGCTTCGGAGGCGGTGCGCACCGCGTCCTTCATTTGTCCGACGATCTGCGTTTCGCCGAGCACCATCGAATCGAGCCCCGACGCGACGCGGAACGCATGGCGCACGGCTTCGGACTGCGGCAGCGCATAGACGTGCGGCGCGAGTTCGTCGATGGGGAGGTTGTGGTACTTCGACAGCCACTGCACCGAGGCTTCGCGCGCGGCGAGGTCGTCGGTCGCGCAGTAGAGTTCGGTGCGGTTGCAGGTGGACAGAATTGCCGCCTCGGGCGCGTTGGGGGCCATGTGGCCCAGCCAGATGCCTTTGAACGTATCCAGAGCGGGCTTTATCTGTTCGAGCGGAAACGCCACGCGTTCGCGCAAGGCGACAGGCGCAGTGTGATGGTTGATTCCGATCGTTAGAAGCTGCATGTGGGAGAGCTATCGTTCAGCCCTATATTATAGCGTTTCCACGATACTCACATTCTGCCCGCCATATATCCCGCATGCGTCAGTTCGCGCCTGTCAGGCTCTCCGGCGGGATCGCGTCGAGCTGGTAACCGTAACCATAGACCGGCGTCAGCGTGTAGCCAAGCTCCGGGCGCAGTTGCAACTTGCTGCGCACGCGCGACGCGTGCGTGTCGATGGTGCGCGACTTTACGTCACGGCGGCGGGCCCACACGGTTTCGAGAATATGCGCGCGCGACACCGGCCGCGCGAGATTGTTGAACAGCACCAGCGCGAGGCGGAATTCCTTCGGCGTCAGGATCACGGTCAGGTCGCGGAATGTCACGGCCAAATTCGCCGCGTCGAACGTATAGCCGCCGATCACGTCGCGTCGACGGTTGGGCGGCCGCCGTAGGCCCGCACGGCGCTGCAGCGCCTCGACACGCGCGAGCATTTCGGGGCCGCGCACTGGCTTGCTGAGACAGTCGTCGGCGCCGGCATGCAGCGCGGCGACGATCTGGCATTCGCGCGGTGCGCTCAGCAGCATCATGACGGGCAGGCCCGGCAGAATGGAGCGCGCGCGCGGGATCACGTCTTCGGCGCAATGGTCGCCGGCCCAACTTTCGGTGATCAACAGGTCGAAAAATTCGTCGGTAGCGCGCTGCAGGAACGTGGCGCTAGTGGTGAAGTGCTGGCACGCGTGGCCGCCGGCGAAAATGAGCCGGTCAACCAGTTTGGCGTGTTGCACGTCGGGTTCGATAAGGGCGATGCGCATGGCGCTGCGTCAGCCTGGCAACGGGCGAAGCATGAGGCGTTTTCGTCAGACTTACAACTTGCCTAAGCACACCCCGATCCCTAAACTCAACCGCTATGCGGAAAGCGCCGTGCTGAACTTGTATAGTTGAGGAGGCAAAAATGCTAGCGTTGGCGGCTCCTTTCGCCTATGAGACGAATCCGAAATTGATCTTGCCGTGTTTGAGCGCCCAGTCTGGAGTCGACGCCTGATGGGTTGGCCAGGCATTCTCGTACTCGGCGCGGTGATCGGCCTCGCGGGCTGGTGGTTGCATCCGCAGCGCCGCGCGAGCCGCGCCCGCTGGTGGGCCGCGCTGTTGGCCGGTGTGCTCGGCACGAGCGTCGCGCGGATGGCCGGCAATGTGACAAGTCTCTTCCATGACGGCGACATGCTCGAATGGCCGGTATGCACCGCCGTCGCGCTCATCGCCGTCGCCGTAACGGTCGGCTTTTTGTCGCGTCAATCAACGCGCCGGTCAATCCGTCGATGAATCCTTGCAGGTAACTCCATGAACGCCCGACTTCCCGAAACCTCCTCCATTCCCGAGCGCCTCGCGAGCCTGCGCGCCGCGATGGCGCGCGAGGGCATTGCCGCTTACCTCGTGCCGTCGGCGGATCCGCATCTGTCCGAGTATCTGCCAGGGCGCTGGCAAGGCCGCCAGTGGCTGTCGGGCTTCACCGGCTCGGCCGGCACGCTGATCGTCACCGCCGATTTTGCCGGCGTCTGGACCGACAGCCGCTACTGGGAGCAGGCGAGTGCGCAGCTCGCCGGCAGCGGTGTCGAGCTGATGAAGATGACCGGCGGCCAGCTCACGACGCCGCATTTCGAATGGCTCGCGCAGAACGTCGCGAGCGGCGGCACGGTCGGTGTGGACGGCGCGGTGCTGGGCGTCGCGGCCGCGCGCGCGTTGAGCGCCGCACTGAACGCGCGCGGCGTGCAATTGCGCACCGACCTCGACCTGTTCGACGCGATCTGGGCGCAGCGCCCGGCGCTGCCCGCCGACGCCGTCTTCGAGCACGCCGCGCCGCAAGCGGGCGTCACACGTGCGGACAAGCTTGCGCAGGTGCGTCGCGCGATGGTCGAGAAAGGCGCGCAGTGGCACTTCATCTCGACGCTCGACGACCTCGCCTGGCTGCTGAATCTGCGCGGCGCCGACGTCAGCTACAACCCGGTGTTCGTCGCGCACGCGCTGATCGGCGTGGATCGGGCGTCGCTATTTATCGCCGACGGCAAGGTGTCGCCGGCGCTCGCCGAAGTGCTCGCGCGCGACGGCATCGGCGTCGAGCCGTACGCGAACACCGCCGACGCGCTTGCTGCGCTGCCAGCCGGCAGCACGCTGCTGATCGATCCGCGCCGCATCACGTACGGCTCGCTGCAGGCGGTGCCGTCGTCGGTCAAGGTGGTCGAGGCGGTCAATCCGTCCACTTTCCTGAAGTCGTGCAAGACCGCCGCCGATGCCGCGCACGTGCGTGAGACGATGGAGCAGGACGGCGCCGCGCTCGCCGAATTCTTCGCGTGGTTCGAAAGCGCGCTCGGCCGCGAGCGCATCACCGAGCTGACGATCGACGAGCGTCTGACGGCAGCTCGCGCGCGCCGTCCCGGCTTCGTGTCGCTGAGCTTCGCGACGATCGCGGGCTTCAATGCGAACGGCGCGATGCCGCACTATCGCGCGACCGAGGAGTCGCATGCGGTGATCGAAGGCAATGGCCTGCTGCTGATCGATTCGGGCGGCCAGTATCTGAGCGGCACGACCGACATCACACGCGTCGTCCCGGTCGGCACGCCGAGCAGCGAACAGCGCCGCGATTTCACCGTCGTGCTGAAGGGCATGATCGCGCTGTCACGCGCGCAATTCCCGCGCGGCATCCGCTCGCCGATGCTCGACGCGATCGCGCGCGCACCGATCTGGCAGGCCGGCGCCGACTATGGCCATGGCACCGGTCACGGGGTCGGCTACTTCCTGAACGTGCACGAAGGCCCGCAGGTGATCTCGCACTACGCGCCGGCCGAACCGTGGACCGCGATGGAGGAGGGCATGATCACGTCGAACGAGCCGGGTCTGTATCGGTCGGGCAAGTGGGGCGTGCGAATCGAAAACCTCGTGCTGAACGTGGCCGCCGAAAAAACCGAATTCGGCGATTTCCTGAGGTTCGAAACGCTGACGCTGTGCCCGATCGACGCGCGCTGCATCGAGCTGTCGCTGCTGCGCGACGACGAGCGCGCGTGGCTCAACGCGTATCACGAGACGGTGCGCGCGCGCCTCGCGCCGCATGTATCGGGCGACGCGAAAGCGTGGCTGGAACTGCGCACGCAACCCATCTGAGCATGGCGACGACCTTCCAAAGGAGCGTGGTGCATGGCGATCAAGGCAGTGGTGTTCGATTTCGGCGGTGTGCTGATCGACTGGAGTCCCGAGTACCTGTACCGCGAGCTGATTCCCGACGAAGTCGAGCGCCGCTGGTTCCTCACGCACGTCTGCTCGATGGACTGGGTGATCCGCCAGGATGGCGGTCAGCTGATCGTCGAAGCCACCGACGAGCTGATCGCGCGGTTTCCCGATCACGAACCGCTGATCCGCGCGTTCTATGAGCGCTGGCACCAGATGGTGGCGGGTGTGCTCGACGACGGCATCGCGCTGATGGAAAAGCTCGAAGCGGCCGAGGTGCCGCTCTTCGGGCTGACCAACTGGTCGGCCGAGACGTTTCCGTACGCGTGGGAGCACTATCCGGTGCTGCGGCGGTTTCGCGACGTCGTCGTGTCGGGGCGCGTGAAACTCGTGAAGCCCGACCCGGCGATCTTCGCGGAGATGCGCCGGCGCATCGAACTGCAAATGCCCGGTGTCGAGCCGGCCGAACTCGTCTTCATCGACGACAACGCGAAGAACGCCGAAGCCGCGACGGCGCTCGGCTGGCACGGCGTGCATCACACGAGCGCCGGGCAAACGGAAGCCAAGCTGCGCGAGTTGGGCTTGCCGGTTTGAGCTGACCGCCGCCGCTACTGCCCCAGCAGATTCTTCAGCGCATTACCGAGACCCTTGACGGTCTCGCCCGCACCCTTCGCAACGCCTTCGACGCTGACCCCGAGCGCCTGCGCAAACCCCGCGCCGATGCGCGTGAGGATCCCTTCGCGCACCGAGAACTTCGGATCGCGCAGATCGCCGTCGAGCACGAAATGCAGCGTGATATTGCCGTTATGCGTCTTCAGCGCCGCGACGGCGGCGTGGGTCGGAATCGACATGAACGTCTCGAGCGGATTGTCGGATTCGGCGAGCTGCAGATTGTGGACCGTCACCGTGCCGGGCGCATGGAGATGATAGTTCCGCACCGTCGATTCGATCGTCAGATCGACGGTGCCGCCCGTCACCTGCGCGCGCGTGCCGGCCTTCTTCAGCAGATACTGATCGAGCATCGCAATATCGACGCCGTGCAGCGTGCTCGTCGTCTGCGAATCGCGGCTGGCGATTTTGATCCAGCCGCCGAACGTCACGGTGCCCGTATGCGCCGGCCCCTTCATCGAGCCGCGAACGCTGACATGGGTCGGTTCGGTCAGCGCCGGCAGATGCAGATGGTCGACGCTCGCGTTGGCGTTGCTGACCGTGACCTTGAACGGCGGCGGCCCGACAGTCATGTCGTAGAAATGGAAGTTGCCGTGTTCGAAGCGGATATGGTCGACCAGCTTTTCGCGCGGGATCGGCGGCGCCGTGCCGGCGTTGCCCGGCTGATCGCCGCGGTTCAGCGATTCGCGCAGGTTCGGCAGCAGATTCAGCGAGCCGTCCTTCGTGCGTAAGACGGCCATGTCGAAGCCGCGCACGACGACCTCGCGGATATGCATGCGCCGCGCGATCAGATCGCGCACGTCGGGGGTGATCGTGATTTCGTCGGCGCGTAGCGGTTCACCCGCTGGCCAGCCAGGCGGCGCTTTTAGCACGACGTGGGTGAGGCGTACCGAGGTGAGGCCGACGTCGATACTGTCGGCGCTGCCGAGTGGCCCGAGCGCCGCGCTGACGCGATTCTTGACTTCCTGTTGCGCGAATTGCATCGCGCCGATCGCGATCAGAACCAACGCCAAAAGCGTTCCGCCCACGATGACGATCCAGCGCCTGCCCTTCGACATCGCCATGCCTGTCTCCTCGTCGCCGCGTCGCGCGGCGCTGTGTTGACCGTCTGTCGCGTGCGCGAGACTTTCACGCGCGCCTCCATCTAGCGATGGTTAGCAACGCGCATGCCCCGCGGCCCGTCCGGCATCGCGCCAGACGGGCCGTCGTCCGCCCGCTTCTTAACGCGAGATCGGCTTGTAGCGCAGGCGCTTCGGCCGCGCGCCTTCCTCGCCGAGACGCGCGCGCTTGTCCGCTTCGTATTCCTGGTAGTTGCCGTCGAAGAACGTGACTTGCGAGTCGCCTTCGAACGCGAGGATATGCGTCGCGATGCGATCGAGGAACCAGCGATCGTGCGAAATCACGAGCACCGAGCCCGCGAATTCGAGCAGCGCGTCTTCGAGCGCGCGCAGCGTTTCGACGTCGAGGTCGTTCGACGGTTCGTCGAGCAGCAGTACGTTGCCGCCCGCGATCAGCGTCTTCGCCAGATGCAGACGACCGCGCTCGCCGCCGGACAGATTGCCGACGATCTTCTGCTGGTCGCCGCCCTTGAAATTGAAGCGGCCGATATACGCGCGCGATGGTGTTTCGTACTTGCCGACCGTCAGCACGTCCGCGCCGCCCGAGATTTCCTCGAACACGGTCTTGGTGCCTGCGAGCGCTTCGCGGCTCTGGTCCACGTACGCGAGCTTGACGGTCGGACCCTGCACGATTTCGCCCGAATCGGGTTGCTCGCGGCCGGTCAGCATACGGAACAGCGTCGATTTGCCGGCGCCGTTCGGACCGATGATGCCGACGATCGCGCCGGCCGGGATCTTGAAGCTGACGTTATCGAGCAGCAGCCGGTCGCCGTACGACTTGCTGACGTTCTTGAACTCGATCACTTCATTGCCGAGGCGGTCGCCGACCGGAATGAAGATTTCCTGCGTTTCGTTGCGCTTCTGGTAGTCCTGGCTGTTCAGCTCCTCGAAGCGCGCGATACGCGCCTTCGACTTCGCCTGGCGGCCCTTCGGGTTCTGGCGCACCCACTCGAGTTCCTTCTTGATCGCCTTCTGGCGCGCGGACTCCGACGCTTCTTCCTGCTTCAGACGCTCTTCCTTCTGATCGAGCCAGCTGCTGTAATTGCCCTTCCACGGAATGCCGTGGCCGCGGTCGAGTTCGAGAATCCACTCGGCGGCGTTGTCGAGGAAGTAGCGATCGTGCGTGACGGCGACCACGGTGCCCGGGAAGCGCGTCAGGAACTGCTCGAGCCATTCGACCGATTCCGCGTCGAGGTGGTTGGTCGGCTCGTCGAGCAGCAGCATGTCGGGCTTTTGCAGCAGCAGCTTGCACAGCGCGACGCGGCGCTTTTCGCCGCCCGACAGATGCTCGATCTTCGCGTCCCATGCCGGCAGGCGCAGTGCGTCGGCGGCGATTTCGATCTGCTGCTCGGCGCTGCCGTCGGTCGTTGCGAGGATCGCTTCGTACTTCGCCTGCTCGGCGGCCAGCGCGTCGAAGTCGGCGTCCGGCTCCGCGTAGGCCGCGTAGATTTCGTCGAGCTTCTTCTGCGCGTTGAACACGTCGCCGAGGCCTTCCTCGACCGCTTCACGCACGGTTTTCTGCGGATCGAGTTGCGGCTCCTGCGGCAGATAGCCGATGTTCAGGTTCGGCATCGGCGTCGCTTCGCCTTCGATCTCCGTGTCCACACCGGCCATGATGCGGATCAGGGTCGACTTGCCCGAGCCGTTCAGGCCGAGCAGGCCGATCTTCGCGCCGGGGAAGAACGATAGCGAAATGTCTTTCAGGATCTGGCGCTTGGGCGGCACGATTTTGCCGACCCGGTTCATGGTGAAAACGTATTGGGCCATTAGCTTGCAGTAGACGTTGACGACGCCGGCCGCATGCGGGCGGGCAGTCGGGGGTGAATGGGTAATCGGTGTGAGGGCCGGGCGGAACACCCGGCGCCGGCCGGCGCGGCGTCGGATTCGACGGCGCTGCCGCGCGCGGCATGTGGTTCAGGTGGCATTGTACTTCGCGGCGAGGGCCGGGCGGCAGGGGGGCTCCCGCGGCGGGCCGCCGTCGCGGCGCTCCGCGGGCGTCTCAGTTCGCGCGCCGTCCAGTCGCCGGATCGAAGAAGTGCAGATGCTGCGCGGGCAGCACGACCTGCAGCGCCTCGCCGGCCGCGGGACGATGCGCGTGAGGCAGCCGCGCGGTCACATCGTGCTTGCCCCAGCGTCCGTGCGCGAGATTGTCCGCGCCGAGAATTTCGCAAGAATCGACGCTCAGTGTCGCGAACGGTGCGTTGGCCGTGCCCGGGCTCAGATGCTCGGGGCGAATGCCGAGCGTCCACTCGCGGCCTGTCGCGACTTCGCGGCCGATCGACGGCACGCCCGCGAGCGGCAGCTTCGGGCCGTTGCCGGCGACGTCGAAGGTCGAGCCGTCGTCCGCGACACGGCCTTCGAGCAGGTTCATCCCCGGCGAGCCGATGAAGCTCGCGACGAACACCGTGGCCGGCCGCTCGTAGACTTCGGTCGGCGCGCCGATCTGCTCGGCGTGGCCCTGGTTCATCACGATCACGCGCTGCGCCAGCGTCATCGCTTCGATCTGATCGTGCGTGACGTACAGACTCGTGGTTTTGAGGCGCGCATGCAGACGCTGGATTTCGAGGCGCATTTGCACGCGCAAACGCGCGTCGAGATTCGACAGCGGCTCGTCGAACAGAAACACCGCCGGCTCGCGCACGATCGCGCGGCCCATCGCGACGCGCTGCCGCTGCCCGCCCGACAGCTCGCGCGGCTTGCGCTGCAGCAGCGCGCCGAGCTCGAGAATCTGCGCGGCGGCTTCGACGCGTTTCGCGATCTGCGCACGATCGACGCCCGCGATCTTCAGCGCGTAACCCATGTTCTCGGCCACGCTCATATGCGGATACAGCGCGTAGTTCTGGAACACCATCGCGATGTTGCGATCCTTCGGCTCAAGCTCGTTGACGACCTTGCCGGCGATCGAAATGCTGCCGTCGGAGATGCGCTCGAGCCCGGCGACCATCCGCAGCAAGGTCGATTTGCCGCAGCCGGACGGGCCGACCATGACGACGAATTCGCCGTCGGCGACGTCGACGTCGATGCCGTGCAACACGTACTGTTTGCCGTCGTAGGTTTTCTTAACGCTTTGCAGAGTCAGTGCAGCCATGCCGTTCTAGCCTTTGATTTTGAGTGCTTGTCGCAGTCCGCCATACCGGATCATTTTTCCGAATCCACGAGGCCGCGCACGAACCAGCGCTGCATCGTCAGCACGACGGCGAGCGGCGGCAGCATCGCGAGCAGCGTGGCCGTCATCACCAGATGCCATTCGGTCGCGGTATCGCCCGAGGCGATCATTCCCTTGATGCCGATCACCGCGGTGATCAGCGACTGCTGGCTGGTGATCAGGATCGGCCACAGATACTGGTTCCAGCCGTAGATGAACGTGATCACGAAGAGTGCCGCCATCGTGGTCCGCGACAGCGGCAGCACGACGTCCCAAAAGAAGCGCAGCGCGCCCGCGCCGTCGATGCGCGCGGCTTCCATCAGCTCGTCCGGCAGCGTCTTGAAGAACTGGCGGAACAGGAACGTCGCGGTCGCCGACGCGATCAGAGGCAGCGTCAAACCGGTGTACGTATTGCTCAGATGCATCGACGACACCACCTGCACGGTCGGGAAAATCCGCACTTCGACCGGCAGCATCAGCGTGACGAAGATCAGCCAGAACGCGAGCGTGCGAAACGGAAAGCGGAAGTAGACGATCGCGTACGCGGAGATCATCGACACGGCGATCTTACCGATCGCGATGACGAGCGCCATCACGAGGCTGTTGAACAGCATGCGATTGAACGGCGCCGCGGCGTTGCCGGTGCCCTGCGTCCAGATCGTGACGATGTTCTCGAACAGATGCGTGCTCGGCACGAGCGACAGCGGCACCGTAAACACCTCGTGCTCGCTCATCGTCGCCGCGCAGAACGCGACGTACACCGGAAACACCACGAGCGCGACGCCGATGATCAGCACCGCGTGACAGAACAGGTCGAAACCGCGTCGGTTCTCGATCATGAGTATTGAACCCTGCGTTCGATGAAGCGGAATTGCACGACGGTCAGTGCCACGACGATGATCATCAGCACGACCGACTGTGCGCCCGAGCTGCCAATGTCGAGCCCCTGGAAGCCTTCGGCGAAAATCTTGTAGATCAGCGTGCGGGTGGCCTGGCCTGGGCCGCCGCCGGTCGCCGCGTCGATCACGGGAAAGGTGTCGAAGAACGCGTAGGTGATGTTGATCACCAGCAGAAAGAACGTGGTCGGCGACAGCAGCGGCAGGGCGATGCCGAAGAAGCGGCGCACCGGACCGGCGCCGTCGATCGCGGCCGCTTCGATCAGCGAGCGCGGAATCGCCTGCAGGCCCGCATAGAAGAACAGGAAGTTATAGCTGATCTGCTGCCAGACTGACGCGAGCACGACGAGGAACATCGCCTGACCGGGGTTCAGCGCGTGATTCCACACGATGCCGTGTTTCGCGAGCGCATACGTGACGAGGCCGATGCTCGGGTTGAACAGGAACGACCACAGCACCGCGGCGATCGCGGGCGCGACCGCGTACGGCCAGATCAGCAGCGTTTGATAGGCCTTCGCGCCGCGCGTCACGCGGTCCGCGCAGACCGCGAGCAGCAGCGAGATCACGAGGCCCGACACGGTGACGAGCGTGCAGAACACGATCGTCGTGTTGAACGACGCCAGATACAGCGGGTCGGCGAACAGCTGTTTGAAGTTCGCGAGTCCGACGAACGCGCTCGACGTACCGAACGCGTCCTGGGTTTGCGTCGATTGCCAGAGCGCGACGCCCGCCGGCCACAGGAAGAACACGAGCGTGATGAGCAGCTGCGGCGCGACGAGCAGGTAGGGCAGCGCGCTGGCGCCGAAGTAGGAGCGCTTTTCCATCGGGATGTCCAGAGTGTGCTGCAACGACGGGTTCCCGCGCCGGAGCGCCGGAACCCTGCCTGCAGGCGATGCTTAGTTACCGGCCTTTTCGAAGCGGCGCAGCAGGTCGTCGCCGCGCGCGACGGACGAGTCGAGCGCCTGTTGCGGCGTCTTCCTGTCCGCCCACACCTGCTCGAGCTCTTCGTCGATCACGGTGCGGATCTGCGGCATGTTGCCCAGACGCAGGCCCTTCGTGAACGGCAGCGGCGGCTTGTTCAGCATCTGGCGGATCGCGGTGTCGCTGCCGGGGTTCTTGTCGTAGAAGCCCTGCTGGCGCGTCAGGTCATACGCGGCGGTCGTGATCGGCAGATAGCCGGTGTCCTGATGCCACTTCGCGGCGACTGGCGCCGTGGCCAGATAGGCGAGGAACTTCGCGACGCCCTTGTAGACGGCCGGGTCCTTGCCCGACAGCACCCACAGGCTCGCCCCGCCGATGATCGCGTTCTGCGGCGCGCCCTTCACGCTGTCGTCGTACGGCATCATGCCGGTGCCGAAGTTGAACTTCGCGTATTTCTTGATCGTCGCGAGCGAGCCTGACGAGTTCGTGATGATGCCGCAGTCGCCGCTATAGAACTTCGACACCGGTTCGTCCTTGCGGCCGACATAGGTGAACGTGCCGTCCTTCGCCATGTTCTGCAGGAACTGGATGTGCGCGACCTGCAGCGGCTTGTTGAATTCGAGCTGCGCGTCCATGCCGTCGAAGCCGTTGTTACGCGACGCGAACGGCGCCGCATGCCACGCGCTGTAGTTCTCGAGCTGAATCCAGCTTTGCCAGCCCGACGAGTAGCCGCACGACATGCCCGAGGCCTTCAGCTTCTGCGCATCGGCGTGCAACTCGGCCCAGGTCTTCGGCGGCTGGTTGGGATCGAGGCCAGCCTTCTTGAACGCATCCTTGTTGTAGTACAGCACCGGCGTCGAGCTGTTGAACGGCATCGAGATCAGTTCGCCGGTTTTCGAGTCGCTGTAATAGCTCGCGATGGTCGGCACGAAGGCTTTCTGATCGAGCGGCAGGCCCGCGTCCTTGAATACCTGCGTGACCGGGACGATGGCTTTCTTCGCCTGCATCATCGTCGCGGTGCCGACCTCGTAGACCTGCAGGATGGCCGGCGCATTGCCGCTGCGATAGGCGGCGATGCCGGCGGCGAGGGTCTGGTCGTAGGTGCCCTTGAACACGGGCACGATCTTGTAGTCGTTTTGCGATTTGTTGAAGTCGTTCGCGATGTCGTTCAGACGTTCACCCAGTGCGGCTTCCATGGCGTGCCAGAACTGGATTTCGGTCGCGGCGTGAGCCGCCTGGCTGACGCCGATGCTCAATACAGCGGCGACGGAAAGTGAACGGAACAGCGGCTTGTAATTCATCGTTTTTGTCTCCGGTTCGGAAGGGGCGCGGACGCGAATCGCGCGATTCTAGTTGTGTTCGATGACATTCCGGCGGCGGCGCGCCGGAAGCCGAAATTTAGCATTGGCTGTCAGGGAAAAGAAATAAACGGGAATCTATTCGGGAAGATCACGGGTGATGCAACTCGGGCCATGGCGCGGGCAAAAACAATCGCCTCATGCAACCCGTCCGATCGGTCGGGCCAATACCTGAAGGTTCGCACACGATGGGGTCGCCAAGGCATTCCCATCATGTCGGAGCTTTCGGCATGCCATTGACGCCTAATCCGGGAACGCACACTTTCGGCAGGGACGCCTTCTTCATGCATGGCGACAGCTAGAGTCATCCGGGTAGGCCATAGGGGCCGACGGCGCGAACGCGGAAGGTTTGGGAATCGCTCTTGCCTATGCGTTGCCGAGAAATCCCGCAGCTGTGCTGAAGGTCGTAGACCCTGTCGAAGGCGACAGTCACATTCTCGCGATATCACGTGTGTGCGGCATTCCGTTTATTGACGATGCGCTGAAAAACTACAAGGCCAAAGCGTTGCACGCTGTTTCGGCGGTCACGACTGCAAATCCGCACATCAAGGTCCGTTGTCTCGACGCGTTGCGGAAGTCGTAGCGCGCAAACAAAAAAGCCCGCAACTCCTGAGGGTTCGCGGGCCTTAAGCGCGCAGCGCAGTTTGCGCTGCTTCGCGCTTACACGTTGAACAAAAAGTTCATCACGTCGCCATCATGCACGACGTACTCCTTGCCTTCCGCGCGCATCTTGCCGGCTTCCTTCGCGCCTTGTTCACCCTTGTAGGCGATGTAGTCGTCGAAGCTGATCGTCTGCGCGCGAATGAAGCCGCGCTCGAAGTCGGTGTGGATTGCGCCTGCCGCCTTCGGCGCCGTGTCGCCGACGTGGATCGTCCACGCGCGCACTTCCTTCACGCCGGCCGTGAAGTAGGTCTGCAGGCCGAGCAGCTTGAAGCCCGCGCGGATCACGCGGTTCAAGCCCGGCTCATGCATGCCCATGTCGGCGAGGAAGACTTCCATGTCGGCTTCGTCGAGGTCGGCGATTTCCGCTTCGACCGCCGCGCACACGGCCACGACCGGCGCGCCTTCAGCAGCCGCGAACTTCGTGATCGCGTCGAGGTGCGGGTTGTTCTCGAAGCCGTTTTCCTTCACGTTGGCGACGTACATCGTCGGCTTGGCGGTGATCAGGCAGAACGGCTTGAGCGTGGCCTTTTCTTCATCGGTCAGATCGAGCGCGCGGACCGGCTTCGCCTGGTCGAGCTGCGCGCGGACCTTCTCCAGCACCGCCGCATTCTTCGCGGCTTCCTTGTCGTTACCCGACTTGGCCGCCTTGGAATAGCGCGCGAGCGCCTTCTCGACGGTGGCGAGGTCGGCAAGCGCGAGTTCGGTGTTGATCACCTCGATGTCCGACAGCGGATCGATCTTGTTCGCGACGTGAATCACGTTGTCGTCTTCGAAGCAGCGTACGACGTGCGTGATCGCGTCGGTTTCGCGGATGTTCGCGAGGAACTGGTTGCCGAGGCCTTCGCCCTTGCTCGCGCCGGCCACCAGACCGGCGATGTCGACGAACTCGACCACGGCCGGCAGGATGCGCTCCGGCTTGACGATTTCGGCGAGCGCCTTCAGCCGCGCGTCCGGCACCTCGACGATGCCGACGTTCGGCTCGATCGTGCAGAACGGATAGTTTTCGGCGGCGATTCCCGCCTTGGTCAGCGCGTTGAACAGGGTGGACTTGCCGACGTTGGGCAGGCCGACGATGCCGCATTTGAGGCTCATGGAAATCCTTCAGTGAATCAGTTGGTTGCGTGATGCGCTCGACGCTGCGCGCGGATTCGGAAAGCCTTCGCGTGAGGTGGGGCGCGGCAGGCTCAGCGGAGCGGACAAGACACCGAATCGGGGCGTTGGCTCGACGATTGAGTGCGAGTTTTCACGGAAAGCGCAATTGTAACCCGTTCGCCCGCGCGGACCCGCCGGCGCATTGGCGCGAAGCCACTGTAGAATCGTCAGTTCAGAGTCGGCAGAGCTCAATTTCCGGGGGAGCAACGTGGGACTCATCGGATGGGTTGGGATCGGCGTCGTCGCCGCGGTCGTGGTGGGCTCGGTCGCGACATGGGTCGCGCCGAATTTCGACGAAGCGCAGGCCACCACGGACCGGCAGACCATCGATTGTTTGACGACCCACCTGTCGCACGAAGATCACGCCGACATCGCGCGGTTCGCCGATAAGAACGACTACGACTCGCTATGGCGCGTGTTCGACCGTGTGTTCCCCGACTGCGCGGTACGCAGCGATCAGCGCGATCGCAAGGCGGAGCTCGAGGCGGCCGCGTGGCGCAACCTCTCGTCCAATCGCGACTTCATGCGCATGCGCGAGGCGAACGCGGCGCTCGCGGCAAGCGCCGCGACGCATTAGCACGACGCATCGAGGCCGCGCGGCCAGCGGCCCGGGACTCAAATGCGCGTGGCCGCCCACGCATGAAGTGCGGGTTACGCGAGCGGTCGGCGTCAGACTCGCACAGTCCCGCCGACAACCTCAGGCTCTCACCCCACACACCATGTCCGGCACGAGCCCGCGAGGCCCCGCGCACGGAGCCCAACGGCCGCGCCCGTCGATCCGTCCCCCGCAACCCCCGCGGCTATAATGCGCGCATGAACGCACACCACCAGACCTTTGATGCCGCCGTGATCGGCGGCGGGCTCGTCGGCAAGACCGCGGCGCTCGCGCTCACGCAAGCCGGACTGCGCGTCGCACTGCTCGCGCAGCCTTGCGCGGCGCTACCCGCCGGTGCTGTCTTCGACTCGCGCGTCTATGCGTTGTCGTCGAGTTCGCAGGCCTTGCTCGAACGGCTGCGGGTCTGGCAGGCGCTCGATCACACACGGCTCGGTCCCGTCTACGACATGCGCGTCTACGGCGACGCGCACGCCGAGCTGCATTTCTCGGCGTTTCAGGCATCGGTACCGCAGCTTGCGTGGATCGTCGAGTCGTCGGTGATCGAGCGCGCGCTCGATGCCGCGCTGCGCTTCCAGCCGAACCTCACGTGGATCGACGCGCGCGCGCAGGCGCTCGATTTCTCCGTCGACAACGCGAGCGTCGGCCTCGCGAACGGCAGCGTGCTCGAAGCGGATCTGGTAGTCGGCGCGGACGGCGCGCACTCGTGGGTGCGCGCGCAGATCGGCTCGAAGATGGTGCGCCGCGACTACAGACAGATCGGTGTGGTCGCCAATTTCAAGGCTGCGAAGCCGCACGGCGAAACCGCGTATCAGTGGTTCCGCGACGGCGAGATCATCGCGTTGCTGCCGATGCCGGACGGCCACGTGTCGCTGGTCTGGTCGGCGCGCACCGAACACGCCGAGCAGTTGCTCGCGCTCGATCCCGAGCGGCTCGCCGCCGAAGTCGAGCACGTGAGCGGTGAACAGTTCGGTGCGCTCGACTGCTTGACGCCCGCGCAGGGCTTCCCGCTCGCGTTGCAGACCGTGGACCGGCTCGTCGCCCCGCGGGTCGCGCTGGTCGGCGATGCCGCACATCTGATCCATCCGTTGGCAGGACAGGGCATGAACCTCGGCTTGCGCGACGTCGCCGCGCTCGCGAGCACGATCGGCGGCAAGGAGTCGTTCCGCGATCTCGGCGACATGGTGCTGCTGCGTCGCTACGAGCGCGCGCGCCGCGAAGACATTCGCGCGCTGATGATTGCCACCGACGGTCTGCAGAAACTGTTCTCGGTGCCCGGTCCGCTCGCGCGCGCCGTGCGCAATACCGGCATGGCGTTCGTCGGCGCGCAGCCATTCATCAAGCGCTGGCTCGTGTCGGCCGCGCTGGGGTAAACCGCAACGAGGCGACGGGCGGATAGCCGATGGCCGGTCACCGGCGCCCGGGACAGGTATCATGACCGGATCGAAGCGCTGCGATCCGCCCCTTATCCGACCCCCGATCGAACCTGATCGAGCCTGATTGAACAGATAGGCGGCCGAAACTCGCGGCCGGAACGTAAAAAAACGCGCAGGTGCGCGACTGACTCCAGGACTCCAGCATGAAAAAGACCTTCCGCATCGCCGCCGCCGCGCTCGCGATCGGTGCCGCTATGCTCGGCTGCTCGGCGCAGGCCGACCAGACCACCGACAAGCTCAAGGCCACCTTGCAAACCCGTCTTTCCGACGTGACGATCAAAAGCGTGTCGAAGACGCCGATCGCGGGCCTGTACGAAGTGAATCTCGGCACGCAGATTGTCTACAGCGATGCGAGCGGCGACTACCTGATGCTCGGCGACATGGTGGACTCGAAGACGCGCAAGAATCTGACCGAGGCACGCCTGTCGGAAACCAACCGCATCGACTTCGCGAGCCTGCCGTTCGGCAACGCGGTGAAGGTCGTGCGCGGCAATGGCGCGCGCAAGATCGCGGTGTTCTCCGATCCGAACTGCCCGTACTGCAAGCAGCTCGAAAAAACGCTGCTGTCGATCGACAACGTGACGGTCTACACGTTCCTGTACCCGGTTCTGTCGCCCGATTCGACGGCCAAGTCGAAGTCGATCTGGTGCTCGGCCGATCGCGCGAAGGCGTGGGAATCGTGGATGCAGGACCGTCAGGCGCCGACCGCCGCCGCCACCTGCGACACCGCCGCGATCGACAAGAACCTCGCGCTCGGCCGTTCGATGAACGTCGAAGGCACGCCGACGGTGTTTCTCGCCGACGGTCGCCGCCTTCCCGGCGCGGTGCCGGCAGATCGGCTCGACAAGGAACTGTCGGCCGTGCACTGAAAAGCACACAGCGCACGCCCGCCGCGGGCGCAACAGATGCAACGTTCAAACGAAAGGAGGCGCACGCAGCGCCTCCTTTCGCATCGAGCCCCGAACTTCTCCGCCTCACTCTCCTGACACTCCCAAGCGCCGCCGATGAAGCCGATCCGCTACACCATCGTTCCTGGTAACCCCGCCGCCCACCTGTTCGAAGTCACCGTGACCGTCGCCGATCCCGATCCGGCCGGCCAGCGTTTCATGCTGCCGGTGTGGATTCCGGGTAGCTACATGGTGCGCGAGTTCGCGCGCAACATCGTCACGCTGCGCGCGGTGAACGACGCGGGCCGCAAGGTGCGCGTCGAGAAGATCGACAAGCACACGTGGCAGGCCGCGCCGGTCAAGGGAGCCTTGACGCTGCGCTACGAGGTGTACGCATGGGACCTGTCGGTGCGCGCCGCGCATCTGGACGACACGATCGGCTTTTTCAACGGCACCAGCGTGTTCCTGTCGCCGCTCGGCCATGAGGACGCGCAGTGCGTGGTCGATATTCAGAAGCCGCAGGGGGCCGCGTATCGCGGCTGGCGCGTCGCGACCGCGCTGCCGGAAGCGCGCGGCACGAAGCGCTACGGCTTCGGCGAATACCGCGCGCAGAACTACGACGAATTGATCGACCATCCTGTGACGCTCGGGGAATTCGCGCTCGCGACGTTCAAGGCGCACGGCGTGCCGCACGACGTCGTGATCGGCGGTCGCGTGATCGGGCTCGAAATGGAGCGTCTGTGCAAGGATCTGAAGCGCATCTGCGAAGCGCAGATCGCGTTGTTCGAACCGAAGTCGAAGAAGGCGCCGGTCGAGCGCTACGTGTTCATGACGCAGGCTGTCACCGACGGTTACGGCGGGCTCGAGCATCGCGCGTCGACCGCGCTGATCTGCAATCGCACCGATCTGCCGGTGCAGGGCCGCGAGCCGATGAGCGAGGGCTACCGGACCTATCTCGGTCTGTGCAGCCACGAGTATTTCCACACGTGGAATGTGAAGCGGATCAAGCCGGCCGTGTTCGCGCCGTATGACCTCGGCGTCGAAAACTACACGTCGATGCTGTGGCTGTTCGAGGGCTTCACGTCGTATTACGACGACCTGATTCTCGTACGCAGCGGTGTGATCTCGCAGGACGACTATTTCGGCCTGCTCGGCAAGGTGATCGGCGGGGTGCAGCGCGGCAGCGGGCGCCTCAAGCAGAGCGTCGCCGAAAGTTCGTTCGATGCGTGGGTCAAGTACTACCGGCAGGACGAGAACGCGCCGAACGCGATCGTCAGCTATTACACGAAGGGCTCGCTGATCGCGCTCGCCTTCGACCTGACGATCCGCGCGCAGACCGGCAACCAGAAATCGCTCGACGACGTGATGCGTCTGCTGTGGAAGCGCTTTGGCCGTGACTTTTATCGAGGCAAGCCGGTCGGCGTCGACGAAAGCGAGATCGAGGCGATTTTCGCGGAAGCGAGCGGCGCGCAACTGGCCGAACTGTTCGCCGAGGGCGTGCGCGGCACGCGCGATCTGCCGCTCGACGCGCTGCTCGCGCCGTTCGGCGTGGCGCTCGCGCCGGACGTCGACAAAAACGGCAAGCCGTCGCTCGGCGTGCGGCTACGCGGCGGCGCGGATTGCGCGCTCGCGACCGTGCACGAGGGCAGCGCCGCGCAGAAGGCCGGCCTCTCCGCTGGCGACGTGCTGATCGCGATCGATGGTCTGCGCGTGACCGGCGGGAATATCGATGCTCTGCTGACGCGCTATCAGCCGGGTGCGAAAGTCGACGTGCACGCGTTCCGCCGCGACGAGCTGCGCGTCACGCAGGTGAAGCTCGACGGCCCCGAAGTGGCCCGCTACAAGCTCACGGTCAGCGATCACCGTCCCGCCGCGCGCAAAGCCCTTGAGCGCTGGCTGACGAAGTGATCGGCGTGGTGGTGGGCCGCACCGGGCGGTCCACCGATCGTCGCCTGTCCCGTCGTCAATCGGCGGAGGAGGGCGGTGGATTGTTCTACCCATGCAACAATCCTTCGCCGCCGGACGGCTTTTTCGCCGGCCGGTAAAAAAACACAATGACTTCACTCGCGCAACACTGCGCGCCCCTACTGGAGTCAACCATGACCACGATCCTGCAAATCAACTCGGCAGCCCGTTCGCAAGGCGCGAACTCGACGCTTCTCGTCAACGAGCTGACGGAAAAGCTGCAACAGTCGAATCCGGGCGCGCAAGTCGTCGTCCGTAACCTGCAAGCCGAACCGCTGCCGCACCTCGACGACGCCGTGCTCGGCGCGTTCTTCACGCCGGCCGACCAGCGCACCCCGGAACAGGCCGCGATCGCCGCACGCAGCGAAGCGCTGATCGCCGAACTGCAAGCCGCCGACGTCATCGTGATCGGTGCGCCGATGTACAACTTCGGCATCTCGTCGCAACTGAAGACGTACTTCGACTTCATCGCACGTGCGGGCATCACGTTCCGTTACACCGCGAACGGCCCGGAAGGCCTCGTGACGGGCAAGAAGGTCCACGTCGTGTCGGCGCGCGGCGGCAAGTATCTCGGCACGCCGAACGATAGCCAGACGCCGTACCTGAAGAGCTTCCTCGGCTTCCTCGGCATGACCGACGTGAACTTCATCTACGCCGAAGGCCTGAACCTGGGCCCGGACGCCGCGAACGCCGCGCTGAGCTCGGCACGCGAAGCGATCGCCGCGGTCTAAGCGGGTTTGTCCTGCCGCATTGCGCAGCTTCGATGCGGCGCGAGCGGTGAAAAGAATAACGCCACGGATGGGTTCACCCTCCGTGGCGTTTTCGTTGTGTATCGCAATCTTCTGACGACGACGCTCTCACGCAAGCATTTGCGCGTCGTCCGGTAGACGCCAGTCGATCGGCTCCCGGCCGTGCCGCAACAGATATTCGTTCGCCTTCGCGAAATGCCCGCAACCGAGAAAGCCGCGATGCGCGGACAGCGGCGACGGATGCGGCGCCTCCAGCACATAGTGCGACTTGCCGCCGAGCAGCGCGCGCTTCGCCTGCGCATGCGCGCCCCACAGCATGAAGACGAGGTTCTGATGCCGCGTCGCGAGTTCGTGGATCAGCGTGTCGGTACATTTCTCCCAGCCGCGTTTCGCGTGGCTCGCGGCGCTGTCGCGCTCGACGGTCAGCACCGTGTTCAGCAGCAGCACGCCCTGTTTGGCCCAGCTGTCGAGGCAACCGTGCTGCGGCGTCTGGTGACCGAGACTCGCGGCGATTTCCTTGAAGATGTTGCGCAGCGACGGTGGCGGCCGCACGTGCGGCGCGACCGAAAACGCGAGACCGTGCGCCTGCGGCGTGCCGCGGTCTTCGCCGTGGTACGGATCCTGGCCGAGGATTACGACTTTCACTTCGTCGGGGCTCGTCAGGCGGAGCGCGCGGAACACGTCGGCCGGATAGATCGTTTTGCCGGCGGCACGCTCACCGTCGACGAAGCGGCACAGCGGCGCGTAGGTGTCGCTGTCGATGAAGGGCTTCAGATGCGCGCGCCAGGCCGCGGGTAGCGCGGCGAATTGCGCTTCGAGCGTGGGCGGGGCGGCGCTGGGGTCGGCGGAGGCTGCGGTTGCGGCGGGCGCGACATCGTCGAACAGCGATGCCTGCGGCAAACTGGAGCGGGTGCGGGAAGCGGAGGTCATGGCGGGGAAGTGTCGCAGCAAACGCGGACTAGCTCAAGTTGCGGCAAGCGAGCGCATGAGGTGCCGCGGGTTTCGGGCAACGCGCTCACTTGGCGCGCAACCGATACCCGCGCTGCGCCTTGCTGATGTCATCCGGCGCGAGGCCGGCAATCCGTTTGCCGAGTTCGGCGGCGAGCGTGTGAAGCGCCGCTTCGTCGCCCGATTTCAGTTCGAGCTCGATCTCCGAGATCGGCGCGCGGCGCGCTTCATCGTCGACCTCGGCAAGCACGTCGCCCTGATCGATCGCCGCCTCGATCTGAGCGCCGTTGGAGTCGAGCAGCCATAGCGTGCGCGTGAAATTGGTGTGGAATAGCTCGATCAGCGCAGGCGCGGCCTGTTTCAGTGCATCCGCGGCGGCGGGTTCGTCGCAAGCGCTCAGCAACGATTCGATTTCGAGCTTCGCGCCCGCGACCGGCAATTCCCATTCGTGCCGGCTATGCAAGCCGTTCGTCGCCGTGCCGACCGTCTTGAAGGTCTGCAGCCAGCCGTCCGGGGTCTGCCGTAGACGCAGCGCGCTCTTTGACGACGCCAGCGTCAACTGCGGCGTATCGAAGTAAATGTTCACGAGCTTGATCGCGCGTCCGTTCTTGCCGGCGCGCGCGGCGAACCACTGCGTCGCCGCCTGCACCTGCGAAGCCGGCAGCGCCAGCTTGATTTCGCGTTCCATACCCATGCCGGGTGTCCTTGTTGCGTGGATTTCTCTGCGCCCGATACGCCGATACGTCGATACGACGCTCAGAAAAACATCCGCGCGAGTTCCACGCCCGGCTCGTCCGCGCGCATGAACGCTTCGCCGACGAGGAAGGTATGCACGTTCCGCGCGCGCATGCGCTCGACGTCGTCGCGCGACAGGATGCCCGATTCGGTCACGACGATGCGATCGTCGGGAATCGCGTCGAGCATGCCGAGCGTCGTGTCGAGCGAGGTTTCGAAGGTGCGCAGATTGCGGTTGTTGATGCCGATCAGTGGCGTCTTCAGCGTCAGCGCTTCCTTGAGTTCATCGCTGTCGTGCACTTCGACGAGCACCGCGAGACCCAGCGAATGCGCGAGCGCTTCGAGGTCCTGCATCTCGGCGGTTTCGAGCGCGGCGGCGATCAGCAGGATCGCGTCGGCCCCCATCGCGCGTGCTTCGACCACCTGATACGGATCGACGATGAAGTCCTTGCGTATCACCGGCAACTGGCACGCGGCGCGCGCTTGCTGCAGATAGGCGACGCTGCCCTGGAAGAACTGCACGTCGGTCAGCACGGACAGACACGCCGCGCCGTGCTTCTCATACGAACGCGCGATGTCGGCCGGCACGAAGTGCTCGCGCAGCACGCCCTTCGACGGGCTCGCCTTCTTCACTTCGGAGATCACCGCGGCGAGACCCGCCGTGTGCTTGGCGCGCAATGCGCCGACGAAGTCGCGGAGATCGCGCGACGACGCTTCGAGCCGCAGTTCTTCGAGCGGCACGCTTTGCTCGGCCGCCCGGACTTCTTCGCGTTTGACCGCGATGATGCGGTCGAGGATGTCGCTCATAAATGTCTCGCTACGTGATTACTGCTTGAATTGCTGGGTGAAGCGCACCAGTTCGTCGACCTTCGCGCGTGCCTTGCCGCTCGCGATCGCTTCGCGCGCGAGCTCGATGCCGTCCGCGATCGTGGCCGCGACGTTCGCCGAATAGAGTGCCGTGCCGGCGTTCAGCGTGACGATTTCCCGCGCGACGCCGGGCTTGTTGCTGAGCGCGTCGAGCAGCATGACCTTCGACTCGCCCGCGTCGGCGACTTTGAGCGTGCGGTTCGACACCATCTGCATGCCGAAGTCTTCCGGATGGATCTCGTACTCGCGGATCTCGCCGTCGCGCAACTCGCCGACCAGCGTGGCGCCGCCGAGCGACACTTCGTCCATGCCGTCCATCCCGTACACGACGAGCACGTGTTTGGCGCCGAGGCGCTGCATCACGCGCACCTGAATGCCGACGAGGTCGGGGTGAAACACGCCCATCAGCTGATTCGGCGCGCCGGCCGGATTGGTGAGGGGCCCGAGGATATTGAAGATCGTGCGGATGCCGAGTTCCCGGCGTACCGGCGCGACGTTTTTCATCGCCGGATGATGGTTCGGCGCGAACATGAAGCCCATGCCCGTTTCCGCAATCGATGCCGCGACCTGCTCCGGTTGCAGATCGATGTTGACGCCGAGCGCTTCGAGCACGTCCGCGCTGCCCGACTTGCTCGATACGCCGCGATTGCCGTGCTTTGCGACCTTCGCGCCCGCTGCGGCCGACACGAACATCGTCGCGGTGGAAATGTTGAAGGTGTGCGCGCCGTCGCCGCCGGTGCCGACGATATCGACGAAGTTCGAGTTGTCCTGCACGTCGACGTGCCGGGCAAATTCACGCATCACCGTGGCGGCCGCGGTGATTTCGCCGATGGTCTCTTTTTTGACGCGCAGGCCGGTGATGATCGCCGCCGACATCACGGGCGACAGCTCGCCGCGCATGATGAGGCGCATCAGGTGCAGCATTTCGTCGTGAAAAATCTCGCGGTGCTCGATGGTCCGCTGCAAGGCTTCCTGGGGCGTAATGGACATGATCTCGTCTCCCTTTGTGTCAGGCATTGCGGGGCGCCGCGTGACTCGAGGCCTTGCCGGCGACGGCGAGCTTTGACTGCTTGACGAAGTTTTCGAGCAGCGCGTGGCCGTGTTCGGACAGGATCGATTCCGGGTGGAACTGCACGCCTTCCACGGCAAGTTCCTTGTGGCGCACGCCCATGATTTCGCCGTCTTCAGTCCATGCCGATACTTCGAGGCAGTCGGGCAGCGATTCGCGTTCGATCGCGAGCGAGTGGTAGCGCGTTACCGTAAAGTGCTTCGGCAGGTCTTCGAATACGCCCTTGCAATCGGTTTCGATCGTGCTGACCTTGCCGTGCATGATGGTCTGCGCGCGCACGACGCGGCCGCCGAACGCCTCGCCGATCGCCTGATGGCCGAGACACACGCCGAGAATCGGCGTCTTGCCGGCGAATTCGCGCAGTACGTCGAGCGTGATGCCCGCGTGTTGCGGATTGCTCGGGCCCGGCGACAGGCAGATGCGCTCGGGGTTCAGCCTGGCGATTTCATCGAGCGTGATTTCGTCGTTGCGGTAGGTGCGCACGTCTTCGCCGAGTTCGCCGAAGTACTGCACCAGGTTGTAGGTGAACGAGTCGTAGTTGTCGATCATGAGCAGCATGGTGTGTCTCCGGTCAGAAGTCGCTATCGAGGCCGTCCTGGACCTGCTCGGCGGCGCGCATTACCGCGCGTGCCTTGTTCTCGGTCTCCTGCCATTCGGATTCGGGCACCGAATCGGCGACCACGCCCGCGGCCGCCTGCACATACAGATTGCCGTTGGCGATCACGCCGGTGCGGATCGTGATGGCCAGATCCATCTCGCCGGTGAACGACAGATAGCCGACCGCCCCGCCGTACAGGCCGCGCTTGACGGGCTCGAGCTCGTCGATCAGCTCCATCGCGCGGACCTTCGGCGCGCCCGACAGCGTGCCGGCCGGGAAGGTGGCGCGCAGCACGTCGAAATTGGTCATGTCGTTCTTGAGCTTGCCTTCGACCGAGCTGACGATGTGCTGCACGTGCGAGTACTTCTCGATCACCATCTTGTCGGTCACGACCACCGAGCCGATCTGCGCGATGCGGCCGACGTCGTTGCGCGCGAGGTCGATC
The DNA here is from genome assembly GCF_014397665.1 of Paraburkholderia sp. UCT2. Taxonomy (NCBI): domain Bacteria; kingdom Pseudomonadati; phylum Pseudomonadota; class Betaproteobacteria; order Burkholderiales; family Burkholderiaceae; genus Paraburkholderia; species Paraburkholderia sp. UCT2. The sequence goes on from NZ_VZQO01000012.1 coordinate 153,404, forward strand.
AGCATCACATGCTCGGCGATTTCCTTCGGATCGTTCAGCAACTCGGTAGCGAGCGCGGCGTCGCGCTCGGGCGTGTTGCCGCGCGGACGGGTGCCGGCCAGCGGGCGGATCGTGACGATACGGTCCTCGCCGCGCTTTTCCTGGCGCACCAGAATCTCCGGCGACGCACCGACCACGTGGAAGTCGCCGAAGTTGTAGTAGTACATGTACGGCGACGGATTCAGCGAGCGCAGCGCGCGATACAGCGACAGCGGATTGTCGCGGTACGGCTTGATCAGGCGCTGGCCGACCTGCACCTGCATCAGTTCGCCGGCGGCGACGTATTCCTTCGCCTTGCGCACGGCCGCCAGGTAATCGTCTTTCGCGAACTCGCGGTAGATCTCGGTGCGTACGCTGGCCGACACGACGGGCGGCTCGACGGTGACGCGCAGCCGCTGGCGCAGTTCGCGCAGACGGTGCTTCGCTTTCGTGTAGGCCTCAGCCTGGGTCGGGTCGGCGTAGACCACCAGATAGAGCTTGCCGGCGAGGTTGTCGATGACGGCGACTTCCTCGGTCAGCAGCAGCTGGATGTCGGGCAGGTTCAGATCGTCTTTCGGCGCGCTGTGCGCGAGCTTCTTCTCGATATAGCGCACGGCGTCATAGCCGAAATAGCCGGCGAGACCGCCCGTGAAGCGCGGCAGCCCCGGGCGTTGCGCGACCTTGAAGCGCGCCTGGAATTGCTGGATGAACGCGAGCGGATCGCCCTCGTGCGTCTCGACGACCTTGCCGTCGCGGACCACTTCCGACACGCCGTTGCGCGTGCGCATGAGAGTCCGCGCCGGCAGGCCGATGAACGAATAACGCCCGAAGCGTTCGCCGCCGACCACCGACTCCAGCAGGAACGAGTTCGCGCCGTTGCGCTCGGTCTGCGCGAGCTTCAGGTACAGCGACAGCGGCGTCTCGAGGTCGGCGAGCGCTTCGGCGATCAGCGGAATGCGGTTGAAACCCTCGTTGGCGAGGGACTGGAATTCGAGTTCGGTCATGTTCCGATCCTGTACGGTGGTCCGGCGGCAGCAAGCGTCGGGCAAAGCGGGGCTAAGCGCCTTCGGTCAGGGCGTGGGTCGACGTTCTCGACACAATGATACCGACCGGCGCGGGTCTTCCATCGGCGCGTGCGAGCGGTGCGGGTGAGCAACGGTACCTTGCGGGTACGCGCAGGCTCAATCAGCCGATGCAGCTGCGCAAAAACAGATCGATGGAAAAAGCGCGTGAGCGCAGCGAAGTAAAAAACGGTTGCCGAAGACGAGCTTCAGCGTACCTCAGGCGAGGTTAGCGCGACCAGCGACGCCAGGGCCAGGCTCCCCGGTCGATGCTAATCAGACTCCGTTTTTTATTCAGAAACATGAGGATGAAGGACTGTTAAGTCGTGGATTGATGCGCTGCGATCGCCCTGGCGGCGTCGAGCAGCGAGGCAACTATACCATCGGATTTTATCGTTTGTATAGCTTGGCCGTGGTTGTACCCGTAGGGCACGGTCAGCGTCGCCATGCCGGCCGCGCGGCCCGCCAGCGCGTCGTTTTCCGAGTCGCCGATCGCCACCGTGGCGCTCGGCTCGACGCCGAGCTGCGCGGCGGCGGTCAGCATCGGAAGCGGGTCTGGTTTCTTTTTCGCGAGACTGTCGCCGCCGAGCACGACGCTGAAATACGGTGCAAGCCGGTACTGCTGCAGCAATTCGAGCGCGAAGCGGTGCGGCTTGTTGGTCACGCAGGCGAGCTTCAGGCCCGCGTCGCGCAGCGCGCGCAGACCGGCCTCGACGTCTGGATAAAGCCGCGTGTGCACGCCGTTGATCTTCGCGTACTCGGCCTGATAGATCGCGAGCGCTTCGTCGAAGCGCTCTTGCGCGTGCTCGGCTTCGAAGCGCGGCGCAAGCACGCTGCGGATCAGATGCTCCGAACCCTTGCCGACGTAGCCGACCACTTCCTCGCGCGTCGTTTCCTCCGCGTCGAGCTGAGCGAGCATACCGTTGAGGCCGGCGGTGAAGTCGTCGGCCGTGTCGATCATCGTGCCGTCGAGGTCGATGATCGCGGCTTCGAGGCGCGGGCCGGTAAACGTCGGGGCGGGATACGGAGTGGTCATGAGGCGCTGGTTTTTAACGCTGGACGGTCGCGAGGGCGGCGCGCATTTTGTCGATCACGACCTTGTGATCGGGCTGGCCAAAGATCGCCGAGCCGGCCACGAACGTGTCCGCGCCGGCCGCCGCGATTTCCGCGATGTTGTCGACCTTCACGCCGCCGTCCACTTCGAGGTGGATGTCGCGGCCGGTGCGCTCGGTGTACGCGTCGATGCGTTTGCGCGCTTCACGCAGCTTGTTGAGCGCCTCGGGGATGAACGACTGGCCGCCGAAGCCCGGGTTCACCGACATGATCAGCACGAGGTCGACCTTGTCCATCACATGATCGAGATAGTTCAGCGACGTCGCCGGATTGAACACGAGGCCGGCCTTGCAGCCGTGGTCGCGGATCAGCGACAGCGTGCGGTCGATGTGAACCGACGCTTCCGGGTGAAAGCTGATCAGGTTCGCGCCGGCTTTCGCGAAGTCCGGCACGATGCGGTCGACGGGACGCACCATCAGGTGCACGTCGATTGGCACGTCCACGTGCGGGCGGATCGCTTCGCATACGAGCGGGCCGATGGTCAGGTTCGGCACGTAGTGGTTGTCCATCACGTCGAAGTGGATCCAGTCGGCGCCGGCGGCGGCGACGTTGCGGACTTCTTCGCCCAGGCGGGCGAAGTCGGCGGAGAGAATGCTGGGAGCGATGCGAAATTGCGTCATGACAGGGGGCCGATGCAAGCGGGAAAGCGCCATTTTACCGGTTTTGCGCGTGCAGACCGGGGTGCTGCCCGCGGTTGGCGTGGCGGAATCGCGCGATGAAACTTCGCAAAGTGCCGGCGCAAAAACGACATGGAGACTGGGCGCGGCAAAGCAGCCGTGTCCCAACGTCTTAGACACTGCTGGCCGAAAGGCGTATCCGGTTGCGGCCATGCCGCGCATCAAGCAGAATGCCATTCCATGAGCGCCGCATCGCCACTGCACCCGCAGACCATTGGCGTTCGGGCCTTCCACGATTTTTCACAGCCCGTTTGATCAGATCGGAATCAGGATGAGCCAGTACGAATTCAGCGTCTCGGCGCAGGTGCACTACCTGCCCGAAGAATCGGACCCGGAGCGTCGCCAGTACGCCTTTGCCTACACGCTGACCATCCGTAACACCGGCCAGGTGCCCGCACAGTTGATCGCGCGTCACTGGATCATCACCGACAGCGAAAACACCGTCCAGGAAGTCAAAGGCCTGGGCGTGGTCGGTCATCAGCCGCTGCTCAAGCCGGGCGAGCATTTCGAATACACGAGTTGGGCAGTGATCGCGACGCCGGTCGGCACGATGCGCGGCGATTACTTCTGCGTGGCGGAGGATGGTGAGCGCTTCGAGGCGCCGGTGCCGGAGTTCGTGTTGCGCATGCCGCGAACGTTGCATTGAACCGGCGCGGTGTTGCGCGGTCTTTAATGAGTTCGTATCGGCGCGCGGCGCAGCGGGCAGTTGAGTGGGTGGTTGGATGAGCGCTCAGACGAGCGCTTGATGCACGAGGGGTTGCGCGGTTCCGTATGCAACCCGCCGGCCGGGGTCACTGCGGCTTTTGCTGTTGGGACCGTTCCGCCGGCTTGGCACGTCGCGCTTTTTTCTTGCCAGACGACGTCCACACAACGATAAAGACGAGCAGGAACAGCGCGAGCAGCGATTCCAGCGCGAAGATGAGCATCGGGTATTCGTCGAACAAATCAGACATGGCGGTTTCCATCAAGAACGAACATTGTATGCGTTTTGTCCGCCGAGCCGGCGCGTGGGTCGGTGCATTGTCGGTTGCGGTGTTGCTTGCCTCCTGCGGTGGCGGTGGCGCCCTCCGGCCTTCGCCGCCGAGCAGCGCGGCGATCATCCCCGGCCAGATCGCGTCGTCGCGCTTGACCGCGGTTGCGTGGCAGCAGGTGCCGGGCTGGCAGGACGACTCGCTGATCGGCGCGACGGCCGCGTTGCGGCAAAACTGCACGAGGCTCGCGCGTCAGCCGAACTGGTCGCGTGCATGCGCGGCCGCCGCGCAAATCGACGATCTCGACGTCACCGGCGCGCGCGCCTTCTTCGAAGCCTACTTCACGCCGTTCCAGCTCGCGAATAGCGACGGCACGCTCGACGGTCTGGTCACCGGTTACTACGAGCCACTGCTGCGGGGCTCGCGCACGCGGCATGGGGTATATCAGACCGCGCTGTACCGCTGGCCCGCCGGCTATCGCGCGGGGGCGCCGTTGCCGGCGCGCGCCCAACTCGAACGCTCGGGCGCGCTCAGCGGCAACGAACTCGTGTGGGTCGACGACCCGATCGAAGCATTCTTTTTGCAGGTGCAGGGCTCCGGGCGCATCGTGATGGAAGACGGCAGTGTGATGCGCGTCGGCTTTGGCGGTACCAACGATCAGCCGTACAAGTCGATCGGGCGCTGGCTGCTCGATCATGGCGAGATCACACCCGCGCAGGCGACGATGCAGGGCATCAAGGCATGGGCACGCGCGAATCCGACGCGCGTCGATGGATTGCTCGACACCAATCCGCGCTTCGTGTTTTTTCGCGAGATGCCGTCGGCCGAAAGTATGCCGAGCGGCGGCGCGGACGGCCCGATCGGCGCGCTCGGCGTGCCGCTGACGCCGGAGCGCTCGATTGCGGTCGACCCGAGCGCGATTCCGCTCGGCACGCCGGTGTTCCTGCAGACCACACGGCCGCTGACGAACTCGCCGATGAACCGCCTCGTGTTCGCGCAGGACACGGGCACCGCGATCAAAGGCGGCGTGCGCGCCGACTACTTCTGGGGCCTCGGCGACGATGCTGGTGATCTGGCTGGCAAGATGAAGCAGGGTGGCCGGATGTGGCTGCTGCTGCCGAATTCGTGAGGCGGTGGGGCGCAGGCAGAAGCGTGACTGCCGTTTGAGTTACGGCGGTTTTCGGGAGGCGGGTTGGAGGCTGCCGCGAACGTCAATAGAAGTCGTGGAAATCGGCGTCACGTTCGGATCAGGATCCGTGCGTGACGCCGTTTTTTGTTGGGCTCTTACGCTGCGCGTCGTTGCCGGTTGCCTGACTTAGAGCCCCGATCTGCGCTTGTCGACCACCCGCCGTGCCTTGCCCACCGAGCGCTCGATCCCATTCACGGCCAGCACGTTCACCACCGCGCTTACGCCAATCAGCGCCTTGATGTCGTACGCCAGCGCGTTTTTCGCGATGGATAGCGCGGAAGTATCCGGCGCGCTTTCGGGGCACGGTTCGACGTTCAGCGTCAACACGTCGAGCGGCCCTTCCTTCGTCAGTACGATCTGATAGTGCGGCGCGAGCGCGTGCTGCTTGAGCAGCAACTCTTCGATCTGCGTCGGGAACACATTGACGCCACGGACGATCATCATGTCGTCCGAGCGGCCCGTGATTTTTTCCATACGCCGCATCGTGCGGGCGCTGCCCGGCAGCAGGCGCGTGAGATCGCGCGTGCGGTAGCGGATGATCGGCAGCGCTTCTTTCGTCAGCGACGTGAACACGAGTTCGCCGAGTTCGCCATCGGGCAGCACCTCGCCCGTTTCGGGGTCGATGATCTCGGGATAGAAATGGTCTTCCCAGATCGTCGGGCCGTCTTTGGTCTCGACGCACTCCGAGGCGACGCCCGGGCCCATCACTTCGGAGAGACCGTAGATGTCGACCGCGTCGATGCCCATGCGTTTTTCGATCGCCTCGCGCATTTCGTTGGTCCACGGCTCAGCGCCGAAGATGCCGATGCGCAATGAGCAGCTAGCCGGGTCGATACCCTGGCGCTCGAGTTCGTCGGCGATCGACAGCATGTAGCTCGGTGTCACCATGATGATGTCCGGCCGGAAGTCCTGGATCAGCTGCACCTGCTTTTCGGTCTGACCACCGCCGAACGGAATCACGGTGAGCCCCGCGCGCTCGGCGCCGTAATGCGCGCCGAGGCCGCCCGTGAAGAGGCCGTAGCCGTAGCTCACGTGCACCTTGTCGCCGCGCTTCGCGCCGGCGGCGCGTATCGAACGGGCGACGAGATTCGCCCACGTGTCGATGTCGCGCGCCGTATAGCCGACGACGGTCGGTTTGCCGGTCGTCCCAGACGATGCATGGATTCGCGAAATCTGCTCCTGCGGCACCGCGAACATGCCGAACGGATAGTTGTCGCGCAAATCCTTCTTCGTCGTGAACGGAAAGCGCGCGAGGTCCGCGAGCGACTTGACATCGCCCGGATGAACACCGGCTTCGTCGAACTTGCGCCGGTACACCGGCGAATTTTCATACGCATGGGTGAGTGACCATTTGAGCCGTTCAAGTTGGAGCGCGGCGAGCTTGTCGCGGCTGGCGGTCTCGATCGGATCGAGCGGAAGAGCGGTGCTCATCGAATGTCTCCTTGCTGCCTCAGTATCTGAGTCTGATATGTAACGCGTTGGCGTCAGAGAGCCGCGCAGACAGTTGTCCGCGAGGGCGGCTCTGGCTTGCCGTCGCTCAATGTTAGTCGCCGGTGGGAATCAGGTTGCCCTTGATTTGCGCCGACTTGCCGCGAAACATCGCGACGGTCTCGCCGGCGCGATTCGTGACGCGAATATCGTAGATGCCAGTGCGCCCGCTCGATGTCTGCTCGACCGCTTCGGCGCTCAGCACGTCGCCGCCGTAGACCGGCCGGAGGTATTCGATCGAGCAGCCGGCGGCAACCGTATTGATGTTGTAGGTGTTGCAGGCGAACGCGAAGGTCGAATCGGCGAGCGTGAAGATCAGGCCGCCATGGCAGATCTGGTGGCCGTTCAGGAAATCGTCTCGCACCGCCATGCGCAGCCGCGCATAGCCGGGGCGCACTTCGAGAATCTCGAGCCCGAGCGCGCGACTGCAGGCGTCGTTTTCGTACATCGCGGCAGCTGTCGCGCAGGCGAGTTCGTCGGCAGTCATCTGGTCGGGGCGGCTGGTTTGCGTGGACATCTCAACGCCCCTCGAAGCGCGGCGCGCGCTTTTCGATAAATGCCTGCACGCCTTCCGCGTAATCGTGTGAGGCGCCTAGTTGGCGCTGCAGATCACGCTCGAGATCGAGCTGCTGGTCGAGCGTTTGCGTCGTGCCGGCACGCATCGCCTGCTTGATCGCGGCGATCGCGCGCGTCGGTTGCTGGGCAAGCTGGGCCGCGAGTTTTGCAGCGGCCGGAGCCAGTTCGGCGTCGTCGAGCGCTTGCCAGATCAAGCCCCAGCTTTCGGCTTTGTCGGCGCTGAGCTTGCCGCCGGTGATCGCGAGGCCGAGCGCGCGTGCCATGCCAACGCGTTGCGGCAGGAACCACGTCCCGCCCGAATCCGGCACGAGGCCGATCTTCACGAACGCTTGGATGAAACTCGCGGAGCGAGCTGCGAGCACCAGGTCGCAGGCCAACGCGAGATTGGCGCCCGCGCCGGCGGCCGTGCCGTTGACCGCGGCGATCACCGGAAACGGTAGCGCTTGCAGACGGCGGATCAACGGATTGAAGTATTCATCGATCACGGCGCCGAGGTCGGTCATCACGCCGGGCGTGAAATCGAGGTCGGCGAGATCCTGGCCGGCGCAGAAGCCGCGTCCCGCGCCGGTGAGCACGAGCGCACGGGCGCCGGACTTTTCGACCTGGTCGAGTGCCGCGCCGAGTTCCTGATGCATCGCGCGCGTGAAGCTGTTGAGCTTGTCCGGGCGGTTCAGCGTGATGGTGGCGACGTGGCTCGATGAGTCGATGTCCAGCCGGATCGCTTCATATGACATGGGGTGTCTCCTCAAACTCTCTTTGGCCGATGGGCACGGTCGCTCGACTAGCGTCGGCGCGTGATGCCGATCCGATGTCTGATGTTAGTCAGAGCGCACGACTCGGTCCATCCGCCGAACGGCATAGGACGAAGTCGTGCGTTGTGCTGAAGCCTTCTTATGCCGTTCAGCCAGCTACCGCGGGCGCCGCTTTCGGTTCAACATGAACGCGGCTTTGAACGACACGGAAGCGGTTGGCGACGAAAGCGGCATCGGCAAGCGCGGCATTCGCGGCTGGGTTGGCGCCGGTGCCGTGAAAGTCCGAAAAAGCCGCGGACTGGTTGACGAACACGCCACCGGTCAGGTTGATCGACAGTGCGACGCCGCCGCGAATCGACGCTTCGTGCGCGGCGTCGAGCACGGCGTCGTCCGTGCTGTAGACCGCCAGCGTTAGCGCGCCGTGCTCGGCAGCAATGTCGCCAGCGAGGTCGAGTGACTGCGCGGTCGAGTCCGTCGCGATGACGAACGAGATCGGCCCGAACCATTCTCTCGTGAACTGGGCGCGGTCGGTCGAGGCGTCGAGTTGCAATACGAGCGGTGTGCGCACGCGAGCGCCCGGAAAGGACGGATGGTCGAGCGTCTGGCTCGCGGCGAGAACGCGGCCGAGCCCGGCGGCTTCGTCGATGCGCTGCACGACGCCTTCGTTCTGGATCGCGCCGAGCAGTTCGACGGCGCGGGCCGGATCGGCGACGAGCTTTTGCACCGCGCCGGCAAGCGCCTGGGAGACATCGTCAAAGCTGAGCGTGCCTTCCGAGGTGCGAATGCCGTCTCGCGGTACGTAGATATTTTGCGGCGCGGTGCACATCTGGCCTGAGTAGAGCGCCAGCGAGAACGCGATGTTGCGCGCGGCCGCCTTGATGTCGTCGACCGAGTCGATGACGATCTGATTGACGCCAGCTTTTTCGGTGTAGACCTGCGCGTGGTGCGCGTTGCGCTCGAGCCAGGTGCCGTTCTGGGTGCTGCCCGTGAAGTCGATCAGTTTGATCTCGGGGCGCTGGGCCAGTTGCTGGACGAGGGCGCCGTCGTTCGGGGCGGTGGCCAGCAGCGTGACGACGTTCGGATCGAAGCCCGCTTCGCGCAACACGTCACGCGCGATGCGCACGGTCAGCGCGAGCGGCAGGATCGCGCCCGGATGCGGCTTGACGATCACCGTGTTGCCGGTGGCCAGATCGGCGAACAGGCCCGGATAGCCGTTCCACGTCGGGAATGTGCAGCAGCCGAGCACGAGGCCGATGCCGCGCGGCACGACGGTGTAGCGCTTGTGCATCGCGAGCGGCGGGTTTTTGCCTTGCGGCTTTTCCCAGTGCGCGTCGGCGGGAATACGGCGCAGCTGATCCCAGGCATACGCGACCGCTTCGAGCGCGCGATCCTGCGCGTGTGGGCCCCCTGCCTGGAAGGCCATCATGAACGCCTGACCGGTCGTGTGCATCACGCTATAGCCGAGCTCGAAGCTGGCGCGATTCAGGCGCGCGAGGATTTCGAGGCTCACGCCGATCCATGCCTGCGAGCCGGCGGCGCGCCAATCGCGTTGCGCCGCGGCAGATGCGGCGATGAGCGCGCTCGGGTCGGCTTTCGGGTAACGCACGCCGAGCTGGATGCCGAACGGCGAAACCTCTGCGCCGACGGTCTCTCCCGTCGACGGTTGGTCCAGGTCGAACGTTTTGTCTAGAAGCGCCTTGAACGCGGCTTCGCCGTCCGCGTTGGCTGTTTCCCCGTACACTTTCGGACTGGGCATCTCGACGAACGGGCTCCAGTAGCCGCGCGTTTCGAGCGCGGCGAGCGCTTTGTGCAGCGTATCTTCGTGCTTGGTGAATAGCGGATGTGTCATGGCAAAGAGGCTCGGCTGTACGTTGGGGAAATACCTGTCGAATAATTGACCGACCGGTTGGTTGGTGAATGGTAGCATCACCACAGACGATGCGCGAAGCGTTTTTCGCGTGCGATTAACCCTTATGGAGGCGGCATGGCTTACGAAAACATTCTGGTTGAGACGCGGGGACGGGTCGGACTGATTACGCTCAACCGTCCGAAGGCTCTGAATGCACTGAACGACGCGCTGATGGACGAACTAGGCGCAGCGTTGCGCGAGTTCGACGGCGACGAGTCGATTGGCGCAATCGTCGTGACGGGCAGCGAGAAAGCGTTCGCGGCCGGTGCGGACATCGGGATGATGGCGTCGTACTCCTATATGGATGTCTACAAGGGCGACTACATCACGCGCAATTGGGAAACGGTTCGCTCGATCCGTAAGCCGATCATTGCCGCGGTGGCGGGCTTCGCGCTCGGCGGCGGCTGCGAACTGGCGATGATGTGCGACATCATTTTCGCCGCCGACACGGCGAAGTTCGGTCAACCGGAAATCAAGCTCGGGATCATGCCGGGCGCGGGCGGCACGCAGCGCTTGCCGCGGGCGGTGTCAAAAGCGAAGGCGATGGACCTCTGTTTGACCGCCCGTTTCATGGATGCCGCCGAAGCGGAGCGCGCCGGACTGGTTTCGCGCGTGATCCCGGCGGCATCGCTGCTTGACGAAGCGGTCGGCGCGGCCGCCACCATTGCGGAATTCCCGCTGCCGGCGGTGCTGATGGTCAAGGAGTCGGTCAACCGAGCCTTTGAAACGACGCTCGCGGAGGGCGTGCATTTCGAGCGCCGCCTGTTCCATTCGCTCTTCGCCACCGAAGACCAGAAAGAGGGCATGGCCGCGTTCGTGGAGAAGCGCAAACCGGTTTTCAAGCACCGTTAATACGCTTGTCAAAATATCGCTTGCAAGTCCCGATGTCGGCGACTAGAATTCCGCTCTTTCGCGCTCCGGACGCCGGGGTGCGGAGAAGCGGGAAGCCTTTGATGGCGTGGGCTTCAGCGGCGTGGGCAGGTTAAGCGAGTGATAAAAACCTGTTGACGATCCGACGGAAGTTCTCCATAATTTCGTCTCTCTGCTGCAGACGCAGCGACGCAAACGAAGCAGTGCCGGGTAGTGGTGGTTCAGGCGCGGCGGGTTTGGCGGACCGATCTTTAAAAACTAACAGTCGATAAGTGTGGGCGCTTGATGCGGAATGCGGCGGCGGATTCTCCGGAGTCTGCTGTCAGGCAGAAGTATCAGAAGCCTCACAC